>JAGNKU010000020.1 GCA_017999985.1 Phycisphaerae bacterium | reverse complement strand
CCTTGTAGTAGTAGGTCGTGTCGTCGGTCAGGCCGCTCAGGCTGATCGTCGGCGACATGGCCAGGCCGCCCGTGGCGGTGTTGTTCAGCGCGCCGCAGCTCAGGCCGTAGCGGACGGTGCCACTGGCGAGCTCGTCGCAGTCGAAGGTGATGACCGCGCTGCGCGGCTGGATGTCGGCGGCGTGGACGTTGGTGATGGTCGGCGGCGTGCAATCGACGAGGGCGGTCGCGGTGACCGTGACCTGCTGTCCCTGGCCGTTGTCGGCGTCGATGTAGGTCAATGTGAGCGTGTCGCCCGCACTGACCTGCAGCACCCCGGCGGCGTTCGTCGCACTGAGGACGATGCTGCCCGCGAACTGCCCGAGGGCGGGGCCGAGTTCGGTGACGACGACGGTTTCGCCGGCGGGTTCCGTGTCCGACGCGATGGTCACGGTCGCGGTGTCGATGTTCAGGTCATCGAGGTTCAGCCCGCAGTCGGTGACCGAGATCAGGACCGTGTCCTCGCAGCCGTAGCGCGACGCGTCGAGCGTGGCGCTGCCCTGGTCGATGCAAGTCAGCGCGATGCGCACCGACGGATCGCCGAAGATGTGCCACGTGTTGAACATGTCGACGCCGCCGGAGCCATAGTCGTCCATCATGGAGCACGACCCGGCGTAGCACAGGGCGCCGTAGCTCACATAGGTCTCCGCGCACAGGAGCAGGTTGAACTCATCCTGCGCCTCCATGGGCGGTGCCCACGACTGGTTGATCGACGACATGTACGTGCCGATGGCGCCGGTGGGGACGCCGTTGTGCGATGCCCGCAGCCAGGCCTCGGCGAAGCAGGTGTAGCCGTCGAACTGGCCGTTGACGCATGCCACGCTGACGATGAACGGCAGCATGTTGTCGTTGACGAGCGCGGCGACATTCGTGTTGGAGAAGCCGGTGGTGCTCCACGACGTCGTGCTCCCGTGGCCGCAGTAGTTCACAATGCCGCGGCCCGCGTTCAGCGCGTTGGAGACCATCGCCGCGGTGCCACCGTTCGTGTCGTAGATCTGGTCGACCAGCGTGTAGCCGCAGGCGAGCAGCCACTGGCGGATTTCATCCATGTGCACGTAGTCGGCCTGGCCCTCGTCGCCCTGTCCGGCGCCCTGAGCCGAGGCGATGCCGACCCCTTTCCAGAACCAGTCCTGCAGCGGGGCCGGCAGGTTCTCGTAGGTGATCGTGCGCAACACCTGGGTGTCGACCTGCGTGGCCGTCTCCGCCGAGAAACGGCCGACGATGATGTCAGGGTAGTTGTCGCCGCCGGCCAGCTTCGAGTAGGTCGGGTCGGCCGACCCGCCGGAGGCGTAGGGTGTGGCTATCTGGGCGGCGTCGCCGACGAGCAGCACGTACGCCAAGTCACTGCTGTTGTATACGCCCTGGATGTAGTTCTTGATGGCGGTGGCGTTGTTGCCGATCGTGCTGACGCCGACCAGGGTCGTGTTCAGGCCGCGCGCGATCTTGTGCGTGACAAGCGGCTGCACGTTTGCGAGCCAGGCGTCGTGACAGATGATCAGCAGGTCGCCCTGCTCGTCCAGCGGGTTGTAGCGCAGGTGTGCCTGGGCGTGGTTCACGAAATGGTGCGCGTAGATCGTCCGGAAGCCGCGATCGATCAGGCCGCTGCGCCGCGTGCGATCCAGGGCGTTGACCCCGCCATTGCCGCGGGTCACCACTTCGACCACGAGTTCGCGATAGATGCGCAGCGTGCGTTTGACGGGGTTGTACTGGAACGGATTGAGCGCCACGACCACGCCGCGGTAGTCACGCAGGATGTACGGCGTGTCGAGTTCCGCGATCGGGCCCGGGTAGAACGCGTCGGTGGCATACGCCGGCCCGAAGGTGTAGGGCACGCTGTCCGGGTCGACGGTGCGCAACAGCAAGCCCTTGGACGGCGCGACGTCGATCTCGGTGAGCTCATCGTACGTCGCGCTGAGCACGTTGAGTACCGGTGTGCCGGCGTCCGGGAGGATGATGCTGCGACAGATGCGCGGCAGGGCGGGAGCGCCGGCCCCGCTCAGCAGTGGCTCCCGGTCGAGCGTAACCTGCACGTATGCCCGTCCGTCGATGTCCACCGTCGCCAGGGTAGGCGTTGGGATGACGTAGTGCAGCGTGACACGGTCGGCCGTGGTCTGCGACACGGCGGTCTGCACCTCGGCCGCGCCGCACGGCAGGAGCGCCAGGGCCAGCAGGGCGGCCACAGCGATGCCCTTGGCCCACGACAGGGAATGGGAGCTTCTCATCACGACTTCTCCTTGGAGTACGGGACTGGAACGCGCGGCGGACTGCCGCGGGGAAGCGCGGGATGCGCGACGTACCTTGGGCCAGACTGCCACCACATCGTGTGCCCCTGCGCACGCCGCCGGGCGTGAAACGTGTGCCGCGCGACGCACCAGCATTGCCGGAGACATCAGCGCGAACGCCCGGGTGCCGTCGGTCGCAATGCCCCGGGCCGGCAACGGATCCGGGTTGGCTTCTTCACACCCTGCGCACACGTGCCGTCTAACCAGACCCCCTCAGCCTAACATCCGGACCACGGCATCCGCAAGTGGAAATCCGCCCCCCGCCGCACCGCGCGCGAAAAAGACGCGGGAGCGGCGGACAGTGGTCCACCGCTCCCGCGTCCGCGGCAACCGCTGGCGGGCAGCAGCCCGTGGGGCGCTAGCGGGCCAGCAGGTTCACAAACGGGTTGATGTCAGCGAAGCTGAGGACGCCATCACCGTTGATGTCACGCGTCAACTCCGGGCAGCCCGCGTAGAGGGTCGCGTAGGTGGCCGGGTTGGTGAGCGCGAGGACAAACGGGTTGATGTCCCGGAAGTCCACCACCCCGTCGCAGTTCACGTCCCCCACCGCGGGGCAGATCAGGGCGGAGACGGAGAACGCGTCGAGCCCGGCCTCGGTGATGGAGTTGCTCGGCGTATCCACCGCACAGAAACGTACCTTGACCTGGGCGGTCGGCGTCACGTAGTCGCTGACATTGAACGTGCGATGCACCCAGCCCACCGTGTGCGGCACGGTCTCGACATTCACCCACGACACGCCGTTGTTGTTCGACACGTCCACCGTCAGGCGGTCGATGTCGTTGTCATCGTTATAAAACCAGCGCGCGTAGGCAACCTGGTAGAAGCGGCCGTCCGACAGGTCGAACACCGGCGAGATCAGCCGTGTCGGCCCGCCGTCCACGTCGGAATCGCCGTAGAAGTTGCCCGTCAGGAAGCAGGCCCCGGAACCGTCGTAGTCGCTTGCCGGGTCGCCCCGCTCGCCGAGACCCACCGGGACCCCGCGTTCCCAGGCGCCGGCGATCAGCGCCGTGTTGGACACGGTCCAGCCGCGGTCCGTCTCGAAGTCGTCCGCCAGCAGCGCGGCGCGATACGAGATCGCGAGCGTCGTGTTGTAGCCGGCCGGCGCGGTCAGCGGGTCATAGATGCGGCCCGAGGTGGCCTCGGCCGCGCTGACGTACCAGCGGACCCGGTCCATGCAGCCCACGGCGGGCAGCGTCGCCGAGTAGTGGTTCGCGGATTCCTCGGTCATGGGCACCATCACAAACGGGGCGTCGTTGATGGAATAGTGCAGTTGGCCCGAGTTCGCGACCGGCACGCCGTCGTACTTGCCCGCGACGTCTACATGGAACGTGACCGCCTGCTGCGCCGGGGCTTCCGTCGGCTTGCCGTCCGGATAGGTGAAGGTCAGCGAGGGCGGCAGGCCCGCGTACGTCACGTAGAGCGCGCCGTAGCCGACCATCGAGCAGTTGTACGCGATTCGCATATACCCCTGTTCGCCCCAGCCCGCACCCCACGAATTCCGCAGAAACCACACGCCGTCGGTGCCCTGGTTGTCGTCCCAGCCGACCAATACCACCGCGTGGTTGATGCTCGTGCCGCTGCAGGAGTTGAAGATGCCGCCGTTGTAGCCCTGGAACGCGCTGGTGGCGTCCACGCACACCGAAACCGGGCCGTGGTCCAGGATCGCCTGCTTGATCTGGTTCACCGTTGGGATGCCCCACTGGGGCCCGACGTACGTGTACGAATCGAGGCAATAGGTATGCGGATAAGGGCAGTTGCACGGCGCGTCCCAGCCCTGGTATGGGAAGCTGGCTTCGGGCACGGCGCCGAATCCGCCACAGTAATCCGTGTACTGGCCGTTGCACCGGAGATATCTCGCCGCCGTCCCCGGCCAGTCTCCGCTGCATCCGCCCAGTCCGCAGCAACTGACCAGCCATTGCTCGGACAGGTCCACCAGCACCTGGTCCTGGATCGCGACTTGCGGCTCCACCGCCCCGATGATGCTGAACGCCCAGCAACTGCCGCAACTGCCCTGGTTGCGGACGGCGCCGAGCACGCCCTGCGTGCGCCAGTCGAAGCTGGCGGGCAGGTCGCGGGTCGTCGCGCAATCGTCGAACCGCGCATGCTCCCGCCAGTCGGGTGGCTCGACCACCCCGCACAGCTCCTTCAGGCTGTACTGCGTGGCCTCGTTTTCGCCCACCGTGAAGGTCCAGCCCTCGCGCTCGCCCTGGGCACGCAGCGCCTCGAGGTCGGCGGCCGTGAGCTGCGCCCATGCACACGGCGCAATCGCCACGACCAGGGCCAAGCGCATCAGGATCCCAGTCGTGCGGGAGCGAGTTCCACGCTGGTTTTTCAACACGTACTGCATTGCGAGCACTCCTTGTGCGGGCGGGGGGGCCGCGCCGCTACTCCGTTAACAGGGCGACAAACGGGTTGATGTCGCGGAAATCGAATAAGCCATCCTCGTTGATGTCGCGGTTGGCGAGCGGACAGCCCGGGTACGCCGCGGCGTAGAGTTCCATGTTCGAAAGCGCGAGCACGAACACGTTGATGTCCGCAAAACCCAGCCCGCCGTCGCAATTCAAATCCCCCAGTCCGTCGGGCATCACACAGGCCGGCGCGCGCAGCGCAAACGCGTCGATCGCCGCCTCGGTGATCGAGTTGCTCGGATTATCGACCGCGCCGAAGCGGATCTTCACCTGGGCGGTCGGCGTAACGAAGTCGTTCAGTCCGATGGTCTGCTCGACCCAGCCCACCGTGTGTTCCACGCTCTCCAGCAGGGTCCAGTTCGCACCGCCGTCGGTCGAGACCTCCACCGTCAGCCGGTCCACATCGTGGTCGTCATTGTAGAACCAGCGCGCGTAGCTGAGTTGATAGTACCGGCCATCCGACAGATCAAAGGTCGGCGAGATCAGGCGCGTCGGCCCGCCGTCCACGTCCGCATCGCCGGGTGCATTCCCGGTGACAAAGCACGCGCCGGAGCCGTCGTAGTCAGTCGCCGGATCGCCGCGCACGCCGCCACCCACCGGCACACCGCGCTCCCACGCGCCGGTCATCAGGCTCGTGTTCGTCACCGTCCAGCCCTGGTCGGTCTCGAAATCGTCGGCGAACACGACCTCCAGCGCACCCATCAGCATCGTGTACACGGCCGCCGGCGCCGTCGCTGGACTGCGCACCGTTGTGCCGGCGCTCCCCTGCGCCGTGAAGTAGTACTCCGGCTGCGCCGCACAGGTGCCGACGGGCAGCGTGGCGCGGAACTGGTTTTCGCCCAGCGGGGTCAGCGGGTAAGTCGTGAACTCCCCGCCGTCGTCGCGGTAGTGCAACGCCGCGGTCCCCGGCACATAGCTCTCCATCGCGTCGTCGATTTGGACCGTGAGGTGCTGGAGCACGCCGGCCGGCCGGAACTGCGGGCGACCCTCCGGGAAGCTGTAGACCAGCGGCACGTACGTCTGGGCCAGCCCCTTGATGCAGAAATTCGCGGTGCTGTTGAATTCGTACAGGTCCTGCCAGCCGCGGCCATCGTGGTAGTAGCTCTGGCCGGGTTGGGCCGCCGACTCGACCCAGACGCGCTGCGACGCACCCAGCAGCACCGGGATGTCCGAGCTGCGGTCATACGCGTGCCCGCCCGCGGAGAGCTCCACGTAGAGATAGAAATCGTCCCCGGCTGTCAACGACAGCGGCGGGTCCAGGTTGACCGTGTGAAAGCCCAGGTGTGCATGGGTGCCGGTCTGCGCGGCGCGCTCATCCAGGAGCTGCCCGCTTTCGAAGCGATCGTAGACTTTCACCGTATAGGTGACATCGTTGGCCGCGGTGAAGAAGCTCACGGCGGCGAGCGTCTGTTCCTCCGGCGCCGTGAAGGCGTTGAATGCCGCGCTGCAATCGGTCTTCGTGTCGCGCCAGCCGTGGTAGTCGTGATAGTAAATGTAATCGTAGGCCAGCGGTTCGACGCCGCGGAACGACACGGCCCCCATCTCGGGGTGCTGTCCGCAGTGTTTGTCGTAATACGAGATCCAGAAATACCCGCTCAAGCCCCAGCCCGCGCCCCAGCTGTTCTTGCACAGCCACGCGCCGGGCTGCGGGGCCGGCGTCGCCTTGCTGTCGTCCCAGCCGACGATGCCGATGGCGTGGTTGGGTTCGAGCGTGCTGCCCGGCGGCTGATAGTGCACGTAATTGGACATGAACGCGCCGTCGTAGCACATGCACGTGCCGACGACGCCGTGCGCCATGACGGCTTCCTTGATGGCGTTGATGTTCGTCAGGCCGGTGCCGGCGACGTACCACTCGATGTCGCGGGCGTAATAGACGTGGTACGACGGCAGGTGCCGCGCGGGCGGCTCGGCGTACGACTGGCCGTCCACGTCCCGGACGGCCCCTTCGCCGCGTGTCAGGTACGCCGCGGTCACGCGGTAGTCGCCGCCTTCATGCACTACCAGTCCGCCGCCGGTGGGGGGGATGGTGTCATCGTTATTGTGCTGGTTGAACCCGTTCCACCAGTCGAGGTGATACTCCGCGAGGGCCGGCTCGCCGGACTCCCCCGCGGCGGCCCAGACGCCGGTCATGAGGAGGTTGCCCTCCATCGCCGCGACGGCCCCGTGCGTCCAGCACGTGCCGCCTTGCTGGGACTTCACCGAGGTGACGTAGTTCTGGCCGTTTACGTTGCGCAGGTCAAAGGCAGCGGGTGGGGTCGCCAGCGCCGCGGCAGTTGCCGCCAGGCACCCCCAGGCAACCGTGGTCCGCAGGCCAATGTTTAGGAGTTTCACAAACAGATATCCGTTTTTACGCTCTCAATACTCTCGCCGCATGACGACCGCGCCCGGATCATGCGCACACACCGCCCGTTATGCGCCCTGGGGCCTGACCGTACATCCGTTCGGACGCACACGGGTCATCATCTTTCCGCCAACAGCCCCATCTTGCCGCCCAGCCCGAATGCTTGCAAGGAAATACCTATCGCGGGCCTGATTATTCGCACCGCAGCCTGTGTTTATCGGACTTCGGTGGTGCACTTCAGCGCTCCAAGAAGGCCGACTGCTCATCGTCGATCTGCCACTCACCTCCGAAGAAGCCGGCGGCGCGCACCCCATCCGTGCCGCGCGTCAGCATCGTGGCGTCCAGCACCACCCAATCCGGATACGCCACGCCGGCCACAAAATACGGCAAGCGTTCAGTCAGGCGCAGACCCGGCGGCCCCGTACCGCTGACGGCCGCCACCATGGCCGGCGTCGCGCCCGGGCGGGGATAGGCTAAGAGCACCGCCAGGTTGCGGCCATCGATAGCCCGCTCGCCGACGTGGACGTGTTCGCGTGTCACCTGGATCGGACACCGCCCCAGCAGCGGCTCCCATGCCGCGTTCGTGTCTGCGTTGCCATACAGGATCACGCCTCGCTCGGGTTCCGCGCCAGTGTCGAATTCCGTGTCGGCCAGCACGTCGACCGACCCGTTGCCGCGTACCCAGAACATCTCCGCGTCCAGCCGCGCCTTCGCCCGGGCCCACGCGCTCTCCTCCGCGGTGCCGCGCGTGCCGTGCACGAACTGCATCCGGTGCCGGAACGCGTCCTTGAATGGCCCAGCCCGGTGGGGGCCCTTCAGCTGCGGGTCAACAGCCTCCGCGAAGATCTGCCAATGTCCGTCGCGCCGCGCCAGGCGCAGTACGCCGCCCGCGGGCCAGGCGGTGTTGTCCAGCCGGTCGCCGTCCAGCTCCACCGTCAGCGGCCCGTTCGGATCAATCACGTATTGGCCGTCGGTGTAGTCCAGCCGGATTGCCAGCCGGGCAACATTGTCGGTCGTTCCGCGGAGCGTGCGCTGCTGGGCGTCGCTGTGCAGGTCGATCCGGCTGAAGTCGAGCCAGCGCTGCTGTGCTTCGATTGTCGCCCAGTCACACGTCGCCGAGATCGCCGGGCTCGCCGTCACAAACTCGACATCCCGGACGGTGTGCGCGGCCGGCCTGGTGTTCTGCCGGAGGAAGTCGAACAGCGGCGGCCAGTCCATGCACTCGTTGCCCCACCAGTGGCCGGCGCCGGGCCGCTCGTAGTACGCGAAGTTGGGGTGGAATTCGCCGAGCTGCTTGCGCATGGTCCGCGCCTGCGCCACCGGCACATTGTCGTCCTGGTCACCGTGCAGGATGTAGATCCCGTAATGCCGGTAGTTCCGCGACAGTCCCAGCGTGTCGCTCGCGTTCGTAGCCCGCCGCAGGATTCGCTCGATGGGGGTGCCGTCCTCTGTCCGTGGGCCGCCCGCGTAGGACCAGAAGCTGACCCAGCCCGCGCTCGGCGCGATGGCGGCGAAGCGGTCCGGGTAGTGCGCACCGATCTGCCACGTCCCGTGCCCGCCCATCGAGTGGCCCGTCAGGTACGTGTGCCGCGGATCGGTGCCGAACGCCCGCTCCGCCAGCGCCAGCACTTCCAGTGCATCCAGGCGGCCCCAGTCTTCCCAGTCAAAACCGTACGGCCGGCGATTCGTCGGCGCGACCACCACGCCATGCGCTTTCGGCGCATAGCAGCTCGCCTGGCCGATCGCCTCGACGCTCGCGCCGTGCAACGACAGGAACAGCGCCGGTCCGGACGCCGGGCTGCTCGCGGTGGTGTCGGCCTGTTCCAGCATCGGTCGCACCGCGTAGTACTGCACGCTGCCGTCGATGTCGCTGATGAACGTCCGGCGATACGCCTCCATCGTGGGGCGCACGCGCCACGTGACGGTGGCCCGGTCCAGCTCTGTGCCGGCGCGCGTCAGGATGACGTCGAGCTGGCGGTCGCCGGCGGTGTCGGACGCGTCGGGCGCGAACGTGAACCCCACCTTGCGGACGCTCTCCGGCGGGACCAGCGGCACCGGCGTCGCGCGCTGCGCGTCGCCGCATTGTGCGCTGAGCTGCGCATTGGTGAGCGGCGTGGCGCTGGCGTTGATGATGACGATCGCGCCCAGCATGTCGCCGCTCTCGCCGAGCCGCACGTCTGGCAGGAGCGCATCGCCGGTGTCGAGCATGACGGGTGCGCGGGGTGCCAGTAGTTTCGCGCGGAATTCGCCGCGGCCGCAGGCGAACAGCAGGTGGTTTGGGCCGGCATCGAGCTGCACGGGCAGACGCACGAAGCCCCACTGGTACGGATCGCCGGCGCGCGGTGTGCCGTTGACGTACACCAGGCTGTGGCCGGCCGCTTCCAGGATGGCTGTCTGCGCGCCGTCGCACTCCACGGCGACGTACGCATAGCCGCCTCCGAGCGCCTCGTCGCGGAACAGGCCATCGTCGCCCGCGGTCGCGAGCTGCCAGTGCTGCACCTTGCCGTCGGGCCGCGTGACGGCCTGCCCGCCCGTCGGCGGCTTCCATTCGCCCGCGACGATCTGTGCCTCGATCGCGTCAGTATGCACCGCGGACCGTCCCCAGCGCCCGATTTTTCCGATTACCAGCGCCTCACGGATCACCACCTCTGGGCCTGTGAACACCACCGGCGTCAGTCCGGCCTGCGGCGCCGCTGTCTCAGGCGGCACCGGCTGTGAAGGCGGCGTTTGTGCCGGCGCCGGCTCCACCGGCGGCACCGCGGTTTGTGCTTGCGGCATGGTCGGCTGCGTTTCTGGCAGCGCTAACTCGGTGGTGGGTGGAGGCGCGGCTGGTCTGGATGCAGCGGGCTCCTCTTCTTCCGGCGGGGGCGCGATGCCGTAGATCACGACGTCGCCGGCCCCGCGTTCATCGTCACCGAACTTGAACGCCCCGTCCGTAGTCCCCTCGTACGCGATCGTGAGGACGCGATCGCTCGGTCGTCGCGCGCGATACTTCAGCGCCGTCCCGCCCGTGTGCGCGACGTGGAACCCGCCGACGATCAGCATCACGCGATGCCGCGGGAAGCTGGTGCGGAAGTCCGCCAGCGACTCGGCCATCGCCTGGTCCCACAGCAACTGCGCCTGGTACATCCCGTGGGGTGACATCCGGCTCGCGGTCTCGCGCGGCTGCATCGTCGGAGCGGGTGGCATAGCCGCCTCAGCCGTGATTGGCGCTTCGGCCGGCGCCGTCGTCGGCATCGTGGTCGGGGGCAGCGCGTGCCCCTGCATCATTTCCATGAACCGTTTTTCGTAGTCGCCGCCGAGGTGTTCATTGGTCAACGGCAGCCAGCGCTGCTCCGTCGGATCCAGTCCCGCCCGGTACTCCTCGTACGGCAGTCCCGAGTTGCGGTACGCCCGCACCAGGCGTCGCGGCGCATTGGCGGCGATCACCGGAATGTGCCCCGCCCGGCACATTTCGATCAGCGGCCGGTGTGAGAGGATGTACGCCCGCCCCTGGCGCGTCTGTTTCTGAAACGCGGCTTCCGCGAGGCGCCCGCGCAGATATGCATCCAGCCCGGCCTGGGTGTCCGCCTCGAAAAACTCCATGGCCAGGCACACCGGCCGCGCCTGTGTCGCCAACGCATGCAGAAGCTGGGCCTCAAGCTGGTTGCACACGACGTCCGAGTGCGCCTCGCCGAACAGGATCACATCGGCGGCCCGGCAGCGGGCGACCACGTCGCGAAACGAAATCGACCGGCCGCTATGCCCGTCGTACGCCTGGAATTGATGAAAAAGGGCGGCGCTCCCGCCCGTGCGTTCGGCGAGGTTCATCCGCCCCGCGGGCATGCAGCCGCAACTCAGGGCAAGGGTGGCCAACAGGACCCCGGTGACGGCGCGAAACGTGGACATACAGGACCTCCTGCAGCACCGCCGAGGCAGCGTTGCCGCACCATACCCCCCGGCGAAGCACGCGGTCTACGGCCTCAGCACGAGCGTTCGCGCATATTCGCTGCGCAGCTCGTTGAGCGGCGCGCGCAGCGCGAGGAAGCTCGTGGCCGGCACGTCGCTCTGCGCGATCTGTATGCGCCGCTCCAGCGTCAGACCGTACTCGACCTGCGTCACGCGCTGCTCGAGCGCGCCCCAGTCGCCGGCGACGCGCGTCAACTCGGCCGGCGTGGCTTCCACCTGCCACTTCTCCGGCCATTCCAGCGTCAGTTGGAGGTCTTCGAGGCACGGACCGGCCACGTGGACCGGGAGCCGGCGCCGACTCGGCCCAAGCGGTAGCGGCACGTCACCAAGCAGGGGCCCGTCCTGAGCGAGCCTCACAAAGTACCGGTCGTTCACTTTCAGCAGCGGCTTGCTGGACTTGACCTGAACCGTGGCCTCGAACTCGCCGACCGCGAGTGTCTTCACCGTGACGCTCTCCACCTTCGCGTCCGGCACCAGGTGCCCCAGCACCGCATTCAGCCGGCGGTTTTGCGCATCGCTCGACCGCAGACCCTCGGAGTTGACGAACAACCCCGTCGCCCGCAGCGTCAGCGTGCCGGCGAAATTCCCATCGTCACTCAGTGTCAGCTTGCCGGTCGCCTGCAACCGGCTCTCGTCGCTCGTCAGCCACGGTGCCAGCTTCACGCGCGGCATCAGCACGTCCGGCACCGGCAGCAGCGTGTAGCCCGCCCACGTGCCATCGCGGACGATGCGTCCGCGGCGCGGGTCCCAGATCTCCGGCGGATCACCGCTGTCCAGCGTGACGGCATGTGCGCCGCCGCCCGCGTCATGCGCCACCACGTCGCCGGCCGGCCCGGCCACCAGCAGCACGACGTACGCCGCCACCATCCCATCCTGCGGCACGTCGGCGTTCCAGACCGCATCGTGCACGAGCATGCCCGGCATGGCGGGTAGGTCCGCCGCACGGGCCAACGCGAGCAGCACGGCGGCCGCTTCCTCCGGCAAGCCGTAGTTGGACAGCAGCACCTCGGACGCCGGCCGGATCTTCGCCGGGCGCCAGTCCGCCGGGAACTCGACGAAGTTGAACTGGGCCGCGAGCTTTTCGTGCAGGCCGCGCAGTTTGTCCGACGAACTGCCGCGGTCCTTTGTCCACTCCTGCGCCAACCGCGTGATCAGCTCGGACTTGTCGGCTGCCGCCTCGAGCTGGGCATGCCGGCCCTTGAGCCAGTTGCTCGCCAGGTCGGCCGTCGTGAACATCAGCCGCGGGCAGCGCACCTGCCAGCGCGGGGCCTGCGGCTCGTCCGGGTTGGCCGGCAGGTCCTTGAATGTCCACGAATTGGGCTGCCCGTTACTGCCGCCCTTGTCCTCCGGCAGGCCCGTCAGCAGTGCTCGCACCTGCGCGCCGGCCGGCACCGTCACGGTGACGGTGCGCTCCTTGATCGGAAAGCGGTCATCGATGCGCAGGTCCGCGGCCAGATATGTTCGCCGCCCGGGCTGGCTCGTGATCCGATACTCGACCTCGACCACGCACCCCGGCTCGATCCCGCTCATCACCAGCAGGTGCTGGCGCAGGCCCGTGAACGCCGGCCAGCCCGCCGAGGCGTCCGGCCCGACCACGACGTGCCCGTACTCCGGCAGCTCCACGTACTTGCCGCCGGGCAGCCGCGTCCGCGCCGCGATAATCTCGAGCTTTTCCGTATCGGCGTCGTACGTGATCCGCGGATCACCAAACTCGCCGTATGCCCTGTCGCTGTTCAACTGTACGTGCCGCTTGTCGTGGTAAACCGTCGAGCCGTCGGCGTTCAGCGTCCAGTTCTGCTCCCACAACTCGATGACCGCATCCGGCGCCGGCGGCGCCTGAGCCGCGACCGGCTGCACACTGACGAGCCCCAGCGCGAACGCCAGCACGGCGTAGGCGGGCACACGCACGACACGAGCACGCATTCCGATTTCACGCATGGATTCTGTCCGGGCAAGGAGGTGACATCTGACACCAAACGCGACGCTGGCCGGCCTGGGACGAGTACTAGCGCTGCGCATGGCCACCCTCCCGCTCGCACGTCACGACGCGCCCCGTCAACTCCTCGAATTTCTCCATCACCTGCTTGAAGTTCGCGTAGTCCGCCGGCGGCACGATCCAGTTCTTGATGATCAGGTCGCACGTGTACTGGATTTCCCCCTCCTTGCTCTCGATCTTGAAGTGCAACCCCGCCGAGGGCCCGTCCATATCGACCGCCTCCGGCAGCTTCTTCACCGTCCACCCCGCCGGCAGCTTGATCGTCTCCTCGAACAGCGCCCGCCGCGAGGCCCAGAGCTTCAACCCGTACTTCCGCTCGGCCGGCCCGGTCTGCCCGAACAAGTCGGAGAGCGTGCGGTCGCCGAAGATCGTCTGCAGCATTGGCAGCGCCAACATCCGCTGCTGTCCGTCACCCAGCACGAACCGCGGCGCCGCAAAGTCGCAGCGGATGTGCAGCGGCCGCGCAAAATCGTCCGGCTCGTCGCACGCCACGCTCTGCACCACCGCGTTCGGGCTCAGCCGCTGCACCGTCTGGTCGAAGTAGTTCGCCCGCTCCGCCGGCGGCACACCTGCCAGTGCTCGCCGCAGCCGGCCCTCCGGCGTGCCCACCGCCTCAAATCCGAATGCCCCCGTCAGCTTGTTGTCATCGTGCACGATGCTGACGCACCGCCAGGTTGCCTGGCATTCCTCCGGCGGGAAGTACGGCGAGGTCGACAGCTCCTTGCCCTCCGGCAGCCCGTACACCACGTGCTGGTTCGGCTCCAGCGTCGACCAGTTGTCACGGCTCTTCGGCATCCACGTCGGGTCCAGCAGGATGAGCGCCCCGTCCGGCTTGCGAATGCACGTCACGCAGTGGTTGAACTGGTCCGCCGGAATGCGGTCCACGCGCTGCCGCGCCATCGTCATGCAAACGAACGAGTCGAACCCCGCCACGCGCAACATCCCGGCCAGCATCCCCGCCTTGTCCTTGCACACGCCCGCCCGGTCGTGAAACGTTTCCCTGCAGGAGTGGATCGTGTACCCCTCGCACATGCCGCGGCTCGTGCCGGCGTAGCGGATATTCTCCGCCACCCAATGATTGAGCGCGGTGTACTTCTCCTCGTCCGTCTTGCAGTCCTTGATGACCTCGGCGACCTTCGCCCTAATCGCGTCGTCGGGCTCGAACTGCGGCTCGCTGACCTGATACAGCCAGCGCGCCTTGTCCTCCCACGTCGGCAGCGTCGCCAGCAGCAGCTTCGGGGCCACGTTCGGCCACGGCTCCATCGATGGCTCGCTGGGCAGCGGCTTCAGGTCCTTCTTCTCGAAGGAGTACACGACCTGGTCGCCTTCGAGCGTGACCGCCGGCCGCAGCTCGCCGTTGTACACTTCGAACTGCAGCGGCTTGTCCTTCGGCAACCGCACCGTGTAGCGCTTCTCGATCACCGGCCGGTCCGACCAAAAGTGCACTTCGTCGTGCCAATGTCCCGGCACCGGCGGGTTCAACACCTCGCCCTTGGCATTGAGCTGCGCCTCCCCGGGGGGCACCTGTGGCACCTGTGGCACCGGCGTCCCGCCGGTGGGTTGGGCCTCCGCGCCCTCCAAATACGCCACATTGAACCCGGTCATCTCGCTGATGGTCTCGACCGCGTCGCCCACCGCCAGCCGCGGCACCGTCACGAGGTATTGCTGTGTGCCCCAGAACACGCCCCACGACGGCTGCGGCTGCTGGGCCTTCTTGTCCAGCGGCAGCTCCTCGACGGTCCCGTCCGCGCGGTACACGCGGACCGCGATCAGCTCCAGCCGGTTCGTGTTCGGGTCGTAGGGGAACACCTGCACCGACTGCGTGCGGATCGCCGCGTCGCGCAGGATCTTGGTCACGATGTGACTGCGCGCCGTGCCGATCCCGCTCGGCCGGACGGTGACGTCCGTCTCATCCAGCACGACCACCGCGTCCGCGTTGTGTTTTTTCTCGTCCCCCGCGGCGGCGATCTTCGCCTTGATGTCGTCATCGGCCCGCACCGCCGGCGGCAGGCCACCCAGCAGGAGTACTCCGGCGAGAATTGAGATTGCGATCCGGCGGAATGACATTGTGTGGTTCTCCGAATCCTGTCGCCAAGGCCCCCGCGGATTGATCTCGCTCCGCGCGCCCGGCTCGGCGCGTCGCGGCAGTGTAGCCGAAACCGCCGAGCCCACGCAAAGGCAACCAAACCCCTCCCTCTTCCAGGGGAGGGCAGGCTGGGGGTCGATGTGCCGTGTGTCATCGGGCCTGAGCCAGGGTGCCACTGCTCTTGAGCAGTGCCGGTTGTCCCAGTTCTTGAGCAATGTTCCATGCCCCCTATGCAGCGGGCGTGGCCCCCCAACCTGCGCTGCCTGCTACTCTGCCTGCCGCGCTGCCCGCCAGTTCTTTCCCGCCTCCTCGCGGCAGCGCTGGAGTGCCTTGACGAGCCGCGCTGGCAGCAGCAGCGTCAACATCCCGAACACGATTAGTAACGGGATGACCGGTGCGAAGATCGGCGCGCCGGCTGTGCTCACAGGTATGTTCATAACGTCGATCGCGATACCGAAGGCCACCGCCGCCCACATGCTAACGCAACCCCACGCGTATATCTTGGCCAGTGCCATCGTGCGCTGGTCTCCGAGCCGGCGCGCCAGGGATGCCACGTAACGGCTCAGACACACGATCCCGACCAGGCCGAGAATGCCCAAGGGACCGGCCACGATCTGAATCAGCACCCACAGATCATTCCCTGGTGCCACCGAGCCAACAAGCGCACTGGTTGCGACACTCACGAAGTTGGGCACGAGGATGGCGCGAATGATGCGTCGGCTGGCGTACCAACGCTCCTCGCTGAGCAGCCGCGGATTGGGGCTGGTCAGCAGCCAGCCCCCGGCTAGCAGCCCCAGGACTGCGCCGCTGAGTACGAGCACGGGTGCCACGATGTACTTCCAGTGTTGAAACGCAAGCCAGGCACTGGGCACGGTCGCGAGCGCGACCAGGACGGCGACTGCCTGGACGATCCGTCCACCGAGTGCCAGCCGCTTCAGCCAGGCAGGATCCGCGAACTGCAGCAGCTCGCTGGCGAGCGACACGTGGATGGGTGCCCCGCATTCCGGGCACCGTCCGTCGGGCCGCAGCCCGCGCAGGTTGTACGTGCACCGCTGGCACGCCACATCGAACTCGATCGGCTGATCCGGCGGCAGCAAAGGCCGCGCCGTGCCGGGTGCCGCCGCTCCTGCCCCATCGCCACTAGAGTCCATGCCCGCCAGTCTAGCACGCCGGCGCCGCGCGCGCCTCTGCGCACATTCGAGTCGCGCCCGGCAGCGAGCGAACGCCCGGCCAAACGCGGTCGCCACGACCTCAGGTCGCACCGTGCGTCCGCGTTAACTGGCCGCTAGAATCACCAGCGATGAAAACTCGTCGTTTGTCCAGCCTGATCCTCGTCACCTGCGCCGCGCTCGCCGGTTGCGGCGTCGGCGAGCTGGACAACTATGCGCCGCTCACCGTCTTCGACAACTTCCGCTCCATCGAGGAAGGCCGCGCCTACCGGTCCGCCCAGCTCGACGCCACCACGTTGAACCTCGTCTTCGACGAGCACGGCATCCGCACCATCGTCAACCTCCGCGGCGAGAACGAGCAGGATGCCTGGTACCGCAACGAGCGGGCTGCCGCCGAGAAGGCCGGCGTGACGCTCGTCGACATCCGCATGAGCGCCGGTCAGCTCCCGTCGCGCGATGCGCTGCTGCTGCTCTACGACACGTTCCAGACGGCCGAGTACCCGATCCTCATCCACTGCCAGTCCGGGGCCGACCGCACCGGCGCCGCGTCCGCGATCTGGCGGATGGTGGTGCGCGGCGATACCCGCGAAGCCGCACGGGTAGAGCTTTCGCTCGTCTACGGCCACTTCGAGGCCCGCCATCCGGAGATGGACCAGCTCGTGGAGATGTTCCAGCCTGACCGCGACTGGATTGCCCACGTTTATCAGCCCTAACGCGGCGGGCGCCGGGCGTTCGCCAGCCGTGTGCGGCGGGGGTATCATCCCCGCCGTGAAGCCCGACGCGGTCCGCGCATGACGAATCACCCACTCGGACAAGCCTGCGCGCTCCTGACGGCGATCGTCTGGGGCTACGCGCTGGTGCTCTTCAAGCTCAGCGGCGAACACATCCCGCCGTTGGCGCTGAACCTGTTCAAGAGTGCCGTGGGCCTCACGTTGCTGGTGCTGACGATCATCGGGTTGACGATCTGGGACCCCGCCAGCCTCGCCCCGGTGCGGGCCCAGCCGGTGGGGGGGCTGTGCCTGCTCCTGCTCAGCGGCGCGATCGGCATCGCCCTGGCCGACACGCTCTTCTTCCGCGCGCTGAACCTGATCGGCGTCGGGCTGATCTCGGTGGCCGACTGCGCGTATTCGCCGCTGGCGATCCTGTTCGCGTGGCTGCTACTCCATGAGCAGCTCACTATCTTCCACTATCTGGGGGCGGGGCTGGTCGTCGGCGGCGTGTTCCTGACGACGCGCCACACGCTGCCCGCGCACCGGACCCGCGGCCAGATGGTCGGAGGCATGCTCCTGGCGATCGTGGCGATCGGGATGATGGCGTTCGGCATTGTGATCGCCAAGCCGGTGCTGAACGAACTGCCCGTGACCTGGGCGACGGCGCTGCGCCTGGTCGGCGGCTGGGTGTTTCTAGGGTTATTCGCTCTATTGGGGCCAGCCTGGCGGGCGAACTGGACGGCCTTCCGTCCGTCGCGGGCCTGGCGGGTGGTGCTGCCGGCGTCAATCCTGGGCACGTACGTGAGCCTGTTGCTCTGGATCGCCGGATTCAAGTACACGGACGCGTCGATCGCGGCGGTGTTGAATCAGACCTCGATCATTTTTCAGAGCGTACTGGCGGTGCTCATTCTGAAGGAGCACTTCGGGCGCCGGCAACTCGCGGCGCTGACCCTGGCGCTGATGGGCGTGGTGGTGACCACGTTCGGGGCGGCGATTTCGTCGTTTTTTGTAAAGTGACGCGCAGCTATCAGACGCTGGGTGTTTCAATTTTGCCGTCTGATAATCGCGGCGGGGCTGCGCGGCGTGTGTAAACGCTGTCTGCACGTCCGACGCGCGGGGCGCGGTTGTCGTGACTCGAACGTGCGTGGTGTTGAAACGCGCAGGTTCAGCTTGACGCAGCGCATTCGAAGTGCTAAGGTACGATGAGCGTATGCAGATATGGACATCCGTATACGTCATCACAAAAGGAGCGTAGAGAAGCGCTAGCCGACAGCCGCACGAGGCGTCCAATATGTACAACTCCGACGCTTCGGCCGCTGGGCGGCACGGAGGGGTATTCTCTTCGCGAGTTGCGACTCAGGGTCGGAATTAGTGTGAGGTCGCGGGCGACGGAAAGAGGCAGCCCCATGTTGTGCATCAGGGTCGCATGAGTGCCCAGGAGCGCACCCGGCGTGGCGTTGTGGCGCGCCAGTGGCTTCGCCGGCGGCACTGTTGCGCCGTTTTCTCAGGTCCATGTGTCTCGTGGATACGTTTCATTTCGCGTCATGTGTTTGTGCAGTGTCTGCACCTGAGCTTCTCGGTTCCTGTGTTTGTTTTTTGTGAAGGAGGCAGGGCATCATGAGGAAGAAGAGTCTCGGAGGTTTGGGCCTCGTACTGCTGTGTACAGGCCTGATGCTGGTCGCCGCCACGGTGCCAGCACAAGTCGAGCGCGCCAAGAGCGCGGCTGAGGCGCAGGCCGTCAACGCGGCCGATCCCGCCCAGCTCTCGGCCGCCAACCAGGCCGCTGCGGCCGTAGAGCGCGTCGCCGTCCAGACGATCAAGCCAATCGACCGGATCGCGACGGACACGGCGACGGTCGGCGAGCGCGCCAAGGAAGAGGCGGCAGCCAAGCACGGTTGGGACCAGACGTCCACCGTCCGCGCGTGTGCCGATTGCCTGACGCCCAACACGGCGCTGGGTGACATCGGCTCCGCTGTCTGGGGCTACAGCCTGTCCGCAGACTGCGCGACCGAGGGCAAGTGGTATGCCAGCTTCAACGGCTATGCCGGGCTGATCTATCACTTCGACCTGTGCCCGCTCGAGCCCGGGAGCATCGGAACGGGCAACTTCGACGCCGACATCAAGATCTGCGACACGAACTGCGCGATCTTGGCCGGCGTGGACGGTTCCTGCAGTGGCGGCCCGAACACGTGGCTGCCCAATGATTTCCAGTGGACCTGCGCGGCGGACGGCACCTACTACGTCGTCATCGCCCCCTATCGGGCCTACAACCAGCACAATTGCACCGGCACGGCCGCCAACACCTTCACGCTGAGCTACTACGCGGAAGGCGACCCGTGCGCCGGCAACTACCCCGCGAACGACACTTGCGAGCAGTTGGTGGACTACTACGGCGGCTTCATCCCGACATTGACCGCCGGCGTGCCGTTCACGTTCTACGGCGACAACACCTGCGCGCAGCCAGACTGCACGCAGTTCCCGACGCCGAACGTGTGGGAAGCCTTCACGCTGGTCGGCTCGGCCACGGGCTGGGACGTGACCCTGGATTACTGCGGCAACGCGACCGTCTGGGGCAATGCGTACCTGAACCTGATGACCGGTTGCCCCTGCACGACCTTCACGGCGGCGGCCAGCCCCTGGTCCTGGGGCTGCCCGGATGGCAACGTCACCATGACCTGGAAGGGTCTGGCGGACGGTACGTACTACTACCCGGTGATGTATGACGCGGCCAACGGCTCCGTTGGCCCCTACGTCGTCAACGTCGTCGCGAACCCGCACGTCGCGAGCTACTGCGAGGCGAGCGGCGGCTGCGACGAGTACATCGCCCGCGTCCAGGTGGGCACGATCGACAACGCGACGGCCTGCACCGGCTACGGCGATTACACCGCCCTGGTCACCGACATGACCATCGGCACGGGCTACCTGATCACCGTGACCATCGGCACCCCGTACAGCAGCGACAAGGGTGCGCTGTGGATTGACTGGAATCAGGACTTGGACTTCGAGGACGCCGGCGAGGCGATCATCACGACGTGGTCCGGCGTTGGCCCCTATACCACGACGATCACGCCGCCGGTCGGCGCGCTGCTGGGCAACACCCGCATGCGCGTCCGCCTGAGCTACAGCACCGCGCCGCCGATCTGCGGGACGACGACCTACGGCGAGTGCGAGGACTACACGGTCAACGTGCGTGCCGCGGCTCCGGAAGGCGCCTGCTGCGTGGGCGTCACCTGCACCGCGCCGGTGACCGAGGCGGACTGCCTCGCGAGCGGTGGCGTGTACCACGGTGACGGCTCGAACTGCACGCCGAATCCGTGCGTGGGCGCCTGCTGCTTCGTGGACGGCTCCTGCCAGGAGACGCTGGACCAGGCCGCGTGCGACGCGCTGGGCGGTGTCTTCAACGGCGCCGGCACGACCTGCACGCCGAACACCTGCCCGCAGCCGGGCAACAACTGCGCCAATCCGAAGCCGATCGTGCTGTCGGTGGCGAGCCTGCCCTACGTGGACACGGATACGACCTGCGGGCGTGGCAATGACTACGCCGACACCTGCCTCGGCTCCTACGACGGCGGCGAAGATATCCTGTATGAGCTGACCGTCACCGAGGACATGTGCATCAAGATTGCCGTCGACGGCGTGCTGACCTGGCTGGGCGTCGCGATTGACACGGCCTGCCCGCCGGGCGCGAGCTGCCTCGCGTTCAACACGAACTCGAGCGGCAATCCGGTGATTAATGCCGTGAACCTGACGGCCGGGACGTATTACATCATGATCGACACGTGGCCGAGCCCGACCTGCTCGGACTTCACGATGACGATCAGCGAGTGCCCGCCGCCGATGACCAATGACCTGTGCGCGAACGCGATTGTCGTCACGAACGGCACGCCGGCCGCGACAGGCGACAACTGCGCGGCGACCGACGACGGCACGGCCTCGTGCCAGACGAACTCCCACAAGGACGTCTGGTATCGCTACACCGCGACCTGCGTCGGCACGGTGGTCATGGACACGGAAGGCAGCTCGCAGAGTGACACGGTCCTGTCCGTGTACGACGCGTGCGGCGGCACCGAACTGGCCTGCGACGACGATGCCGGCAGCGGTCTACTGTCACTGCTGAGCGTCGACCTCGTGGAAGGCCAGGAAGTCTGGATCCGCGTGGCGTCGTACAGCACCGGTTGCGGCGGGTTCAACCTGAACATCGTCTGCAACGCCTGGCCGCAGGGTGCCTGCTGCCAGCCGGACGGGAGCTGCTACGTCACGTACCAGCCGTACTGCGTGGCCGCCGGCGGCATCTACGTCGGCGACAACACCGCGTGCGGCGGTGAGGACTGCAACGCCAACGGCGCCGATGACACCTGCGACATCCTCAACGGTGAATCGAAGGACTGCAACAACAACGGCATCCCGGACGAGTGCGACATCGCGAGCGGCTACAGCGTGGACGTCGATCTGAACGGCGTGCCCGACGAGTGCGATGAGGACTGCAACGAGAACGGGATTCCGGACGCGTGCGAGCTGCCGGGTGGCTGTGCCACCGGTAACTGCGGCACGGTGTATCCGGATGTGTGCGGCACGGCCCTGGACTGCCAGGAAGACGGCATCCTCGACGAGTGCCAGCTCGGGGCGAAGGCCCGCATCACGTACCAGTATGACGACGGTACGCATGAGAACTCGATCGGCCTGACCAGCGGCGGCACCATCGCCTGGATGAACCAGTTCGTGGTCGTCGAGGGTGCGGAGAGCATCCTCTCGATCAGCGTGGCGTGGGGCAATGTGCCCGACGGCACGGAGTGCACCGTGTACCTGTGGAGCGATCCGAACCAGGACGGCGACCCGACCGATGCGCAAGTCATCGCCTCGGCGCCGACCATGGTCGCGAATGCCGACATGGATGTGCTGACGACCGTCACCATCCCGACGACGAGCGTCGGGGCGGCCGGTACGAAGTTCTTCGCCGGTGCGTACATCATGCACGCCGGCGGCGAGTATCCGGCGTCGGTTGACCAGAACAGCGTGCTGAACGGCAAGAGCTGGATCGCGGGCGACACGTCGTTCAACCTCGACCCGAACAACCTGGGTGCGGCCAGCGTTCCGCCGATCAACATCGACACGATCGGTGGCCTGGAAGGCAACTGGCTGATCCGCGCCGAGGGCGGTGCGGCCGGCGCCGACTGCAACGGCAACGGCGTTCCGGACGAGTGCGACGTTCCGCCGATCTGCGAAGGCCCCGAGTGCAGCCAGGACTGCAACTTCAACCTCATCCCCGATGAGTGCGAAGACGACTGCAACGGCAACGGCCGCCCGGATGATTGCGACATCGCCAGCGGCTACAGCCTCGACTGCAACCTGAACGGCGTGCCGGATGAGTGCGACATCGCCGAAGGCACGAGCCAGGACTGCAACGGCAACGCGGTTCCGGACGAGTGCGACATCGCCGGCGGCCTGAGCCAGGATTGCAATGGCAACGGCGTTCCGGACGAGTGCGATATCGCGGCCGGCACGAGCCAGGATTGCCAGGGTGACGGCATCCCGGATGAGTGCCAGCTCGCCGGCAAGCGCGACGTGATCCTGACCGAAGGCTTCGAAGGCGGCGTGCCGCCGGCCGGCTGGACGGCGATCGCGACCCACAGCGGCAACCTGACCTGGTTCCAGACCACCGGCTCGTACTACGAGGGCCTGGCCAGTGCGCAGTGTGAGTACGACCCGGCGCTGGTCCCGCAGGATGAGTGGCTGATCTCGGGCCCGATGACGCTGTTCGGCAACTTCACCCTCAGCGGCGCCACGATGGGCAGTGTCTACTGGGGCATCACCCCATACGACAACTACGACGTCGAGGCGTGGATTGTCATCGGTCCGAACGTCAACGACGGTGACGACATCCTCATCGCCCAGCTTGACACTGACAACTGGGTGTCGAACTGGACCTGGGCGACGTTCAGCTACACCGTCGCGGCCCCGCCGCAGACCTTCCGCCTCGGCATCCGCTATGTCGGCGTCGATGGCGCGCAGGGCAACGTCGATGCGCTGCTGATCGACGGGGCGGCCGGCGCTCCGGCGAATGACTGCAACACCAACGGGATCCCCGACGAATGCGATATCGGGACCCAGTGGGGCGGCTACTGCGAAGGCGCCGCCTGCGAAAGCGACTGGAACGGCAACGGCGTGCCCGACAGTTGCGAGATGTGCGGTGATCTGGACGAGGACGGCGATGTCGACCTCGACGATTACTGGGAGTTCCTGTCGGCGTTCGGCACCTGCGAAGGCAACATCAAGTACAACGCCCTCGCGGATTCCGACGGCGACGGCTGCATCACGCTGATTGACTACCGCAATTGGCGCGAGTGCTACCTGATGGCCAACGGCTTCAAGTTCGTGGCGCCCAAGCCGGTCCCCATGCCGGCCCCCGCGCCGGTTCTGAAGCCGGTGCCGGTGATTCGCTAACGCATGGTCCAATCGGGCTCCGCCGGCGGGCACAACCCGCCGGCGGACGCCCGGTTCGCTTGGCTGAACCTGTTCGTGAGTACGAATTACGATTGATCCGCGAGGAGGATTGAAAATCATGAAACTGAAAGCACTGTGTTGTGGCGCTCTGCTGCTTGGGCTGCTGGCCAGCCCGGCGCTCGCCGGCGTGATCGAGGTTACGATCAGCCCGGCGTTCCAGTCGGTCGATATTTCCGCCGGGACGGCGACGATCGACATCCTGGCCACGATTCCGGAAGACGTTGCCATCGAGGGGTTCGGGATGGACCTGAACCTGGGTGGTGACCTGAACGTGTCCTACACGGCCCTCGACGTGGTTATCGGGCCGCTGTTCGACCAGGCGTTCGCGCCCGATGGCGACGGCCTGGCCGGCCTCGTCCAGCCCCCGAACGTCGTTTGGGGCACGGACATCCTTCTGGCCACCGTGACGCTCCAGCTCAACGCTGTCGGCACGACGACCCTGCTGCCCGGCGACAGCAATGCCGCGGGCGACTTGACCGAAGGGTTCATTAATGGTGGCTTCGTGCCGGTGAACTACACCGCCGGCGCGATCCAGGTGACGCCGGAGCCGGCGTCGCTGGTCCTGCTGGCTTTGGGCCTCGTTCTGCGTCGGCGCTAGGCCGCCGCAGCGCGGTCCACGAACGGGCCGCGACTGACGGAAACTCGACAGGCCGCACCGTGATTATGGTATCACGGTGCGGCCTGCTTTTTTGGAGACGTCGTCCGGGAGCGATCCCGAACTTTGTGGCCGATGGACCCCGGCGGGAGGCCTTTTCTCTTGACACTTAGCGGACGGGGCTTTACTGTGGCTGGTGAGGGTGAAGTAGAGGCGGTGCTTCAAGTCTGTATGTGCCTCTTTCTGTGTGTGGCAAGGGGAAAAGGCATCCCGCCTCAGTGTAGTGCCCTGCGGGGAGCATGTCTGTGCGTCATGCACCGTTGCAGTTCGCAGAATGAGAACCCGTGACTGTGGAGCGCGTGCTCCACAGCGCAGTCTGCGTGCAAGAGGAGGTAGGACATGAGAACGAGTTGGGGCGTGCAGTTGGGCCTCGTACTTTTGTGTACGAGCCTGATGCTGGTGGCTGCCTCGGTGCCAGCACAGGTAGATCGCGCTCAGAGCGCGGCGGAGGCGCAGGCCAATCAGGCGGCCAGCGCCGCGCAGCTTTCGGCTGCGCATCCGGTCGCCGTGGCCGAACGCAGCGTCGCCGAGTCGATCAAAGAGGTCGATTCGGGGGCGATGTCCATCGCGACCATCGAGCGGCGCGCCAAAGAGGAGGCCGCCGCGAAATACGGCTGGGACCAGACCAGCACCGTGCGCGCGTGCGCCGATTGCCTGGCGCCCACCGCCGCGCTGGGCGACATCGGCTCCGACGTCTGGGGCTACAGCGTGAGCGCTGATTGCGCCACCGAGGGCAAGTGGTACGCCAGCTTCAACGGCTATGTTGGGCTGATCTATCACTTCGACCTGTGCCCGCTCGAGCCCGGGAGCATCGGAACGGGCAACTTCGACGCCGACATCAAGATCTGCGACACGAACTGCGCGATCCTGGCCGGCGTGGACGGTTCCTGCAGTGGCGGCCCGAACACGTGGCTGCCCAATGATTTCCAGTGGACCTGCACGGCGAACGGCACCTACTACGTCGTCATCGCCCCCTATCGGTCCTACAACCAGCACAATTGCACCGGCACGGCCGCCAACACCTTCACGCTGAGCTACTATGCGGCCGGTGACCCGTGTGCGGGCAACTATCCCCCGAACGACACCTGCGAGCAGTTGGTGGACTACTACGGCGGCTTCATCCCGACGCTGACGGCCGGCGTGCCGTTCACGTTCTACGGCGACAACACCTGCGCGCAGCCGGACTGCACGCAGTTCCCGACGCCGAACGTGTGGGAAGCCTTCACGGTGACCGGCTCGGCGACGGGCTGGGACATCACGCTGGATTACTGCGGCACCGCGACGGTCTGGGGCAATGCGTACCTGAACCTGATGACCGGCTGCCCCTGCACGACCTTCACGTCCGCGGCCAGCCCCTGGTCGTGGAGCTGCCCGGACGGCAACGTGAGCATGACCTGGAAGAACCTGCCCGATGGCACGTACTACTACCCCGTGATGTATGACGCCGCCAACGGGTCGGTTGGGGCTTACACCCTCAACGTGGTGGCCAACATCCACGTCCCGACGTATTGCGACGCCGGTTCGAGCTACACGAACTGCGACGAGTACATCAGCCGTGTTCAGGTGGGCGCGATCGACAACCAGACCGGTTGCTCGCAGCCTGGCGGCTACGGTGACTACACCTACCTGGTCACTGACATGACCATCGGCATTGGCTACGCCATCACCGTCACGAACGGTCACCCTTACAGCAGCGACCAGTGCAAGGTGTGGGTCGACTGGAACCAGGATATGGACTTCTACGATGCCGGCGAAGCCTTCACGATGGCCGGCTCGCCGGGCAACGGTCCGTACACGGGCATGATCACCCCGCCCGTTGGTACGCCGGAAGGCCTGACCCGGATGCGTGTCCGCATCACGTACACCGGCACGCTGGATCCGTGTGGGATCACCACCTACGGTGAGGTCGAAGATTATTCGATCAACGTGCGTCCGGCCGCCCCCGAAGGCGCCTGCTGCGTGGGCGTCGTCTGCACGGCTCCGGTGAGCGAGGCGGACTGCCTCGCCGGCGGTGGCGTGTATCACGGTGACGGCTCGCTGTGCACGCCGAATCCGTGCGTGGGCGCGTGCTGCTTCATCGACGGCTCCTGCCAGGAGACGCTGGACCAGGCCGCGTGCGACGCGCTGGGCGGCATGTTCTATGGCGCCGGCACGACCTGCACGCCGAACACCTGCCCGCAGCCGGGCAACAACTGCGCCAATCCGAAGCCGATCGTGCTGTCGGTGGCGAGCCTGCCCTACGTGGACACGGATACGACCTGCGGGCGTGGCAATGACTACGCCGACACCTGCCTCGGCTCCTACGACGGCGGCGAAGATATCCTGTATGAGCTGACCGTCACCGAGGACATGTGCATCAAGATTGCCGTCGACGGCGTGCTGACCTGGCTGGGCGTCGCGATTGACACGGCCTGCCCGCCGGGCGCGAGCTGCCTCGCGTTCAACACGAACTCGAGCGGCAATCCGGTGATTAATGCCGTGAACCTGACGGCCGGGACGTATTACATCATGATCGACACGTGGCCGAGCCCGACCTGCTCGGACTTCACGATGACGATCAGCGAGTGCCCGCCGCCGATGACCAATGACCTGTGCGCGAACGCGATTGTCGTCACGAACGGCACGCCGGCCGCGACAGGCGACAACTGCGCGGCGACCGACGACGGCACGGCCTCGTGCCAGACGAACTCCCACAAGGACGTCTGGTATCGCTACACCGCGACCTGCGTCGGCACGGTGGTCATGGACACGGAAGGCAGCTCGCAGAGTGACACGGTCCTGTCCGTGTACGACGCGTGCGGCGGCACCGAACTGGCCTGCGACGACGATGCCGGCAGCGGTCTACTGTCACTGCTGAGCGTCGACCTCGTGGAAGGCCAGGAAGTCTGGATCCGCGTGGCGTCGTACAGCACCGGTTGCGGCGGGTTCAACCTGAACATCGTCTGCAACGCCTGGCCGCAGGGTGCCTGCTGCCAGCCGGACGGGAGCTGCTACGTCACGTACCAGCCGTACTGCGTGGCCGCCGGCGGCATCTACGTCGGCGACAACACCGCGTGCGGCGGTGAGGACTGCAACGCCAACGGCGCCGATGACACCTGCGACATCCTCAACGGTGAATCGAAGGACTGCAACAACAACGGCATCCCGGACGAGTGCGACATCGCGAGCGGCTACAGCGTGGACGTCGATCTGAACGGCGTGCCCGACGAGTGCGATGAGGACTGCAACGAGAACGGGATTCCGGACGCGTGCGAGCTGCCGGGTGGCTGTGCCACCGGTAACTGCGGCACGGTGTATCCGGATGTGTGCGGCACGGCTCTCGACTGCCAGCCGGACGGCATCCTCGACGAGTGCCAGCTCGGGGCGAAGGCCCGCGTGACGTACCAGTATGACGACGGTACGCACGAGAACTCGATCGGTCTGACCGCTGGCGGCACCATCGCCTGGATGAATCGCTTCATCGTGGTTGAGGGTGGCGACAGCATCATCTCGATCAGCGTGGCGTGGGGCAATGTGCCCGACGGCACGGAGTGCACCGTGTACCTGTGGAGCGATCCGAACCAGGACGGCAACCCGACCGATGCCCAGGTGCTCACGTCGAGTCCGACCGTGGTGGCCAACGCCGACACGGACATCCTGACGACCGTCTCCATCTCGAAGACGAACGTCGGGCCCGCCGGCACCAGCTTCTTCGCGGGTGCCTACATCGCGCACGCCGGTGGCGAGTACCCGGCGTCGGTCGACCAGAACAGCGCGCTGAACGGTCAGAGCTGGATCGCGGGCGACACGACGTTCAACCTCGACCCGAACAACCTGGGTGGCGGTGATGTGCCGCCGATCAACATCGACACGATCGCCGGCCTGGAAGGCAACTGGCTGATCCGTGCCGAGGGCGGCAGCGGCGGCGCCGACTGCAATGCCAACGGCATTCCGGATGAGTGCGACGTTCCGCCGATCTGCCAGGGGCCGGATTGCAGCCAGGACTGCAACTTCAACCTCATCCCCGATGAGTGCGAAGTGGACTGCAACGGCAATGGTCGCCCGGATGACTGCGACATTTCCAGCGGCTACAGCCTCGACTGCAACCTGAATGCCGTACCGGACGAGTGCGACATCGCGGATGGCACGAGCCAGGATTGCAACGGCAACACGGTTCCGGACGAGTGCGACATCGCGGATGGCACGAGCCAGGATTGCCAGCCGAACGGCATTCCGGACGAGTGCGACATCGCGGCCGGCACGAGCCAGGATTGCCAGGGCGACGCCATTCCGGATGAGTGCCAGCTCCGCGGCCAGCGCGACTTGTTGTGGGACAACGGTCCGATGGCGACGGGCACCGGCTGCGGTGGCCAGACCAGCGTGCTCCAGGATAGCCTGGGCCTTGGCACCTACGGCTGGGGCGCGCAGCAAAGCGCCGGCAACCGCATCGCCGATGACTTCACGCTGGAGAACCTGTGCATGATCGAGACGATCACGGTCTACTCGTACCAGACCGGCGCTACGCCGCCGACGATCAACTCGGTGGTGATGCAGATCTGGGACGGCCCGCCGAACGCGGGTGGCAGCGTGATCTGGGGCGACCTGACGACCAACCGGCTCGCCAGTGTCGCGGCTTCCGGCATCTACCGGACGCTCCCGACCATCGACTGCACGCGGCAGATCCAGACCTGCGTCTGCACGGTCGGGGTACAGCTCCCGCCGGGCACGTACTGGGTCGATTACTCGTTCGCGGGGACCAGCACGTCCGGTCCCTGGGCTCCGCCGGTGACCATCCTGGGTCTGACGGGCAAGCCCGGTGCCAACGCCTTGCAGTACACCAGCAGCAGCGGTGCCTGGGCCAACGCGCTGGACGGCACGTACGTCCAGGACTTCCCGTTCCTGGTTGACGGTACGTGCGGCGCTCCGCCGAACGACTGCAATGAGAACGGCATCCCCGACGAGTGCGATATCGGCACCGAGTGGGGCGGCTACTGCACGGGTCCGGAATGCAGCAGTGACTGGAACGGCAACGGCGTACCCGACGAGTGCGAGCTGTGCGGCGACCTCGACGAGGACGGCGATGTCGATCTCGATGACTACTGGGAGTTCCTGGCGGCGTTCGGCACCTGCGAAGGTGACCTGAAGTACAACCCGCTCGCGGATTCCGATGGCGACAACTGCATCACGCTGGTGGACTACCGTGCGTGGCGGATGTGTTACCGGATGGCGAACGGCACGATCTTCGTCGTGCCGAAGCCGACCCCGGTTCCGAACGTAGCGCCGGTGCAGAATCCGACGCCGGTGATTCGGTAGGTTTATGATCCGACTGGGCGCCGCCGGCGGCCGTGTGGCTGCCGGCGGTGGCCCGGCGGGTGTGTGTTGGAACGAGCCTTGTGCGCACCGCTGCTGGCGGGCGCGATCTTCGAGGAGGATGAGGGATTATGAGAATTCGAGCGTTGTGTTGTGGTGCCCTGGTGCTGGGGCTGCTCGCGGGCCCCGCGCTGGCCGGCGTGATCGAGGTATCGATCAGCCCGGTCTTCCAGGTAGTCCCGCTGTCGAATGGGACGGCGACGATTGACATCCTGGCGGACATTCCGGAAGACGTCGCGATCGAGGGTTTTGGAATTGACCTGACGATCGGCGGCGCCATGAACGTGTCGTACACGGCCCTGGATGTGGTGATTGGGCCGCTGTTCGACCAAGCGTTTGCACCGGATGGCGATGGGCTGGCGGGGCTGGTTCAGCCGCCGGCGCAGGTCTGGGGCGATGACATTCTGTTGGCGACGGTGACCTTGACGCTGAACGGGTTGGGCACCGCCGCGCTGGTACCGGGCGACAGCAATCCGTGGCCGGGACTGGGTGATCTGACGGAAGGGTTCATCAATGGTGGTTTTGTGCCGGTGAACTACAGCACTGGCGCGATTCAGGTGGTGCCGGAGCCGGCATCGCTGGCGTTGCTGGCGTTGGCATTGGTTTTGCGTCGGCGCTAGGCTGAATGGTTCCGGTCGCGTGAGTGACCGGGCCTTGGGACCATGAATACGACGGGCCGCGTCGCGGTGCACGCACTGCGGCGCGGCCTTTGTCATGCGCCGGGCAATCGACGGGTATTCGCCGGCGAGTTCGGCATCAAGTATCAGTTCGGCATGGGCGCTGCACGTAACTCATTAGCGGCGGGATTCTTGGCACCAACCTGCGTGGCCGGGCGCCCGCCCCTCGCCCGCGCTACGCTGCCCGGGAATTTGCTTGACTGTTACCGGACGAGGGATTAATCTGATGGGGTAGGGTGTCGGAGAGGCAACTAGCAGTTCTTGCGGCTTGCATCAGTATGCGGCAAGGGGAAAGAGCATTTCGTCGTATTGCACACGGCAGTGGCAGTGCGCGCCGTGCGCGGGGGCACGGCGCGGGGGTCTTTTTGCGTGCACATCTTGGTTGCGGGGCGCGTTGTTCCGTAACTGAAACCATCATCATCGTGTGTAGAGGAGGCAACGTATGAGAGCCAGATGGGACGTGCAGCTCGGGCTCGCACTTCTGTGTACGAGCCTGGTGCTGGTGGCCGCGACGGTACCGCTGCAGAACGCGCGCGATGCGCACAGCGCGGTACCCGTCAATGGGTTCGCCGCCGCCCGCGCGGCGACCTCCGCGGTGGACGACACCGCCGTAGCGCCAGCCGGCATCGCAACCACGCCACCGGCGTCCGGGGCTAAACCGGAGGTTCGTGGCGCCATGACGGCGGCGGGCGTATCGAGTGCCACGGCCAGCGCGCGGGCGAAGACGCCTGCCGTGCCGACGGCCACGCGGCACATGGAAGTGGCGAGCGAGGCGCGGGTCGGTGGTGACACCTGCGCCGATGCGTTTGTGATTACCGCGATTCCGTTCACCGACTCCGGGAACACGTGCTCGTACTCGAACAACTACGACGAAGTCTGCCCGTACACCGGGTCGACCGCGGCGGACGTGGTGTATGCGTACACCCCGGCCGTCAACGAAGTGCTCGAGATTACGCTGTGCGTTGGCCCCACGGCTTACGACAGCAAGCTCTACGTGTATGAAGACACCTGCCCCGGCCTGGTGATGGGCTGCAACGACGACTCGTGCTCGTCGCCGGCCTACTCGAGCTGGGTCTCGCGCCTGGCCAGCGTCGCGGTGAGCGCGGGGCACACGTACTACATCGTGGTGGACGGCTACGGCTCAAGCTGCGGCCAGTATTACATCGACGTCCTGCCCGGCGCCCCGGTGCCGACCTGCCCCGAAGGCTCGCTCTTCGGGCAGCGGCCCGCGCTGCCGGAGGACGCGTGGGGCGCCTATACCAGCGCCGTGACGTCCGCGTTCGACTACACGGTCTACGAGAACTTCTCGGGCGTGACCGAGCAGATCGGCGACGTTCACTGGTGGGGCCTGCCGCTGTACTTTGACCCGTACTATGGCTGGTCGCCCTGCGACGTTTCCAACCTGACATTCGAGATCAAGTTCTACCAGGATGCCGGCGGGATGCCGGGCGCCCAGACGGCCGCGTACATGGTGACGCCGACCGCCGTGGACACCGGGTACAACTACGCCGGCTACGAGATGTACTACTTCAGCGTGGATCTGGTGCCGTGCAGCCTGCAGAGCGACGGCTGGATCTCGATCAAGAGCCTGATCAACAGCGCGGATTGCGCGTTCCTGTGGATGAATTCGCCGGTGGGCGATTTCGTTTCCTACCAGGCGAGCGGCGGCACCTTGAACCCGCTCGGCGACAACCTCGCGTTCTGCCTGACGGGCGGCGAGTGCCCGCCGGTCTACGGCGCCTGCTGCCTCGACTGGATCCCCGAGTGCACGGACAACGTGCTGGGGACGGACTGCCTGGCCTTGGGCGGCCGCTTCGCGATGGACACGCTGTGCGCGGACCTGTCGCCGGCGTGCGGTCAGCTCACAGGTGCGTGCTGCCATCCGGATGGCACGTGCGACATCACCACGCAGGCGGAGTGCGCGGACAACTGGCTGGGGCCCTACACGGTCTGCTCCCAGTGCCCGTGCATCGTGATCTGCCCGCCCAGCAGCGTCGAGGAGCCGGAGCCCTGCGGCGCAGACACCGATGGCGGCTGCAATGCCGTGCCGGTGGCGTTCGCGCCCATCGAGTGCGGTCAGACCGTCTGCGGTTCGGCCTGGGCCGATACCGAACTCCGCGACACCGACTGGTATCAGTTGACGACGACGGGCGACACGATCTTCACCTGGACGGCCGAGGCCGAATTCCCGGTGCTGATCTTCATCATCGCCGGCGCGGGTCCGGATGACTGCTCCTCATATTCGATTATCGCGAGTGCCTCCGCCGCGGAGTGCACGCCGGTCACGATCGCGACCGGCTGCGTCCCGGCCGGGACCTACTGGTTCTGGGTCGGTCCGTCCGAGTGGGGCAACTACCCCTGCACGCTCGACTACTACGCGACGCTCACGTGTGAGCCGTGCTACCTGCCGAAGGGCGCCTGCTGCCTGCCGGACGGCACCTGCGTGCCGAACCAGACGATCGAGCAGTGCACGAACCTGGGTGGCCTGTGGCAGGGTGACCTCGCGCCTTGCGATCCGAACCCCTGCGTGCCGTTCTACTGCCCGGCTGGCGCGCTGTATTGCGACGAGTACATCAGCAACGTGCAGATTGAGACCATTAACAACCCGAGCGGTTGCGGCGCTGGCCAGTACGAGGACTACACGTACCTCGTCGCGGATGTTGCCTACGGTGCGGGCTCGCTTCTCACCGTGACGAACGGCAACCCGATCTGGACGTCGGACATCTGCGCCGTGTGGGTCGACTGGAACCAGGATCTGGATTTCTACGACGACGGCGAGTTGATCGGCACGGTCAACGGCGTCGGCCCGTACAACTTCACGATCACGCCGCCGATGACGGCGACCCCGGGGCCAACCCGGCTGCGTATCCGCATCGACTATGCGAACAGCAACCCCTCGCCGTGTGGCACGACCACTTACGGCGAAGTCGAGGACTACACGGTCAACGTGCGGGAAGTCGAAGGCGCCTGCTGCCATCTCGACGACACCTGCTCGAACGAACTGCCCTCGAACTGCGACGGCTTCTGGGGCGGCCCGTTCACGACGTGCTCGTTCCTCGACTGCAACGGCAATCTCGTGGATGACTACTGCGACATCCTGTACGGCGTGTCGGACGACTGCAATCTCAACGGGATTCCGGATGAATGCGAGCCGTTCATCGATTGCAACGGCAACGGGATTCTCGACGAGTGCGACATCCTGTCCGGCTACTCCCAGGACTGCAACGACAACGGCATCCCGGACGAGTGCGACATCGCCGACTGCCAGGGCGAGCTGTGGTGCGCCGACTGCAACAGCAACGGTATCCCCGACGGCTGCGAACTCGGCGGCTTTGGCCCGCGCTACACCTACCAGTTGGATGACGGCGTCGGCGAGGATTCGATTGGCCTGACCGCGGGCGGCTACGTGGTGTGGATGAACCACTTCACGGTCGCGCCCAACGCCGGCAAGATCACCGCCGTCAACATCGCGTGGGGCATGGTCCCCGATGGCACGCCGGCGACGGTGTATGTCTGGAGCGATCCGAACCAGGACGGCAACCCGACCGACGGGCAGGTTCTGGCGCAGGCCGACACGGCCGTCGTGAACTCCGACACGGACACGTTCAACCTGGTCGACATCCCGGATGTCACGGTTGGTGGTGATGGCACGCACTTCTTCGTGGGTGTCATCATCGGCACGGTCGCTGGTGAGTACCCGGCTCGCATCGACATGACGGCCTCGCAGGGCCAGAGCTGGGTCGCCGGCGACTCGGTCAATCCGCCGGATCCGAACAACCTCGGCGCGTGCGAACTCCCGCCGGGCGTGATCGACAGCTACGGCCTGCCGGGCAACTGGATGGTCCGCGCTGAAGGTGGCGCCGGTGGTGCCGACTGCAACCAGAACGGCATCCCGGATGATTGCGACGTTCCGCCGATCTGCCAGGGGCCGGATTGCAGCCAGGATTGCAACAGCAACCTGATCCCCGATGAGTGCGAAGTGGACTGCAACGGCAACGGGCGGCCCGACGATTGCGACATCGCCAGCGGCACGAGCCTCGACTGCAACCTCGACGGTATTCCGGACGAGTGCCAGCTCGAAGGCAACGACTGCAACGGCAACCTGATTCCGGACGATTGCGACATCGCCAACGGGACCAGCCAGGACTGCAACGAGAACGCGATCCCCGACGAGTGCGACATCGCCAGCGGTGCCAGCCAGGACTGCCAGCCCGATGGCATCCCCGACGAGTGCCAGATCTGGAGCAAGGATCGCGACATCCTGTTGTGGGACGACGGCACCAGCGAGAACAGCGTCGGCCTCACGGCCGGCGGCGCGTTTGCCTGGGTGAACCACTTCACGGTGACTGACCCCGGCACGATCCAGGCCATTCAGACCTGCTTCGGCTCGCCGTCTTACCCCGGCTCTTCCGGCGCCACGCCGGGCGCTTCGTTCGGCGTCTACGTCTGGAGTGATCCGAACGGCGACGGTAACCCGCTCGACGCCGTCCTGCTGGCGCAAGCCACCGGTACGATCGAAGCGGGCAGCATCGACACGGATGTGTTCCAGTCCGTGCCGATTTCGGTCCAGGTCAGCGGGAGCTTCTTCGTGGGCGCTTCGTTCCAGCACGCGGCTGGCAAGTACCCCGGCCCGCTCGATCAGACCGTGCCGCAGGGTCAGTCCTGGGTGACGTTCAACAGCACCCCGTACGACCCGAACTTCTGGGATCCGGCGAACACGTACAACATGGATGCGATTGGGCTGCCGGGTAACTGGCTGCTCCGGGCGGAGATCAGCTTCGGCGCTCCGCCGAACGACTGCAACGAGAACGGCATCCCCGACGAGTGCGATATCGGCACTCAGTGGGGCGGCTACTGCACGGGTCCGGAATGCAGCAGTGACTGGAACGGCAACGGCGTACCCGACGAGTGCGAGCTGTGCGGTGACCTCGACGAGGACGGCGATGTCGATCTCGACGATTACTGGGCGTTCCTCGACGCGTTCGGCACCTGTGTGGGCGACGTGAAGTACAATCCGGCCGCCGACATGGATGGTGACAACTGCATCACGCTGGTGGACTACCGTGCGTGGCGGATGTGCTACCGGATGGCGAACGGCAAGATCTTCGTCGTGCCGAAGCCGACCCCGGTTCCGAATGTGTCGCCGGTGCAGAATCCGACGCCGGTGATTCGGTAGGTTATTGATCCGACTGGGCGCCGCCGGCGGCCGTGTGGCTGCCGGCGGTGGCCCGGCGGGTGTGTGTTGGAACGAGCCTTGTGCGCACCGCTGCTGGCGGGCGCGATCTTCGAGGAGGATGAGGGATTATGAGAATTCGAGCGTTGTGTTGTGGTGCCCTGGTGCTGGGGCTGCTCGCGGGCCCCGCGCTGGCCGGCGTGATCGAGGTATCGATCAGCCCGGTCTTCCAGGTAGTCCCGCTGTCGAATGGGACGGCGACGATTGACATCCTGGCGGACATTCCGGAAGACGTCGCGATCGAGGGTTTTGGAATTGACCTGACGATCGGCGGCGCCATGAACGTGTCGTACACGGCCCTGGATGTGGTGATTGGGCCGCTGTTCGACCAAGCGTTTGCACCGGATGGCGATGGGCTGGCGGGGCTGGTTCAGCCGCCGGCGCAGGTCTGGGGCGATGACATTCTGTTGGCGACGGTGACCTTGACGCTGAACGGGTTGGGCACCGCCGCGCTGGTACCGGGCGACAGCAATCCGTGGCCGGGACTGGGTGATCTGACGGAAGGGTTCATCAATGGTGGTTTTGTGCCGGTGAACTACAGCACTGGCGCGATTCAGGTGGTGCCGGAGCCGGCATCGCTGGCGTTGCTGGCGTTGGCATTGGTTTTGCGTCGGCGCTAGGCTGAATGGTTCCGGTCGCGTGAGTGACCGGGCCTTGGGACCATGAATACGACGGGCCGCGTCGCGGTGCACGCACTGCGACGCGGCCCTAGTTTTGCGCCGCTCGCTCTGTATTATCGGCCGTCCCGCCGCGGCGGGCGCGAATTCCCGGCTGAGGAATCCACCTTGCCATATATCAATCCGATACGCACGGATGACAGGCGATTGTGCGCGCCGCCCGAGCGAACTGTTTCCGTGGAGGAACGCCGTGGGCACCATAACGTCTGGTACGGGCCTGATTTCCGGCTTGGACTACCAGAGTCTGGTCGACAAGCTGATCGCCGTCGATGCGGCGCCGCGTGACCTGTTGCTGAAGCGCGTGAGTGGCCTGAATGCGCAAAAGACGGCGTACTTGAGCATCTCAGCGCGGATCACGGCGCTGCTCAGCCGCGTGACGGTGCTGTCGAGTTCGAACCCGTTTCGGGCGGCGACCGCCACCTCGTCGCTGCCGGATGTGCTGTCTGCCAGCACGACCTCGAACGCCGAGCCCGGGGCATACAGCTTTGTCGTGCGCGCCCTGGCCTCAACGAACCAGTTCGTCACGCGCGGCTTCGCGGATGCAAGCGCGCCGCTGAGCGCCGGCACGCTCACCATCGAATCCGCGCAAGCGCGCGTCAACGCGTCGACGCGCCTGGACGAGCTGAACGGCTATGCGGGCGTGCGGCGCGGGACATTCAAGATCCTCAACGGGACGCAGGCGGCGACGATCAACATCAGCGACGCGCTCACCGTCGGCGAGGTGCTGGACAAGATCAACGCGGCCGGGATCCAGGTCTCCGCCAACGTGACCGGGGATGCCCTTGTGCTCAAGGACACGTCGGGCGCGGGCAACGTGCTCCGGGTGCAGGAGGTCTCGGGCTCGGCGGCCGCCGACCTGGGCTTCGGCGCCGGCCACTCGCAGGGCACCGGAGAGCTGATCGGCGGCACGATCATGTACCTGAGCAACGCGACGGCGCTGGCGAGCCTGAACGACGGGCTGGGCGTGCGGACCGCCATCGCCGGCGGCGACTTCACCATCCAGGCCGGCGGCAAGGACATCAGCGTCAGCCTGAGTGAGATCATCGGGGCGGACGTGCGGCTGGGGCGCCTCAATCACGGGCAGGGCGTGCGGCTGGGTACCCTCAAGCTCACGGCGCGCGACGGGCGCTCGGCCACGGTCGATCTTTCGTCCGCCAGGACGATTGGCGACGTACGGACGGCGCTGCAGAACGCTTTCGGGGACGCGCGCATCTCGGTTGTGTTGACCGGCAGCCGCCTGGTCGTCAGCGACAAGACCGACGTGAGCGGCCTGGACGAGGCACAGCGGAGCAATTTCATCATCGAAGATGTCACGGGCAATGCGGCCCGCGATCTGGGCATCGACGGCACGTCGTCGTCGGGCAAGATCTCCGGACGCGACATCCTGCACATGGACACACTGGCCGACGTTGCGACGGCCATTACTTACGCCGTCAACAACGAAACCACGGACGGCCAGCCGATCGTCACCGCCGCGATCGCCGGCGACGGCCAGCGGCTGGAACTGCGTACGACGAGCGGGGCCATGGTGCTGACGCCGCCAAGCACGACGTCGCGCTCGCGGGCCCTCGAGGATCTGGGGTTCGCGGCCGGCACGTACGAAGACACGGGCAGCGGGGCGGTCGCAGTCGGCGGGCGCATCATCGGCAGCCTGAACACGGTACTGTTGCGGACGCTGAACGGTGGCGCCGGTTTCGCCGGCAGCACCTTGACGATCGAAGCCAACGGCAAGACCGCCACGGTGGACGTGGCGGGCGCCCAGACGCTGGAGGACGTGATCGCGCTGATCAATCAGGCGACCGATGTCGGTGGGGGCGGCAGCCTCGGCATCGAAGCGGGCTACGACAACACCGGCACCCGTTTGCTGGTCCGGAACCTCGGCAGCGCGACGCCGATCACGCTGGGCGGGGACTTCGCCGAGTCGCTGGGGCTCGCCCAGACCGCCAGCGAGATCAGGAGCAACAACCTGCAGCGGCGCTACATCTCGGAGGCGACGCGTCTGGACAGCCTCAATAACGGGCGGGGCATCTCGCGCGGCAAGGTGAAGATCACCGGTTCACGCGGTGCTGCGGCCACGCTGGACCTGTCGTCGCCGTCGCTGGAGACGCTCCAGGACGTGATCGAAGCCATCAACAAGCTCACGATTGGCGTCCAGGCGAGCATCAATGCCACGGGTGACGGCCTGCTCATCACCGACACCGGTGGCGGAGCGGGCACGCTGAAGATCGAAGAGGACGGCAGCCGGACCGCGCAGGACCTGAACATCCTCGGCACAGCCCAGAACGGGCAGATTGACGGCGCCTTCGAGTTCCGCCTGGCCATCGGCGGCAGCGACACGCTCAGCGGGCTCGCGAGCCGCATCGGCGCCGAAACGACGCTGGCCACCGCCACCGTGCTGAACGACGGCACCGGCGTGTCGCCATTTCGCCTCAATATCGCCGCCCGTGTCAGCGGCGCTCGGGGCGAGCTCATCATCGACGACAGCGCGGCCAACCTGGGCGTGACCACGCTGGCCCGTGCGCAGGACGCGCGCGTCTACTTTGGCGGCAACGCGGACTCCGGCGTGCTGTTGACCAGCGCGACGAACTCTTTCAGCAACGTCGTGCCAGGGTTGACATTCACTGCGAACGCGGTCAGCGACCAGGCGGTCACCGTGACGGTCGGCCGCGACCTGAAAACACTCGTCACCAGCCTGCAGGGCTTCGTGGACGACTTCAACGCGGCGTTGGACGCGGCCAAGGAGGCTGGCGCTTACGACGCCGACACCCAAACGGCGGCCATCCTGCAGGGCGAGGGGACGCTGTACACGGTCCGGAGTCGCCTGGGCCGGCTGGCGACGACGACCTTTGTGAGCGGCGGCCTGCTCCACCGCCTGTCCGATCTCGGCATCAAAGTGTCCAGCGGCGGCAAGCTCAGCTTTGACGAAACCGCGTTTCGCGAAACATACGAGGCCGACCCCGCGGCCGTGGAGCGGTTCTTCACCGACGAAACCACGGGTGCCGCGGCGCAGATGAAGGAGGCGCTGGAAGCCATCACGGGCAGCGAGGGCCTGATCAACCGGCGGGCCGACACGCTGCAGAGTAATTCGGACCTGCTGCAGGCGCGGGTCACGCAGATGAACGAGCAACTGGAGCGCAAACGGGCCCGGCTGCTGACCCAGTTCCAGGCGATGGAAACAGCGCTGGCCGCACTGCAGTCGCAACAGGCGGCGCTGGCCTCGCTGTCGACGGAGTGGCTGATGAACTACTCCAGCAGCTCCGGATCCTAGTGGCGCTGTTCAGACGAGCGGCGGGCGCCGGTAATGACCGCCCGCGTGGTTTGAGACGATAGAGGGCCTATGAGCCAGAACTCGGCACCGTCCCAGACGTACCTGCGGAATGCGGTCCTCACCGCGACCCCCGAGCAATTGCAGCTCATGCTGTTCGATGGGGCGATCAAGTTCGCCACCCGCGGCCTCGAGGCCCTGCAGGCCAAAGACCGCGAGGCCACCTTCCTGGCGCTCGAACGCGCCCAGTTGATCGTGCTCGAGCTTGCCAATGGCATTCGCCGGGAGGTCAATCCCGAGCTCGCGGACCGCATGACCGCCATTTACAACTTCGTCTTCCGGCGGCTGGTGGATGCGAATGTCCATCAGGACGAGAAGGCGCTGCACGACGCGCTCCGCACGCTGCGGTATGAGCGCGAAACGTGGGTCCTGCTGATCGAGAAGCTGCGCAAGGAACTGCATGCGTCCGCGCCGACCGCGCCGGTTGCGTCGCCAGCCACACCCGCGCAGGAGCCCGGCTCGTTCTCCGCCGAAGGCTGAAGCTCCCAACCGTCACACGAAATCGAGCGGCCCGGTCGGCGGCACAAGCCCGGCGGCGGCCCCTTCGGCCAGCAGCCGTTGCACTGCCTCCCGGCCGCGCGGCCCGTAGTCGCGCGTCCACTCGTTGACGTACATGCCCACGAAGCGGTCGGCCAGGGCGGCATCCAGGCCCCGCCCGAACCGCAGCGCGTAATCCACCGCGTCCGCCCGGTGTGCCAGCCCGTAGTCGATGCTTGCCCGGACGATCCCGGACAGCTCGCGCGCGCGGGCCCCGCCCAGGTCGCGCCGGACCGCGTTGCCGCCCAGCGGCAGCGGCAGGCCGGTCCGCGCGTGCCACCACGCGCCCAGGTCGATCACCGGGTGCAGTGCCTGTCGCGCGTACGTGAGCTGCCCCTCGTGGATCAACAGGCCGGCGTCCACCACCCCGCGCGCGACCGCGTCCGGAATCGTGTCGAACATCAGCACCTGCGGCCGGAACGTGTCGCGGCCGAGCAGCAGTTGCAGCGTCAAATAAGCCGTGGTCAGCAGCCCCGGCACCGCGATCGCGCGCCCGGCCAGCTCCGCCACCGTCAGCGGCGCACGGCTGACGAGCAACGGCCCATAGTTGTCGCCCATGCTGCTGCCGCACGCGGTTAGCGCGTAGCGGTCCGCCACGTAAGGGTACGCATGGATGCTGATCGCGGTGATCTCGTACGTGCCCCGGCGCGCTTCCTCATTGAGCGTCTGGATGTCCGCGAGCACGTGCGCAAACTGGTAAGGGCCGGGATCGACGGCGCCGCGCGCCAGGCCGTAGAACATGAACGCATCGTCGGGATCGGGGCTGTGCGCCAGGCGGATTAGCATGCTCGTTCCCAGACTCCTTATAATGCTCCGGGTCTCAGGAGCATAGCATGTCCATCGGCCGGCCGCATTCGCCGCTGCTTCGGATTTGTCTCTTTGCCGGCTGTCTCGCACTAGTGGGGGCGGCGCCGGTCCGGGCCGCGCCGCCGCAGATCGAGATCATGTTCGAGGCCCGCGTGTGCCGCCCACCCTATACCGGGCGGGTCTACGTGGTCACGACGACGCGCGCCGAGCAGCGCCCGCTGGACGGTGTGGCGTGGTTCGACTGTCAGCCGTTCTTCGCGCAGGACGTCGTCAACTGGGCACCCGGCGAGGTCCTGCAGCTCGACCCCGCGCGCTGCCTGGGTCACCCGCACGACCTCGCGCAACTGCCCGCCGGCGAATACCGCGTGCAAGCCGTGCTGAATCTGGACACGCGCTCGCACGATGTGTTGCGCGCTCCGGGCAACGCCGTGAGCGACGTGACCGAGCTGACCCACGATCCCGCGCGGCCCGCGACGCTGCGGCTCACCATCAACGAGCGCCTCCCGGCCCTGCGGCTCGTAGACTCGGAATCGGTCAAGTACGCGCGCCTGATGAGCCGGCGTCTGAGCGCGTTCCACGGCCGCTACGTGCACATGTACGCAGCCGTGCTGCTGCCGGAATCATACGACGCCAGCCCGCACCAGCGCTTTCCCACGGTCTATGTCATTTCCGGGTTCGGCGGCACCATCCTGGACACGCAGATGGGTCAGTTGTTCCAGTACGCGTGTGCCACCGAAGACTTCGACGCGGTCGTGGTCCTTCTGGACGCCGACTGTCCGACCGGGCATCACGTCTTCGCGGATTCGGCGAACAATGGCCCCTGGGGCACCGCGCTCGTGGAGGAGTTCATTCCGTACCTGGAACATCGGTTCCGGCTGATCCCGGAGGCCGGGGCACGCTACGTCACGGGGGTCTCGTCCGGCGGCTGGAGCAGCCTCTGGCTGCAGATCACCCACCCCGACGCGTTCGGCGGCGTCTGGTCCCTGTCGCCGGACCCGGTGGATTTCTCGGCGTTTCAGCTCCTGGACATCTACGCACCGGATGCGAACTTCCTGTACGACGCCGAGGGCAATCCCAATCGCGTCTCGCGGCCGGGTCCGTGGGGGCCAGGGTTGCGGGCGCCTGATTTCTGGCGGCTGGAGGCGACTCTGGGGCGCGGCGGGCAACTGCAGTCGTTCGAGGCCGTTTTCAGCCCGCGTGGGCCGGACGGCCGCCCGCGTCCGCTGTGGGACCGGAGGACGGGGCGCATCGACCCGGAGGTGGCGACCGCCTGGAAGCAGTACGATATCCGGTTGAAGATCGAAGCGGAGTGGCCGACCCTGGGACCGCGGTTGCGCGGCAAGCTGCACCTGGTGTGCGGGGACCAGGACGAGTTTTACCTGGAGCGGGCGTTCGTGCGGTTGCGTACGGCGCTGCGGACGCTGGGCAGTGATGCCGTGGTCGATTTGGTGCCGGGGGCCGGGCACGGTCTGACCCCCCGCGAGTACCAGCGCAGTGTCGCCCAGATGAAGGCCACGTACGAGAGCCGTTACGGGGCCGCGGGCGATCGGCTCGCGCGCTGCGCTGAGCGGGCGCCCGGCTAATCGCTGGTGTCGTCCGTCGAGTCCGGCGTCGCGACCGCGAACACGCCTTCGAGGAGGCCGTCGAAGATGGCGCCGAGGCCGTTCTTGATTGACGCGCTGGCCGCGGCCCGGAATTCGTCCGAAACTTCGTCGCTGCAGCCGGTGCAGAGGGTCGTCGTGGTTGCCGCCAGCGCAAGCATTGCGCCGAGGGCGCACGAGATACGCCTGCCGGACGGGTGTCGAACCGACTGTCGGGCTCGATTTGTCATGGTTTGCTCCGCTTCCAATCGCGCAGGCCACGGTCCACGCTTGCGGGCCGGGGCGGACCACTGTCGTTCCGTGTTTCCATGGGCAAGGCACGTGCCACACACCGGCGCGCCCGGTCGTATGGACCCGTGGATCTCGCCGTTACCTATCGGCGGCACCCCGGCCCGGGGTTGCACACCGGGTGCAAACCGCGCAGATTGGCGGCGCCGTGGGCAGGGTCCGCATTCAGCCACGAGGCGCACATGAGCCAGACGATCACCGCTGCGGGAACGACGTGCCTGCGCTGGGCCCTGACGGACGGCGTCGGTCCGCTGATCTTCTCGCGCCTGCTGATTCAGTTCGGCGACGCGGAGCGCGCCCTGGGCGTTTCGGCCCAAGCCTTGTGCGAGGTCAAGGGCATTGGCCGGGACACGGCTGACAAGATCGCCCGCGCGCGGGACAGCGCGCCCGTGGAAGTGGAAATCGAGGCGGCCGAGCAGCACGGCGTGCGCATCATCGCCCGCGGCGATCCTGAATACCCCGAGGGCCTGCGCCGCATTCCGGATGCGCCGATTGTCCTGTACGTGAAAGGCGAGCTGCGGCCGACCGACGCCGTCGCGGTCGCGGTGGTCGGCAGCCGCCGGTGCACCATCTACGGCAGCGAGCAGGCCCGGCGGTTCGGGGAACTGCTGGCCGGGGCGGGGTTCACGGTGGTCAGTGGCCTGGCGCGCGGCATCGACGCCTTCGCGCACCACGGGGCGGTTGAGGCCGGCGGACGCTCGGTGGCGGTCATGGGGCGCGGCCTGACCGAGATCTATCCGCCCGAGAACCAGGCGCTCGCCGAGAAGCTGCTCGAGCACGGCGCCTGGATCAGTGAGCTGCCGATGCGCGCCGATGTACACGCCGGCAGTTTCCCGGTGCGTAACCGGATCATCGCCGGGCTGTCCCTCGGCACGCTGGTGGTCGAAGCGGCGCAGCGCAGCGGCGCGCTGATCACGGCACGCCTCGCGAACGAGTACAACCGGGAGGTGTTCGCCATTCCCGGCCGCGTGCAGGATCCCCTGTCCAGCGGCACGAATGCCCTCATCCGCGACGGCGCGGCGAAACTGACGACCTGCCTCGAAGACATCCTCGACGAGCTGGGGGAAGTGGGCCGGACGATCGACGCTGGCCGCCGTGACAGCGCCGCGCAGCGACCGGCGGGTGCGGCGGACGAGGCGCCGGCGCCGCCGGTAACCGCGGGTCCGCTCACCGCGGCGGAGCAGCGCGTTTACGCCGTGACGACCAACGAGCCGATGCTGGCGGACGCGATCCTGCGTGCGGCGGAACTGCCGCCGGGGGAAGTGCTGAGCGCGCTGACCGCCCTGGAGTTAAAGGGTCTCATTCGCCGGTTGCCGGGCAACCTCGTGGCCCGGCGTCGGGCACTTGCCTGACGCGGTCGGTCGGCCGCGGTGGCGCTTGGTCGGGGGATTCTCGTGGTTTGATCTCCGTTTTGGGTGTTGGCGCTCCCGCGGAAACTTCGGGATTTTCCGGTGGTTTGTCGCGCGGCGCGACCTATGATGCAGGTGGCCGAAGGTCTCGCGTGCAATCGTGATCCCCTGTCTCCGCCCCGCGTGTGGGTGGCTGATCTGCTTTGTGCTGCGCACGCGTTTCCACCTGCAACGAGGAGAGTACCGATGGACTTGCGAAGAGTGTGGCTGTGTCTGGGCACCGGAGTGTGCGCGGTGTCCGCGCAGGCTTTTACCGTGCCGCCCCTCGGCGAGCGCGAAGCCCTGGTGCGCGTGGTCTCGCGCTGGGACGGCAACTGCGAAGGCAGCCACCGCAGCTCGTGGGACGACATGGTGGCGGCCTGGTACAACGACATCACCAATCCGCTGCCGCCACCGTGGGGACACGGCGACCGATTCTGGTGGCGCGACGGCTTCTACCACGGGTCCTGGTCCGGCGGGGCGGGCTACATCCGGGACAGCGACTTCACCGACGTGAACGTGGTGAGCTGGGGGCGCGACCACTGGAATGACCGGCCGGATGATGTGGACGCGTGCATGGTCGCTTTTCACGGTAGCAGTGGCAGCGATGGCGCCTGGTGCGGGCAGATGTTCAGCGATGAGCCCGGCGACGGCAACTGCTGGACCTGGCAGGGGCACATGGAATTCGGCGACATCGACCTGGACTTCCTGCACCTGTCCTCGTGCGTGAGCATGGACGCGACGGACTGGCACCCGAACTGGTCGCGCTCGTTCAAGGGCGTGCACCAAATCAATGGCTTCGAAGGCGTCATGTACATCTACAGTTCGTGGCCGTTCCGCTACCGCGATTTCGCGGACGACGCGTTCGACTGCCCGATCGCGCTGGCTTGGCTCGACAACCTGTACGTCTATCGCTGCTTCGGCGATGACGACGATCCCACGCCACAACGTCGTGACCAGGTGCCGGTGTCGCGCGGGGCGGGCATCGGGCCGAACGGCCAGAGTAATTGCTGGGCCCGGATGTACGCCGAGCGCTACAACGACGTCTGGCCGACCGACCCGGTGAACCCTACCTGGCATGGCGTGATCTACCTCATCGGCTCACAGGCGAAGGGGCGCCCGCCGCTCGGCGGCGTCTACACCGGCTGCGTGCCCACCCAAGCCCCCGCCGATCCGTTTCCCGCCCCGCTGGCCGAGGGTTTCCGCGAAGTGGACGACATCCCACCCCTGCCGCGCCCGTTGACCGAGTCCGATTACGCGCTGTCCGTTGGCCTGCTCTTGCCGGCGTTCGACAGCTCCATCCTGTCGCCGGCACCGGGTCCGGACTGGCTCCCGTCGGCGCTCCCCGGTCGGATCGCCACGGCGCTGGGGGACACCACCCCCGAAGACATCGTTGCGGACGGCTGGCTGATCGAGGCCCGGGACACCGCGGGCACGAAGGTGATCAAGATCGACACCGACCGCGGGCGTGTGCGCTACATCAACCGCACCCGGCTGTTCAACTGGGACAGCGACCCGCACACCGCCTGGCCTGAGACCGCGTCGCTGGGGCTGGTCCTCGGTTTCATGAACCAACTGTCGATCCCGACCGCGGAAGCCGACCTCGCCGCGACCCGCGTCGAGACCGTCGCGGGCAGTGACTTCGAGAATGACGATCCGAGCGGCACGCCGTTCTCGACGCACGAGACGGAGCGGATGGTCACGATTCCGCGCTCGATCAATGGCTTGCCCGTGCTGGACGAGCAGGTGCGCGCCGCCGTCTCGAACTACGGCCAGATTTCGCGCCTGCTCGCGATCTGGCCGCAGTTCCAGTTGCGCCCCGGGCTGATGTTGCGTCCGCGCCAGGCCGTCATCGACGAGCTTGCCGCGCGCATCTACGAAGCCGAGTTCGGGGCGGACATCGACGTGGGCATCGATCTCGCCTACGCCCGCTTCGGCACACAGTACCTGCCCGTCGCCCGTGCCACGCTCGATAACACGATCACCGGCCTGATCATTGTCGTGCCGCTGGTCGACGTGCCGCCGGATGCCGACGCGGACGGCGTCGCGGACTCCGCCGACAACTGCCCGGCGACCCACAACCCGCGGCAGCTCGACGGCGACGAAGATGGCGTCGGCGACGCGTGTGACAACTGCCCGCACACGTACAATCCCGGCCAGGAGGATACCGACGCCGACGGCACCGGTGATGTTTGTGCCACGCCCGAAGGCGGCTGCTTCCTCCCCGATGGCGCTTGCGAAACGCTGACTCCGGTGCAATGTCGCGCCGCCGCCGGCACCTACCGCGGCGACGGGACGCTCTGTCCGAATCAGCCGGGCCTCGTGGGCGATGCCAACTGCGACGGCGTGGTCGATTTCGGCGATATCAACCCGTTCGTGCTGGCGCTGAGCAACCCGGCCGCGTGGCAGACCGCCTACCCGGCCTGCGACTCGTGGAATTGCGACATCGACGGCGACGGCACGGTCGGCTTCGGTGACATCAACCCGTTCGTGGCGCTGCTGTCGAATCCGTAGCAGTCCGGCGGTGCGCTGACAGCGCGACAGTAACTGTCCGCGGGCGGCCGGTCGGTTCGGGACCGGGCCGCCCGCGTGACTTGGCGACGTGTTGCCCGGTACTATGCGCGCCGCGCGCACCGCGCTGTGGACGCGCCCGGACGGCGTGCATGAACTACCTCGCGCATTTCGTCTACAACCACGAGGTCTGCGGCCGGCCCGTCGAGCCATATTTCGCGCTCGGCGTGGTCCTGCCCGATCTGTGGCTGCGCTACTCGCGCCGCCACCGCATTCGCTGGCCGGCGGTGCGCGCTGCGACGCTGGCGGACCGCGTGGATGTGCAATTGCAGGCCGGGCTGCTGAATCACGTCGCCGTGGATCGCGCGTTTCACGTGCTGCCGGTCTTCCTGCGCTGGCAACGCGAACTGCGCGCCGCCATCGACGGTGACGCCGTCCATCCGGCGCTGATCGACTTCCTGGTTCACATGTGCCTGGAACTCGCGCTGGATCATCACCTGCTCGCCGCCGCGCCGGACCTGGTGGAACGCTTCTACGGCGTTGTGGCGCAGTGTGACGCCCGCCGGGCCGCCGCGCGTGTCGGTGTGCTCGGGGCAGTGTCGACGGATGGGCTCGACGAAGTCATCCGGCAATTCGTGGCCCGCCGCTTTCTGCGCCACTATCGCACCCCGGCCGGCATGACCGACGTCGTGCGGATCGTCCTGAAGCTGGCCGAGATCCCGGCCCCACCGAATGCACTGCTGGATGACATCACGGCACGATCCGTCGTGCTGGCTGACCCCGCCGCAGTCTGGGCTGGTCTTCCACGCGGTCAGGGTTGTGACATCGGCGGTGGTGTGCGAAACGGCCGGCCCGCCCGGTAGCCTGCCAACCGTGCTTCAATCTGTGCCGCCAGGTACTCGTCGCCGTCGCGCCGCGCCAACTGCAGTGCGTGTTCCGCCGCGTCGATTGCCTTGTCCAGCAGCCCCGCCTCAGCGTATGCCGCGCCGAGCGTGTCCAGCGGCTGCGCAGCCTGGTTCCGCGTCAGCCGCGCCGCCTGCTGGGCCGCGCGTACGGCCTCGTTTGCCCGGCGCCATTGCGCATCCGGTGAGGTCGCCAGAATCCAGGCCAGCCGCTCCCACGCCGTCGCGCAGTTCGGATCGGCGGCGACGATCTCGCGCAGCGTCTGCAGTGCCTCGGCCCACTGGCCTTGCGCAGCGCGTACGTCCGCAAGCACCGCCCGCAGCGGAGGGTAGCCCGGCACGCGCCCTACCGCTTGGCTCAGTTGCGTGCCCGCGGCGTCCAGGTCACCCATTTCCTTGAGCATGAGCCCGATCATCATCTGGGCGTGGACGAAATCGGGTGACAGGGCCGCGCTTCTGCGCCAGCACTCTAACGCCTCCGCGGTGCGCCCGCGTTGCCACAACTGAATGGCAAAAGCATGCTGGGCCCAGAAGCTCTCCGGGTTGGCCGCGACCGCCGTCGACCAGAAGCGATAGGAATCGTGCCACACGGGTATCTGCCGCGACGTAAACGCCGCCAATGCGAGCACCGCGGCCAGCGCGGCGCCGCCCACGCTGAGTCGTACGGCGCGGCTTGCGCGCAGAGCCGCCAGCACGCGCTCCATTGCGGCCGCCATCGCCGCGAACACGCCGATGCACGCGAGATACACGAACCGATCGGCGACGAACGAGTGGTCGTGGTAGGCGAAGCTCACCAGCCCGATCACCGGCAGCAGCGTGACTACGAAGTGGCCCAGCCCCCAGAGTACGAGGCCACCCAGGTGCGCGCGCCAACGGATCGCCGCCGCCAGCGCCAAAACGCAGCCCAGCAGCGGCAACCATGCGAGCGGCGTCGTCCCGCTTACCGTCCAGCGCGGGTAGATCGGGCACAACCCGACTGGCACCAGCAGCTTGCCCAGGTAGAACCAGAGTGCTCGCGCGGCGAGCAGCGGACGCAGCATGGGCGGCACGGGCTCTTGCGGTGGCTGCTCGATCCCGACGAGCACAATCGCCGCAATCACGCCCGCGATCACGAACGGTGCCAGGCGCAGCAGGCTCGCCGACAGTGTCCGTCGCGCCGTGTCCTTCGTGCCCCGCAACACCAGCCAATCCGCGATCAGGAGCGTGGGGATCAACGTCAACGTGCCCGTCTTGCTGAGCAGCGCGGCGACGAACGCCACAAATGCCACGCCATAGGCCCACCAGCGTCCCGACCGCCGATGGTGGACGTACAGCAGCAGGGCAAGCAGGTAGAACATGCCCGAGAGCACGTTCTTCCGCTCGGTGACCCACGCCACCGACTCGACCTGGAGCGGGTGCAGCGCAAAGGCGGCCGCGCACAGCCACGCCGCGACGCGGCCCAGCCCCAAACGCCGCAGTACTGCCAGCACCAACACCGCGTTCAGCACGTGCAGGGCGATGTTCGCGGCGTGGTACGCCGCCGGTTCCAGCCCCCAGAGCCGATGATTCAGCCACAGTGACGTGTAGAACAGAGGGTAGTTCGGCCAGCCGTGTGTGTGTGCCGTCCGGCTCCAGATTGCAGACAACCCGTTGGGCGACAGCACCAGCGGGTTCGCCAGCACCATCAGGTCGTCGTCCCACGTCAGGAAGCCGGCCTGCAGGTTGGGCGCGTAGATGGCAACGGAGATGCCCACCAGAATCAGGCCCGCGATCACGTCCGTACACCATCGGCGCTTCGACCGGCGGGCGCTGGCAGGATCGGCGAGTCTGGGCAGGGGCGCTTCGGTCGGCACGGCAATCGTCCGCTGGTCGTCATCGCGGGCCGCTGCTCCCGGGCCCCGAGGGCGACATGCGGAGCCACTATACTCGCCGTCGCGTCGGGCGGGCAACGCCGCCGCGGCCCGGTCCCCGCTGTTTGGCCTGTCCTCGATTTGGCGTAGAATGGTGGTTGCCGGATTACGCGGACAAGGCGCAGGTGCAGACATGGGATTGAAGGTCTTTAACACGCTCGGTCGGAAACTCGAGGAATTCGTGCCGCTGCACCCGCCACAAGTCGGCATGTACGTCTGCGGCCCGACGGTCTACGGCCACAGCCACCTCGGCCACGCCAAGAGCTACGTCAGTTTTGACGCGATCCTGCGCTGGCTGCGCTGCCGCGGGTTTGATGTCACCTACATCCAGAATATCACTGATGTCGGCCACATGACCGACAACGACGAAGACGCCGGCGAGGACAAGATCATCGCTGAAGGCCGACGGCGCAGCCTGCACCCCATGGCCGTCGTTGAGCTCTTCACGCGCAGCTACTTCGACGACATGGACGCGCTGAACGTCCTGCGGCCGGACATCAGCCCGCGTGCCAGCGGCCACATCCCCGAGCAGATCGCGTGTGTCCAAGAGCTACTCGCCAAGGGCCACGCCTACGAGGTTAACGGCTCGGTTTATTTCGACGTCGCGTCGTTCAGCAAGTACGGCCGGCTCAGCGGCCGCAGCGTGGAGGAGATGGAAGCCGGGGCCCGCGTCGAGGTGAACCCTGAAAAACGGCACCCGGCGGATTTCGCCCTGTGGAAGCGCGCCGAAGCCGGCCACATCATGCGCTGGCCCAGCCCGTGGGGCGACGGTTTCCCCGGCTGGCACCTCGAATGCTCCGTCATGAGCCAGAAGTACATCGGTGTCACGCTGGATATTCACGGCGGCGGCCTCGAAAACCAGTTCCCGCACCACGAATGCGAAATCGCCCAGGGCGAGTGCGTCACCGGCCAGCCGTTCTGCCGCTACTGGCTGCACAACAACATGGTCACGCTCAACGGCCAGAAGATGGGCAAGAGCCTGGGCAACGCCATTTCGCTCAAGCAGCTCTTCTACGAGGGCCATCCGCTGCTGGAGCGGACGTTCGAGCCGGCGGTGATCCGGCATTTCATCCTCAGCAGCCACTACCGCTCGCCGCTCGATTTCTCGAATGAGGCGCTCAAGGCGGCGGAGGCCGGCTCGTACAAGCTGCGGGACGCCGTCCGCGAATTGCGCAAAGCCACCCTCGCCCGCCTTTCAGAACCCGGAGCGGCAGCGACGGGCCAAGCGGTAGCGCTGCGTTCGGAGGCCGCCTGGCGTAGCGGCCCCGCGCCGACGCGCCCGGCCGTGGTCGCCCAATCCGAAGCGGTCCGCACCGCCCTGACCGATATCGAGAAGCGCTTTGGCGAAGCGCTCGACGAGGACTTCAACACCGCCGCCGGCATCGCGGCCGCGTTCGATCTGGCCCGTCAGACCGGGGCCTGGATTCGCGACGGCGTCCCGGCGACGGACTTGCTGGCGGCGGACACGCTTATGCAGCGACTGGTCACCGACGTGCTCGGTCTGAAGTGGCAGGACACGGCCGGCGGAGCGGCGGCCGAGAAAGCCCGCAACGACTTAATCCAGCTCCTCGTCGACCTCCGCGCCGAAGCCCGCAAAGCGAAGAACTTCGCCATGGGCGACCAGATCCGGCAGCGCCTGGCCGGACTGGGCATAGAGCTGAAAGACGGCCCGCAAGGGACGACCTGGTAGACAGTCTGCGGATTCGCGGCGCGCCGCACCGAACCTTGGGCCGACAAGGTCGCAGCCTGACCGCCGCCGCATTCAGCCGCAATTCGCTTCGTGCCTTGCGTATTGGTGGTGAACCCGATCGCCTGTCAGCTTGGCCACAGGCCATACTACGTTCTCACGGCCCTGGCAACGGCAGCGCCTCTGCCGTCGCTTCCGCTTCGATGAACTTGACCCCCGACTCGGCCTTCATGTTCGTATTCGGCAGTATCTCCCCCGTCGTTGCGTTGTAGACCCAGCCCTCGCCGGACGCCGGCACCGGCGTCGGCGGACTGTCCGTCGAGATCAGGATCGCGCTGGCCGTAGCCTTGCCGGCGTTCTCGCCGACGGGGCAGGGGGGGATCGCATGCAGGTAGGGCCCGAACCGGTACGCGGTGCTGCGCGTGTCCGCCGTGTCACCCGCCAGGTTGGAGTACCGCGTGAGCTGGTCGGCGACGTCCTGCCCGAGTGGCCCTGGAAACGTGTTGTTGTGCTCGACCGCGAAGCTCGTGAGCGCCGTTCGTAGCTGCCTGAGGTCGGCCTTCAGCGCTGCCTCGGCGGCCGCAGTCGAGCCACGCGTAAACCGCGGGACTGCGATCGCCGCCAGAATGCCGATGATCACGATCACCAACACCAGTTCGACCAGCGAGAACGCACAACGCCGGACGATGCGGGGTCGGCAAATCGACGGTGTCAACGCTTGCCACACGATTCGATTTCCCTCTACGCAGGGCGCATCCGCGCCTGCCTGCCGTAATCATCGGTCGGCGGGCTGTGGCGGCCCGATACGTGGAGCGCGGCATGATCTCGTGCTCACAGGGGCGCCGTTTTATCGGTCGCCACGGTGCGTGGCGCACGTTACCCAAGCTCTGCGCGATCCGGCCGGCGCGCGAGCCGGAAAAAGCGGCGCCCCGTTGTCAGATTGTCAGCAGCGCAGCACTATGGCTCACAGACGCATGCCGGAAGCGGTGCCGGTGCGCGTGCTCCACGCGCGGAACCGGGTTGCCGTGTGGCCATCCGATCAGGGTCGCGGCGTGCCGTCCGGCGTCGTTGCCGCGTGTCGCGGCACGGATTGGAAATCAGGAGTGTGAACATGGCGTGGCAGAAGTCTTGGCGAAGAGCGGGGTTCTTGGAGTTGCTCATGCTGCTGCCCTTGGTGCCTGGCTGCCCTCCGAGCGGGGGTACGGTTGACCCGAACACGCTTGAGCCGCTCACTGTTGTGCTGAACGTCACGCCCGCCCAGCAGGCCGGCCCCGATAGCTATATGTACTTCGAGTGGTACGACGCGGAGGCGTCCGCGACCCTCGAGGTGGTCGAGTCGAACTTCCTGTCCGCCCCGCTTTGGCAGAATACCACCACGCACGGCGGAAATGCGATCGCCCTGATCAGCCTGCAGAACCGCGCTGCGACCGTGGCGCACTACACCATCAAAGTCCGTGACGAAAACGGGCGGACGGCGGAAACGACCACCCTCGTGCCCGTTGGCGCCGCGGCCAACACTGCGCCGCACGCGATGCTCGGACATGCGGTCAGCCGCGTGGCCATCACCGCGGGTGCGACCACTGCCGCCCCCGTCACGTTTGATGCGTCCGAAACCTGGGACGAGCAGGACGGCCAGACCGGCTTGCAGTACCGCTGGGACCTCGACGGCGATGGCGTGTACGACATCGACTGGTCAGCCGATTCGACGCTCGCCCACGCCTACACGCGCGAGGAGGCGCAGCGCGGCGAGCACGTTACGGACGCGGAGGACATCCTGCATCCTGCGCCAGTCTCGGGCGCATACCAGGTATACGTCCTGACCGTGACGGTCGAAGTCCGCGACACCAGCGGCCTTACTGCGACGAAGGTGGGTGATGTTGAGGTGGACCTGTACGACTGATGCACCTGGTGTGCTGCCTGGCTGGAAGTAACTCATAACGGGGGTGATATGGGCGTCCCGTCCGTCGCGGGAACGGGCAAGATTTCCGTACCAACTGTGTTGCGGTGATTCTGAGGCACTGCAACAGTCAGGTGTCCAGCACTGCTGGTCGCGCCGCCCGGTTTGTGGTAGACCATCCGCATGGACACACAACCTACTACACCGCTGCCGGATGCCGGCGGAGCGGCTGCCGTCGCGGCGCCACTGCCTCCGCTGACGACCAAACCCGCGGCCGAACGGCTCGTTTCGCTCGATGTCTTCCGCGGGATCACGATCGCCGGGATGATCCTGGTGAACAACCCCGGCAGTTGGGGCAACCTGTTCAGCCCGCTGGCCCACGCGACCTGGAACGGCCTCACCCCGACCGACCTCGTCTTCCCGTTCTTCCTGTTCATCGTCGGCGTGGCGTTGCCGTTTTCCTTTGATCGTCGAATTGCCGACGGCGCCTCCCGTCTGCGGCTCTTCGAGCACGTTGTCCGCCGGACGATCATCATCCTCGTCCTCGGCCTGCTCATGGCGGCTTTCCCGCGCTGGCCAGCGCTGCAGACCTGGCCCGCGTGGCAACTGGCCCTGCCCTACATCGCCGTGATCGTCGGGCTCGCGTTCCTGTTTGTGGACGAGCCGCCGCTCTCGTGGCCCAAACTGACCGCGCCACGCGTCCGGAAGCTCATCTCGTGGCTGCTGCTTGCCGGCGCCGTCGGCCTGTTCATCTACAACTTCGGCGCCTTCGAGGAAAGCAAGCTCCGCGTCCCCGGCGTCCTCCAGCGCATTGCCCTGTGTTACTTCTTCGCCTCCGTCATTGTCATGCTTGGCGGGGTCACCTTCCGCGTGCTGTGCGTCGTGGCGCTTTTGCTCGGCTATTGGGCGATCATGACCTATTGCCACGCGCCGGATGGTTACCAAATGCCCGATGCCGCGGCCCGCCCCGAAGGCCTCCTCCACGACTGGATCGACGTGAAGCTGCTCGGCGTGCACCTCTACAAGGAGCGCCCCGACCCCGAGGGCCTGCTCAGCACCGTCCCCGCCGTCGCCACCGTCCTTCTCGGCGTCCTCACCGGCGGCTGGCTACGCACCACCCGCGAGAAACGCGACCGCGTCGGCTGGCTCTTCCTGGCGGCCAACGTGTTGCTCGTCATCGGCCTCTGGGTCGCGCTGACCATGCCGCTCAACAAAAAGATCTGGACCAGCTCCTACGTCCTCGTCACCGGTGGCCTCGCCATGCACTTCCTGGCGGCCTGCTTCTGGCTCATCGACGTGCACGGCTACCGCGGCTGGGCCCGGCCGTTTCTGATCTTCGGCACCAACGCCATCGCGGTCTATTTCGCGTCGAGTGTCGGCGCGAAGCTGCTCATGTCGTGGTCAGTGCATCTCGCCGACGGCCAGACGCTGACCGTTCAGAAATTCCTCTACGACACGTACCTGGCGTCCTGGGCCGCACCCAAGGTCGCCTCGCTGCTCTATGCACTCGCCTACGTCGCCGTCTGGTGCGTGCTGATGTGGCCGCTCTACCGCCTGCGGATCTTCATCAAGATCTAGCCGACTCGGCATTGGCGACTGGCGGCCCGTCCCCCGCCGGATAGAATGCGCTAATGGTTCGGGCCTCAGCCAGGGCCGGGCGCGCGGTTCCGGCCATGATCGTCGTCAGCCGACGCGAAAGGACGCGCTGTGCGTATAGCTCTCGTCAATCCCATCACCCGCCGCACGCAGGGTTACCACACGATCGGCACCTACATCCCGCAGCTCGGGCTACAGGTGCTCGCGGACCTCGTGCCGGTGGAGCATCAGGTTGACATCATCGACGAAGTATTCGGGACCGCGGCCACCGACGCCCTGATCAAGGACGGCCGCTACGACCTCGTCGGCATCACGTCGTATACCAGCGGCGCCACGCGCGCTTACGAAATCGCCGCCGGCTGCCGCGAGCGTGGGATCCCCACGATCATGGGCGGCCCACATGCCTCGGCCTGCCCGGACGAAGCGGCGGAGTACTTCGACTCTGTCGCGGTCGGCGAGTGCGACGAGATCTGGCCACAAATCATCGCGGACGCCGCTACTGGCCGCCTTCAGCCGCGCTACGACGGCACGCTCTCCGATCTGGAGAAGCTCGATTTGGGCCGTGGCCGGCAGACGCTCCGGCCGATCAACGGCGTGTACGACGTCGCTGCCCTCCAGACCTCACGCGGCTGTCCCGTCGGCTGCGAATACTGCTCCGTGACGAAATTCAACGGCCCGAGCATCCGTCGCCGCTCGATCAGCTCGATCATCGCCGAATGGAACCAGACCCCGAAGAAGTTCATTTTCGTCGTGGACGACAATTTCTTCGGCGTCGGGGCGAAGCATGCCGAGTGGGCCAAGGAGCTGCTGCGGGCCATTATCAGGCACGGCAAGTCGCGGCTCTGGTTCAGCCAGACGACGATCAACATGGGCGAGGACGAGGAAGGCCTGCGCCTCGCGTACAAGGCCGGCTGCCGCGGCATGCTCGTTGGGTTCGAGACCTTCAACGAGCGTGCCCTGAAGAGCTACCACAAGGGCATCAACCGCAAGAATCTCGCCCGCTACCCCGAGCTTGTGAACGGCTTTCACAAGGCCGGTATCGCCGTCTTCGGCGGCTTCATCATCGGCTCCGACGAGGACACGCCGCAGACCGTCGCCGACACGGCTCTTACCGCGGTGCAGATGGGCGTCGACATCATCCAGATCACGAACCTGACGCCGCTGCCCGGCACGAAGATGTTCGACCGGTTGCGCTCCGAGGGGCGAATGCTGCCGCTTGATTGGCCGAAGGATTGGGAACGCCACACGTTCACCGAGACGGTCTACCAGCCGCAACGCATGTCGGCGCGGGAGCTGGATGAGGCGATCTACGAGTTGCGCTACGCCGCCGCGCAGCGCCCCTGGGTGCTCAAGCGGGCGTTCCGCTCACTCGTCCGCACGCGCTCGCTCAGCACCGCGGCTTTCGTGTGGGGCATGAACCGCGGCTGGAAACGCATGGCGAAGATCCAGGCCCCGCACGATGCGGAGCGCTACGGCTTCGCGCCGCGGCCCTCGCCGCGCGTGGACAAGATCAACGACTCATTCCGCATGCACCTCCGGTCGCGCGTCGCGTTCGAGGCGGCGCCCGAAGACGACGAGGCGAAAACAACGAGTCCGGACCTCGGTCTGCCGCTACCGGTGGTCAAGCCGACCCCGGTGGCTCTGTCGGATTAGCACGCGGTCCGGCCCGCGTTCGCCCGAGCCAACAGAAAAGCACGTCGGCGAGCAGCGCACCCAGCAACGCGCCCGCCGCCACATCACTTACATAGTGCGCGCCATTCACGAGCCGTGCCCCGGCGGTCAGGGTGGCCAGGGCATAGAAGCCCGGCTGGCCGCGCGGGACGAGGTGTACCAGGACGCAGGCCAGCGCGAAGGCGGTCGCGGCTTCGCCGGACGGGAACGAAACCCGCGGCCTGGTCAGCAGCTCCGCGAATGGCTGCGTGAACGCCAGATGTGATTCGGCGCGGTTCGGGCGCAGCCGCCCGATTGCCCGCTGGGCCACGTTCGCCGTCAGCGCCACGCCGGCCACGATCGCCCACGCGACCAGGACGGTGCGCCAGCGCACGGGCCGCAGGATCGCCACCGCGGCGCAGAGCCCCAGCGCTCCGAGTACGTTCCCGAACACGAACCGGCACACAGTCCAGAACGGCTTGGTCAGGCTGTAGAAGTCGTGATCAAGCGGCCGGTCCTCGGTGTTCAGGACGCGCGACACGTGCTCATAGAACCAGCGGTCGAAGCCCGCCAGCCCGACGGCGATCAGCAGCAGTGCCAGCCCCGTCCAGATCCACAGGCCCTTGCTGCGCCGCGCGCCCGCGGACTGCTGCACCGCCATGTCTGGCGTCCCGCGCACGGCTAGTATTCCTCCGCCGGCCGGCCCAGCTCCGGCGGCAGCCCGGCGAACTCCTCGCACACGTACACCGGCCACACGCGGTACAGGTGTCCACGCACGCGGTGCTCCACCGTCGTTGCCAGCCGCGCGCCGCGTAAGGCGACGTGCGCCGAGGCGCCTTGCCCAATCAGCTCCGGCTTCAGCGTGCCCACGTAGATGCACGGCCGCCCGATGAACTGCGCGGCGTTGCGAATCGGGTTTGGCCAGATGTCGTACTGGCTCTGCCGGTTGCCGAGCACTGCCTGCAGACAATACACCGCCGGCTCGCCCGGACAATAGAACGCGATCTCGCTGGCCGTCTGGTAGTCGTCCGTCACGATGAACGGCTCGCGCCCGGCCGCCCGCTCGGTTGCCAGCACTTCGTCGACCGCCGCCGCAAGCTGTGACCACCCGCGCAGCCGCGCCGTCGGGTCGTACTTCGCGACGGGCGTCAGGTTCCACGGTGGCTCGCGGCGCGCCAGCCACGCGAATGCCGGTGTCAGCCAATGGCTGTAGTGCATCACGGCCACGCTGCCCGCGCCGAGCAGTACCCCGGCGACGATCAGCACGCGCCCGGTGCTACGCGTGGCCGGTTGCCGGAGCAGGCGCGCCAACCACGCCACCAGCAGCACCGTGCCCGGCAACAGCGCCAGGACTGGCCAGTTCGGCTGGATCTTCGTGATCGGGCTGAACGCAAGAAAGACCAGCCACGGCGTAACCGTCGCGCAGATCAGGAAGCGCGTTGCCGCCGGCTCGAGTAGCTCGCCGGGCTCAGCGCCGGGTCGTCGCCACAACGCCACCACGGCGCACAGCGTGGCGACGAACCAGATGGGGCCGACGACCGCGGCTTGCCCCGTGACGTAGCTCAGCGGCCCGAGCCACTCGATTGCCGGCCCGCCTGCCACGCCCGCCTGCCCGGCGACGTGCCGAAAGCTGACCCAGTTGTGCCGGCTGTTCCAAAGCAGAATCGGCACAAAGCCGAGCCCACCGATCAGCGTCGCGACGTACGGTCCCGGCCGGCGCAGCACGGCCCGGTAGCGCGGCACGCACAGCAGCGTCAGCCCGACCATCGGAAAAATCAGCACCATTGTGTACTTCGCCAGGATGCCCAGCGCGATCATCAGCCCCGCAATTAGCCACGGTCCTCTGTGCCCGGTGCGCAACCCGCGCTCCACGGCCACCAGCGTCCACACAAACAGGCACGCCAGCGGCGCATCGATCGTCATCAGAATCGCGCCGACGGCGAAGATCGGAATCGTGCAGGTGACCGCGACAGCGGCCAGCGCCAGGCGTGAGCTACGCAGCGTCGCCGCCGCCAGCGTGTAGATCCCCAGCCCCGTTGCGACCGAGAGCACGAGCGCCGGCACGCGGACGGCCAGTGCCTCGTGGCCAACCATGTGTTCCGACCATTTCGCCAGGAGCAACCGCCCCAGCGCGATGATGTACGCGACCAGCGGGCCTTTGCTGTAGTAGCTCAGGTCCAGGCGTCGCGCCCATTCCCAGTAGTGGGCCTCGTCCCCGGACAGGTCGAGCGGGCAGTGGTTGAGCAGGTAGACCAGGTGCGCTGCGGCACCGGCCAGCAGCAGCCCGACGGCGGCCAGCAGGTGCCATCGTCCGGCCGGGCCGGGCGATGCGGGGGCGTGATGGGCCAGTCGGTCCATGTGACTACGGCTGTGTGCTCGGCACGGTCGCAGCGCTGGTTGGCTGGGTCGCTGCGTTCATGCGGGTGACATGGATCGACCGCGGCACGGCCGACTGGTTCTGCGGATAGAACATTCCCGTGATCGCCACCGCGTCTCCCACCCGCACATCGTCGACCGTCGCCGGGTGGCCGTCGATTTCGATCTCGCAATCTTCGGGAATGTTCTCCGCCGCCACGATCGTCAGTTGTCCGCTCTTCGGGTGGATGAACTCCACTTCGCCGCTGCGTCGCGCGGGGTCGATCCTCGTGATCGTGGCCGACCGGACGTTGAACGCGCGTGGCCGCATGAGCCGCGTCATTTCCCAGGCGACCAGCCCGAGTCCGATCACCGCGAGTACGACCAGCAGGGCGATCTTTCGCGCAGTGATGCTCACGTCGCTCCCAGCATGAGGGTATCGCCGGCACGGCCCGCGCGGTCCGCGGCAAGCGTGCCGGCATCTTCCGAGGTGGCGTGCCGGCCGTCAAGTTGTGCCCCCAGCGCCCCAATCAGAGCCCCGAGCGCCAGCGAGCGGGTTCCGAGAGAAGCGTGCGTGCTCTTCACCCTCCCCATGCTCTGCACGATTCATGGCACCGTGGCCGTTAGTCGTCGATTGCCCCGGCGTCGCTGCAACCATCACGGTGCCCGGCGCGTAGAAGTGGCGCAAATAGGTCAACCTCGCCGGTAGAGCGGTCGTATGCTCCCGAACACGCTGCGCCAGTACGTTGGCGGTGGCCCCGTCCAGATGATCGCGTCAGCCGGCATCGTGAGTTTGAGTGCCGTCCTGCTGTACCTCGTGACTTGCGGCGTGCCGCCGCGCGATGGGTCTGCCGACGCCGCCAGAAGGGCACTTGCCGAGGTGGCGGTCGGTCGCCGGGGGCAGCTTGCCTTGGCGCTCGAATCGTACCGCTCCGCGTTGGGCGACTACCCAACGACCGCCGCGGGGCTGCACGCCCTCGTCAGCGCGCCACCAGACGTTGCGGCTCGTGCCCGCTGGCAGCGCGCCGGAGGTCCATTCATCCAGCACGAGACCATCCTGCGCGACCCGTGGGGGCCTGAATACCTCTACCAGCGCCTTGGCGGCGCGGCTGCAACACCATATCGCTTGTGCAGCGCTGGTCCCGACGGTCTGCCGAACACCGCCGACGATGTGAGCAACCAATGACCGCAAGTGGTCATGTGCCGCCGCGCGGGGCGTTCTTACTCAATTCAGTGGGGATTCCGTACGACATCGCTCGTCATCGCTTCTCTCGCGCGCCCAGCGGTCATCCGCCCGCTGCCTCGATGTGCAGCGGGTTCCCGACCTCCCGTCCATCGAAAGCCAACGCCCGCTCGCGTTCAGCCGCGTGCACGCGCACGGCCGCTTCTGACTTCATCTTCAGACCTATGCTCCCGGCCGTGGCGGCTCGTTCACGGTGCCCACGGAGTTCTGACCGGCCCGGCCGGTTCGACCAGACCCTCCGCCCGCCCCGGTTCCCCCGGTTTTTGCTTCCCCTCCGCAGCCTGGCGCTGCACAATGGAGGGCGAGAGAAGGGAGACCAACCATGACCGCCGCACCGATTCGCGTCTTGGTTTGGGATGAGAACGCCCCGCATGTCCCGGTCGAGGTCTATCGCCACAACATTCGCAGTGCGATTGCCGGCGGGCTGATCGAGCTGGGGGGCGCCCACCTGGACGTCCGCACGGCCCACCTCGACGACCCGCAACAGGGACTTTCGGAGCAGGCGCTGGCGACGACCGACGTGCTCATCTGGTGGGGCCACGTCCGCCACGCCGAGGTCAGTGACGCCGCCGTGGACCGCATTGTCCAGCGCGTCCGGGAAGAGGGCCTCGGGTTCATTGCGCTGCACTCCGCGCACTACGCCAAGCCGTTCAAACGCGTGTTGAACTGCACCGGCCACCTCAAGGGCGGCTGGCGCGAGGACGAGCAGCCGGAAGAGATCCACGTCTGTGCTCCGCACCACCCCATCGCGCAGGGCGTGCACGATTTCACGCTCGCCCAGGAGGAGATGTACGGCGCCCCCTACGACGTTCCGCCCCCGGATGTCGTCATCCTGCAATCCTATTTCCCCGCCGGCGGCGAATTCTTCCCTTCCGGCCTCGCCTGGACGGTGGGGGCGGGTATCGACACCGACTTCGCTTCCGGCCCGGGGCAGGGCGTCGGGCAGGGGATGGGCATCGGGCGCGTCTTCTACTTCCGGCCCGGCCACGAGTCCGTGCCCACGTACTACAACCCCGACGTGTGCCGCATCCTCTACAACGCCGTCCGCTGGGCCGCCAAACGAGTCTAGGGCCCTGCCGTCTCGAAAGTGCCTTACAACAGGGGTGGTACACGGGCGTCTCCTCCGTCGCAGGGGCGGGCAAGGTGCCCACACCACACCTGTCGGGCTAGTTCTGAGGCATCGCATGGGCTGCTTATCGGGCTGCACGGCGCGCCGGGCAATCCAGTTTCCACTTGCACACGCCGTCCGTATTGGGATACAAGTAATCAGAACGACAAGCGCTGTGGCGAGCCGGCCGAACGCGCTGGGAGGCGAGGCCCCCGCATGAAAACACGTCTGTTCTTCGTCACCGCCGCGCTGCTGGCGGCGACCACCGCGACGGCGCAAGCCGACCTTGATTTTGCGTTCCGGTATGCCTTTGGCGGCTCTTGCTGAGTTGCCGGCCGACTCGGCGTCAGGTCTGACGCCACCGACGACTGGGATGACGGCCTCGACACCCCGCTGCCTGTGGAGGGCGGCCTCGGCTACGCGGGGGTGTATCACGAGACCGGCGCGGACGGTTGGTCCGGCCCGACGGGCATGTACTACAACGACTGGCGGGCGGTCCTGACGCCCGACGTCGCCAAGGTGTGGGTCCCGATCTACGTCTGGGCCGACCTGACCTACCCCGGCGACCAGATGGCCTTCTCGATCGAGCCCGATTACGGCTGGCCCCCGCCCAAGACAGGCAGCTATACGCTGGAACTGCTCGCTGTGCCGCTCGGGATCGAAGGCGCCCCGCCCGTCGGAACGGTGTGGCCCGTCCCGACGGACCGGCTGCTCACACTGGTCTTGCCGGCCTATCCGACTGACAAGGGCGAGGACGGCTACAAGTTCGCCCTGTCGATGACGCTGACACCGGAGCCCGCGGCTGCGCTGGCCCTCGTTCTGCTGGTGCTCTGCGCCCGGCGTGCCGCGCGCTAGACCTCTTCGAGCATCTTGAGATAGCTGTAGTAGCGCCGCTGGCTGATCTCGCCGCGCTCGACGGCGGCCCGCACCGCGCAGCCATCCTCCGTGCGGTGCGCACAATCGCTGAAGCGGCAGTGCGACACGTGCGGTACGAATTCGATGAAGCACGCCTCGAGCTCGCCCGGCGCCACGGACCACAAGTCGAAGGCCCGGATTCCCGGCGTATCCACGACGAAGCCCCCGCACTTCAGCGGCAGCAGCTCCGCCAGCGAAGTCGTATGCCGGCCCTTCTCGTTCTCGTCGCTCACATCGCGTGTCGCCAGGTCCAGCCCGGGCTGCAGCTTGTTGATCAGCGAGCTCTTGCCCACGCCGCTCTGGCCGGAGAGCACTGTCATGTGGCCCGTGAGCGCCGCGCGCAGGTCCTCGACGCCCGCACCCGTGACGGCACTCGTACACAGGCAGCAGTAGCCCAGCGCGCGGAACTCGGCGATCACGTCCTGGACCGAGGCACCGTTCTGCGGCGCGTCGTCGTCGTCGGTCTGCTCGTCGCGCTCCAGCAGGTCGATCTTGTTGAAGCACAGAATCGGGCGGAGCGCGCCTTTCATCGCCGCCACGATGTAGCGGTCCACCAGGTGCGGCCGGAGCCGCGGCTGCGCGACGCTCACCACGGCCAGCAACTGGTCCGCGTTGGCGACGATCGTATGCTGCCGCCGCCGGGCGTCGCGCCGCGAGAGCTCTGAGCTGCGGGGTGCGACGCGCTCGATGACGCCGGCTGCCCGGCCATCCGTGACCTGCGACTGGTCGGAAAACCAGACGCGGTCGCCGACCGACACCGGCGCGCGGTGCGCGATGAGCAGCGTGCGCAGCACCCGACGCACCGTGCATTCCCAGTTGCGGCCCTGCTCATCGTTCACATAAGCGATCAGCCCGTGCACCTTGGTCACGGTCCCCCGCCGCCAGAGCGCCTCGTCCACGGTCGGCATGTCCTGGGCGTCGACCAGGATGGTCCGCTTGCGCGAGAGCTCGCCCTTGGCGCGGACCGACTCGCGGCGCTGCGTCTCCTCGACCTGCTGCTCGCCGGCGCGCCAGCTCCGCGTCCAGTCGTCGGTGCGACCCCGGACCTGCCGGTTCTGCCGGAAGTCGACGCGCATCTTGCGTCCTGGACGCTTCTTCGCCATGTGTCCATTGTACCGGCGGCCGCGCGGTTGGCAGCTTGCTTTCCGCGTTGCGCGGCGACGGGATCCGGCGACTATGCTGGGCGCTTGGCGCGGCGCGGGCCGTCGGGCTAGAATGAGCCTGGAACATGTCGAACGCCTGGAGGCATGGAGCGCCACCACGGCGACCCGGACGCTGGGCGATCCGTTGTGCTGCCGCGCGCGGCGGAGCTTTGGCTGTCGGGCACGACCCTGCTCGCCGGTCGTGGGGCGAGACGGGACGTGGGTCGCCGGGGCGTTAGAAGGAGTACGCGCAATGGCCGGCGACGAAGAGCATTTCGATCTGTGTGCGGAGTGCGGCGCGACGATCTACCCCGAACACCTGGCCAAGGGCACCGCCGAGCACGTCGAGGGCAAGCTGCTGTGCCCGTTCTGTGTGCGCGAGAAGCGCTCGGGTTCAACCGCGGGCCTGCCGGCGATCGGCAACGTGCCCGGCGGCGATGAGCCGGTGGCCGTCGTGGAGGTGGAGCCGGGCGGACCGAGTGCCGTCCTCGATCAGCCGATCGCCTACGACAAGAAGCCGACCGCCGTCCGCACGGGCGGCGGCGGCGGCCCGGCGAAACTGTCGGTCGGGCAAGTGGTCGAGCAGGCCTTTCACCGCCCGCTGCTCCGTGGATCGCCCAACGCCACGCGCTGCAAGACGTTTCACTGCAAGCTCGCCGACGGCCCGATCGCATACATGTGCGAGCAGATCAACGAGTGGGTCGACGCCGATGATGCCATCGAGATCAAGTTCGCCACCAGCACGATCGGCGTCGTCGAGGGCAAGCACGTCGATCCGCACCTGATCATGACCGTGTTCTATTGAGCCGCAGCCCTCGCACCGCTCACGAGGTCCGGGTACGCGCATGAAGCTGGCGCGTTTTGTCGACGCGGATGGACGGCAGCTCGTCGGGCGGCTGGTGGATCCGCACGTCGCCCAGCCGCTCGCGGGTGAGTTGTTCGGCGCGCTGGCTTTCGCCGATGAGTACGTGCCTGTCCACGCGTTCCTGCCGCCGGTCGAGCCGCCGAACATCTTCGCCATCGGCCGCAACTACCGGGCCCACGCTGCCGAAACCGGGTCGCAGCTGCCCGCGGCGCCGCTGATCTTCCAGAAGGCTACGACCGCATTGCTGGCCGACGGGCAGCCCATCCGGCTGCCGCGCAGCGCCCCCCACGAAGTGGACTTCGAAGCCGAGCTCGCCATCGTTATCGGCCGGCAGGCGCGGCGCGTGTCGCCAGAGGCAGCGCTCGATTTCGTGCTGGGCTACACCTGCGCGAATGACGTTTCGGCCCGCGACTGCCAGCGCAACGACAAGCAGTGGGCGCGCGCGAAGAGCTTCGACACCTTCTGCCCGCTGGGGCCCTGGCTCGTCACGCGCGACGAGCTGGACCCCGACAACTGTGCCATCCGCAGCCGGCTCAACGGGGAGCTGATGCAGTCCGCCAACACGCAGGACATGGTGTTCTCGTGCCGCAGGCTGATCAGCTACGTGTCGGAGCAGTTCACGCTGTTGCCCGGCACGGTGATTCTGACCGGCACCCCCGAGGGGGTCGGCCTGGCGCGCCAGCCGCCGGTCTTCCTGCGCGCCGGCGACCGCATCGAAGTCGAAATCGAAGGTGTGGGGACCTTAGCGAATCCCGTGGCTCTGGAGGAATGAAACCTGGCAAATCGCGGGTCCGGGACGGTTGTCCAAACGCGGGCGGGTGGGTAGACTAACCATGGAGCCACTCGCGGGCACCGCTGGAAGCGCGGCGCAGCCTGCCTGCGGACACGGGGAGTGGGTGTTCTCGTCATCCGTACGAGGCTGAGACGGCCCCTCGACAATGGTCGTCACCCGGGTCGGTACACACGTGCCCTCAACAGGGCCGCTTCAGGACAATCCATGCCAAGTGACGAACGCAAAGCGACGGAGCGCGCGCCCGATGCAAAGCCGCAGCGGGCCGGGAACGGCGATGCCGCCGCCGAAACCAACGTGGTCGAGGGCGTCCTCGAGCTCGACAATCAGGGCGCCGGCTTCATCCGTTCTCCCAAGCGCCACCTCGCCGTCCACGTCGATGACCCCTACGTGTCATCCGACGCCGTACGCAAATTCGCGCTGCGCGGCGGCGAACTCCTCCGCGGGCCGGCGGGCCGCGTTGACAACAAGGGCAACCGGCGCTTCAAGCTGCTGCGCATCGACGCCATCGACGGCCAGCCGGCCAAGGACTGGATGCCGCCGCCGCCGCTGGCGGACACCACGGCCATCGATCCGCACGAGGTGCTGCGGTTCGACACCCCGGGCGGACCGTTGACCATGCGGGTCGTCGACCTGTTCACGCCCATCGGCCGCGGGCAGCGTGGCCTGATCGTGGCGCCGCCGCGCACCGGCAAGACCATCTTGCTCCAGCAGATGGCGCACGGCATCGCGACCAATCACCCCGACGTGTACATGATCGTGCTGCTGGTCGATGAGCGCCCCGAGGAGGTGACCGAGATGCGGCGCAACGTGCGCGGCGAAGTCATCGCCTCCAGCAACGACCAGGACGTGAACTCCCACATCCGCGTCGCCCGGCTGGTGATCGAGCGTGCCCGGCGACTCGTCGAGATGGGCCGGCACATCGTCATCCTGCTCGACTCCATCACGCGCCTGGCGCGCGCGTTCAACGCGTTCGTCGGCAGCAGCGGCCGCACGATGACCGGCGGCCTCGACATCCGCGCCCTGCAGGAGCCCAAGCAGATCTTCGGCTCGGCCCGCGCCGTCGAGGGCGGCGGTTCCCTCACGATCATCGCCTCGGCCCTCGTGGACACGGGCAGCCGGGCCGACGATTTCATCTTTCAGGAGTTCAAGGGCACCGGGAACATGGAGCTGGTCCTCAACCGCGATCTCGCGAATCTGCGCATCTGGCCGGCGATGGACCTGCGCCAGTCCGGCACGCGCAAGGAGGAAAAACTGCTCCCGCGCGAGACCCTGGAGAAGGTCTACCTGCTTCGCCGCCAGCTCGACGACCTGCCCATTCCGAAGCAGATGACCACGCTGCTCGAGCGCATGCAGCGCTTCGATTCCATGGCGGCGTTCCTGGCCAGCCTGCGCTCCTGATCCCGTGTAGGATGCTTGCCGTGATCCTCGGCGTCCTCTCCGATACCCACGGTCAGCAGGAGCGCACGGCCATCGCTGTGCGCCTGCTGCGCCGCGTGGGCGCCGAGGCGTTTGTCCATTGCGGCGACGTGGGCGGTGACGGCGTGCTGGCCGAACTGGCCGGCCTGCGCCTGTGGATTGTCTGCGGCAACACCGATTGCCCCGACCCGGCGCTGGAGGATTACGCCAGCGCCCTGGGGCTTACCATGTCGCAGGCGGGCCCGCTGCGCATCGAGCTCGACGGGCGGTCGTTGGCCGTGTTTCATGGCCACGAGGCCGAGTTCCGGCGCCTGATGAACACGCTGCTCGAGACCGGGGCCCCGCCGGCGGATTTCGGCAATTGCGACTATGTTCTGCACGGGCACACGCACCTCCTCGCCCTCGCGCGCGTTGGAACGGTGCGCGTGCTGAACCCGGGGGCCCTCCACCGCGCGATGACGCACACCGTTGCCACGCTCGACCTGCGCACCGACGCCGTCGAGTTCTGGGAAGTCCGCGACGAACACCCGGACGGCGAGCCGATTCCGTACCGGACGCGCCGGCGCTGAAGCGCCCTTCGCACGCGGCCGGCGCGCACCTACCGGTCGGGCTGGACAAGTCAGTCCCGGCGCGTAGGATGCTGCCGTTGTGCGCCGCCCGGGTGCGCACGGCGGTTCCTTCCGCAGGCGCCACGATGAAGCCCATTCTCATCATCCCGCCCGCTCCGGCGCGCTGGCCCGCGATCCAGGAGCTTCTGCGCCACAAGGGCGAACCCTGGCTCACCGACCTCGAACGCCGCTTCGTGACCGGTGTGCCCGGGGCGCAGGACGCCTACGCCGTGCTCCCCGCCGGCGGCCCGCTGCTGGCGAGTGCCTGCATCAATAAGTGCGGCGACGTGGGCCTGCTCGGACACTGCTTCACCCGTCCCGAACATCGCCGCCGCGGCTACGCCCGGCAGCTCGTCGAGACCCTGCTGTCGTGGTTCGACATGACCGGGGGCAAGTGGCTGCTCCTCGGCACGACGACCGAGCTTGATGAGGGGCTGTACCGCAAGTTCGGGTTTGCCCCGCTCCGCCGCGCGGCCTGGGCGCCGTACGACCGGCTGACGATGTGCCGGACCGGAGCGGGCGTGACGGGCGACCCATTTGTCACCGCGGCCGATGGGGTCACGGTGCGTGAACTGACGCGCGCCGCCTGGCCGGCGATGGTGACGCTCCTGCAGTACCGACCAGGGCCGGACCCGCGTGTGCCGCTCGAGGAATCTGCCGTAATCGCCGAGGCCTTCACGCTCGATCTGATCGCGCACCAGGAGCGCGGCGCCTGCAGCCTACAGGGCGCGTTTCGTGGCCCGCGCCTGGTGGGGCTGGCAACCGTGGCCACCGATCGCGAAGGCGCCCGCACCTACGCGATGCTCATCCCGCACGCGGATGCACCCCCCGAGCTGCGCGCCGCCGTTACCGAGTTGGCGCGCGGCCGCGGCTACACGCAGGTGGATTTCCCCATGGAAGGTCTCGGCGAATGGCACCACGGCGACCCGCTCATGGCTGCGGCGCCGCCTCCCGTCGCCTCCGCGCCCGAACCTCCTGCCGTGGAATAGGGTTCGGCTTTGCGGGCCTGCGAGTTGCGCCGCACGTTGCCCGTGGGCTCGGGCTAGCTCGAAATTGACCTTCCGCGAACGCCGCGCTACCATCGACAGTGTGATGCGTGGGGAAGCATCGGATCGCGAACGCCGCTTTTCACGACCCTGCTGGCCCGCCGTGCGCGTTCGCGCTTCATTGACATGCTCAGCACTTTGACCGGAGAAGCGATCATGTCGGTCCTTACGCAGACCGATCCCAAGCGCGTTCAAGAGGCTGAGTACGAGTTTCCGTATCACTACCTCACGCTTTTGTCGCGGATTTCCTGGACCTTCCGGCTATACAACTACTACCGTACAGAGATTGTCGCGTTGATCCGGTCGCTTCATCCCCGGCACGCGCTGGAGATTGGCTGCGGCGATGGCCGCCTCTGCTACGAGTTGACGCACGCCGGTGTGCCCGTGACCGGCATGGATATCTCACCACGGGCCATCGCTTTTGCGCGTGCCTTCGTACCGGGGGCCTCCTTCACCGTTGGCGATATCACTCAAGAGGTACCCCGCGGCGACTTCGATCTGGCCATCATGATGGAGGTGTTGGAGCACATCGAGCCGGTGCAACTGAGCAGGGTGATTGCCCACGTGCACGCGAGCCTCGCCGCTGACGGATGCCTGGTTGTAACCGTTCCATCCGCCACGCTGCCCGTGTCCGCGAAGCACTTCCAGCACTTCACGGCCGAAACGCTGGCGGCAACGCTGCAACCCTGGTTTCGAATCGAACGGCTGTTAGGCATGCTGAAACAGGGACTGCGCTACCGCCTGTGCATGTGCCTGCAGGCCGGGGACTACGCGCTCGGCGGTTTGCGGCGCAACGGGAACCGGCTCGTGCGTCCGTATTACCGGTTGCTGGATACGCTTATCGCCCAGATCGGCTACTGCGATCCGGACCATGCCACGCAGTTGGTGGCCGTCTGTCGCAAGCTGCGCCCCGACCGCGGCTGACGCGCGCCGCGACCACGTGCTGGCGAGGCCCTACGTGGGCGCGCCTGTAGTCGTCGGCTCCGCAGGTGGGGGCGTGCTCTCCGGCTCCGGCGTGCCGGGCTCGCGCTCGAAAACGTGGTGCGGCGTCGGCACCGCGTCGTGGTCATAGCCCAGGAGTTGGCGGCTCAGGTAGCTGTCGCTCTCCATGATCGTCCACGGCGTCGTGACGACCGCGCTGACGGGGAACATCAGCCAGTTGCCCGTGAACCGCGAAAATCCATACGGAATCGCGACGTAGTCTTCCCAGCCGCCGCGGTAGACGTCGTGCGGATGCGTCTCGTCCGTCCGCCCGTGCCCCTTGTCCTCGAACGGGTCTTCCATGTACAGCGGCAGGTGGCTGACGATGCCGCTCTCGGGCGCCACCGTGGTCGGTTGCCAGCCGCGATTGGTTGGTTCCGCCGCCGCGTAGCGGGCCTTCACGTCTGCCGCCGTCGGCGAGTCCCAGCTCGCCGTCGTCGACGGGCCGTCCTCCTTGAACTGGTTCGGCACATAGGTGCAGCCCACCGCCAGGATCAGGAGGGGCAGTGCCAAGAGCGCCAACCGAACGCCTGCCGCGTGTGAGCTCATGATCTTACTCATCGGTCGCCAGGTCGATGGCATAGTTGCTCGGCTCCTTCGTGATCACCACGTCGTGCGGGTGCGACTCCACGATCCCGGCGTGGGTCACGCGAACGAAACGCGCCTGCTCGCGCAGCTCGTCGATGCTCCGCACGCCGCCGTAACCCATGCCCTGCCGCAGTCCGCCGACGAGTTGGTATACATATTCGCTCAAACGGCCCCGGTAGGGAACCCTCCCCTCGACGCCCTCCGGCACCATTTTCTTCGGCTGGTCCGCCGACTGCCCATAGCGCTCTGCGCTCCCCAGCGCCATCGCCGCCAGCGACCCCATCCCGCGGTATTCCTTGAACCGCCGGCCCTTCCACAGCACGAGCTGCCCCGGCGACTCTTCCAGCCCCGCGAACAGCGATCCGAGCATCACGCACGAAGCCCCGGCCGCGATTGCCTTCACGACGTCGCCGCTGAAGCGGATTCCGCCGTCCGCGATGATGGGTACTTTCGCATCCGCCGCACACTGCAAGATCGCCGTGATCTGCGGAATGCCGGCCCCCGCGACCACCCGCGTCGTGCAAATCGCCCCCGGCCCAATGCCGACCTTCACCGCGTCGGCACCGGCGTCCGTCAGGTCGCGCACGCCATCTGCCGTCGCCACATTGCCCGCAATGATCTCAATCTTGTACTGCTTGCGCAGCGCCTTAACCGTCTCGATCACGGCGTCGCTGTGTCCGTGCGCGGTATCGACGACCAGCACGTCCACGTCCGCGCCGATCAACTGCGCCGCCCGCTCGTAGTCATGCACGCCGATCGCCGCCCCGACGCGCAGCCGCCCGCGCTCGTCCGAGCAGCGCTGCGGGAACTCGCGGGAGCGCTCGATGTCACGCATCGTGATCAGCCCGGCGAGCCGGCGACGCTCATCGACCAGCAGCAGCTTCTCCACCTTGTGCTGCTTCAGGATCGCCTCGGCCTCGTCCAGCTTGGTGTTCGGCGGCGCGGTGATGAGGTTGTCGCGGGTCATGACGTCGGCGACGCGCAGGCCCGCGGACTGGAGGAACTTCAGGTCACGTCGCGTCAGGATGCCGACCAGCACACCGTCCGCGTGCGTGATCGGGATACCGCTCACGTTGTGCAGCCGCATAATGACTTCGGCCCGCTCGACCGGGTCCTCGGGCCGCAGCGTCACCGGATCGAGAATCACGCCGCTTTCCGAGCGTTTTACCTTGTGCACCTCGCGCGTCTGGTCTTCGATGCTCAGATTGCGGTGAATGATGCCGAGGCCGCCTTCCTGCGCGAGCGCGATGGCCAAGCTACTCTCGGTCACCGTGTCCATCGGCGCGCTGAGCAGGGGAATGTTGATCCGGATCTTGCGCGTGAGCTGCGTGCTGACGTCGATTTCGCGCGGATGCACCGACGCGCGCCGCGGCACAAGCAGGACATCATCGAACGTAAGCGCTTCGCCGATTACCTTCGAGGAATGTGCGTGGTCTGCCATAGGTCAAGATAATACGACGGTCGGCCAGAATCGCAAGACCCCGCGGAGATTGAGGGAACAGGGAACGGGGAACAGGGAACACGGAGAAAGGGATCGAGGCGTGGGAACGTGGGACCGGATGCCCCGCGCCTTACACCCCCTGCGCGAACTGCGTCCGCACCAGCGTGACGTAGAACGGGCAGGTCTTGACCAGTTCTTCGTGCCGCCCGACACCCACTACGCGGCCGGCGTCGAGGACTACGGTCATGTCCGCCCGCGCGATCGTGCTGAACCGATGGGCAATGATGAACGTCGTCCGGTTTTGCATCACGTCCTCCAGCGCCTCCTGGATCTTCCGCTCGGATTCGCTGTCCACCTGGCTCGTGGCTTCATCCAGGATCAGGATCGGGGGGTCGCGCAGGATTGCCCGCGCCAGCACGATCCGCTGCCGCTGCCCCCCGGACAGCGTCCGCCCACTAATCTGCGCGTCGTAGCCCGTCGTCGTCCGCCCGCTGTGCTCCACCCGCAAGCAGTCAACAAAGTCCTCAGCCCGCGCCAGCCGCGCTGCCCGTCGAATGTCCGCGTCCGCCACGCCGTTCGCGCCATACGCGATGTTCGCCCGCACCGTGTCGGAGAAAACCACGGCTTCCTGCGTCACCAGCCCGATCTGCTCCCGCAGCGAGCGCAGCGTCACGCCCGCGATGTCTTGCCCGTCGATCAGCAACTGCCCGCGCGTCGGCTCGAAGAACCGCAGCAGCAGCGCCATTAGCGTCGTCTTGCCGGAGCCATTCGCCCCGACCAGCGCCACCACCTGCCCCTTCCGCACCCGCAGGTTCACATCATTCAACACCAGCCGCCCCGGGTTCGACGGATACGCGAACGACACTCCGCGAAACTCGATCTCCCCCTGGAACGGCGGCAGCGGACGCCTGCCGGTCGCCCCGTTCGCCTCCTCGGTCGTGGTATCCAGCACCTCGAACAGCCGCTGCGCCGACGCCTCCGCCGCCTGCAGCCGGTTCATGACATTGCCCATCTTGCGCAGCGGGTCGAAGATGCCGCCGAGGCAGATTACCGCCCCGAAAAGCATCTGCGGCTCCAGCTCGTGGTGAAACACGCGGCTCCCGCCGTACAGGATGAATGCGGCGATGGCCAGCGACGCGAGCATCTCCAGCACCGGGTTGCTTGCCGCGTCCACAAGCTCGATGTGCGTCTGGGCATGCGTCAGGACGCGTCCCTCGTCGGCAAAGCGCCGGCTCTCGGCGTCCTGCATGTTGTACGCCTTCACTACGCGAATGCCGCTGAGCCGCTCGCCGAGATGGTCCAGCAGCCGCCCCCACGATTCCGACGCCCGCCGCTGCGCCCGCTTCACCAGCCGCCCGAAGGTGCGGATCGCCACCGCCCCGATCGGCAAACCCAGCATCGCGATGACCAGCATCCGCCAGTCGATCAGCACGGTCAGCGTCAACACGCCCAACGCCTTCAGCGGCTCGCGCGTCACCTTGCCGAATAGCGTCGACAGCCCGACCTCCACCTTGCCGATGTCCGTCGCGAACCGGCTGAGCGTGTCGCCCGCCGGCTGCATGCTGTGCCACTGCACCGGCAAGCGCAGCGTGTGGTCGGCCAGCGCGGTGCGCACGTCGTGCATCGTCCGTTGCACCGCCGTCGCGACCAGCCCCTCATTCACAAACCGGCACACGCCGCCCAGCAGCGAAATGACGACCACCGCCCCCATGATCGCCACCAGCATGTTGAAGCGGTCAGCCGCCGTGCGTCCGACCGGCAGCCACGCCGCCGCCCGCTGGGCCGTGCTCCACCACCAGCCGTGCGGCTTCAGGTTTAGCGTCAACTCCCGGGTGGCATCATTGCTCCCGACAATGTGGACGCCCGCCAGCGCGGTCCCCGGCAGCAGCGCGATCTGTCGCATGACCTCGTACGACGTCGCCGGCGCGCCCGCGACCGCCACGATCCGGTCACCGGCGTGCAACACCCGCGCCAGCGGCGAATTCGGCCGTACATCGACCAGCGTCAGCCCACGGGCGTCGTCCGGCAGGTCCCCGGCCAGCACGGCCCCCAGCCGCCGCTCCGCCTCCGACCGGTGCAGCCAGTCGACGAGCGTCTCGTGTTCGGCGAAAATAATCTTCAAAACCGGCACGATGCTCGACACGCTGAACGTATAGAAGATGCTGACGCCGACGGCTGCCAACAGTCCGATAACCAGTGGCCGCCGGTGCGGGCGTAAGTACTTCATGCTCCGCCGGAAGTTCGGCAGCCAGCGTTGTGAGCGAGCAGCGTCGTCCATTGGCCGATATGATACCGGGCTTTGCCGTCGGCGTGCAGCAGTCCGCGACGCGGCGGTTGGGAGATTGCAGTGAAACGTCAGATCAATCTATCCGCCCAGGATATTACCGAGGCCGAGATCAACGCCGTCGTCGCCGTTTTGCGCTCGGAGCGCCTCAGCCTCGGGCCCCGCATCCCGGAGTTCGAGGCCGAGTTCACCAAGCGGCTCGGCGTCAAGCACGCCATCGCGTGCAGCAGCGGCACCGCCGGCCTGCACATGTGCTGGCGGGCGCTGGGCGTTGGCCGCGGCGATGAGGTGATCACGACGCCGTTCTCGTTCATCGCGTCCAGCAACAGCGTCATGTTCGACGGCGGCAAGCCGGTGTTCGTCGACATCGACCCGCTGACCTGGCAGCTTGACCCGGCCCGCATCGAGGCCGCCATCACGCCGCACACCAAGGCGCTGCTGCCGGTCGACGTCTTCGGGGCCCCGCCGGATATGGACGCCATCTGGGAAATCGCCCGTCGCCACCACCTGCGTGTGCTGGAGGACTCGTGCGAAGCGCTCGGCGCGACATACAAGGGCCGGCCGTGCGGCACGGTCGGCGAGGCCGGCGTGTTCGGCTTTTATCCCAACAAGCAAATGACGACCGGCGAAGGCGGCATGGTCATCACGAACAACGACGAGATCGCGTTCCAGGTCCGGTCGCTCCGCAATCAGGGACGCGATCCGGACGGCGGCTGGCTGGCGCATCCCCGGCTGGGCTACAACTACCGCATGAACGATATGCAGGCCGCGCTTGGCACGGTGCAGATGCGGCGCCTGGGTGAAATCCTTGCACAGCGCGACCGCGTCGCCGGCCTGTACCGCCAGCGTCTGGCCGGCGAGTCGCGCGTGTCGCTGCAGAAGGTCCCGACGGACGCGAAGATCAGTTGGTTCGTGTTCGTCGTCCGGCTGAGCGACGATTACACGCAGGCCGACCGCGACCGGATCCTGCAGCAGCTCCAGGCCCGCGGCATCGGCTGCAACGTGTATTTCCCGCCGATCCACTTGCAGCAATTCTACCAGGAGCAGCTCGGCTACCGGGCCGGCGATTTCCCGATCACGGAGGCGTTGGCATCGCGGACGATGGCGCTGCCGTTCTACAACCGCATGACGGAAGGCGACGTCGACTACGTAGTCAAGACGCTGAAGTCGCTGCTCTAGCGACGGCGTCCGCACGGATCATCGCGGAGGCACCGAGAGCACAGAGGTTCACAGAGGACCGGGAGTGCGAAGCTCCCGCTAAGCCGGGGGAGAGCAAAGCTCTGCTTTGCTCACTTGTCCGTCGCTTCGTCGCTTCGTCGTTCCGTCGCTCCGTCGCTTGCCTCCGTGCCTTCTCCCTCGTCGCCCGTAGGGCGCACGATGTTTGCCAGGGTCTCAGACCCTGGATGGCGAAGCCCACCCTTCTCTTTTCGCCCCGCCGCGGCGTACGAACACGGCCCGCGGTTTCAGCCGCCGGAACGCGGCCCCCACATGGATTCCCTTCCCTCCTCGAGAGTGGGCAGGACGATGGCCATTTTCAGTAGCTGGCGATCAGCGCTACGAATGGATTGATGTCTGCGAACGACGGGAATAGGCCGTCGCCGTTGATGTCGCCGTTCTGCGGCGGGCAATTATCGTAGGTGGCCTGCCAGGCCGCGAGGTTGCTGAGGTAGAGCACGAACGGGTTGATGTCGCGGAAATCGACCTCGCCGTCACAATTCAGGTCGCCGCGCAGGTAGCCCTTCAGCCCCAGGCTCCGCTCTCCGCACGCCGCGATAGCAGCGAAGCCCGTGTTGGCGGCCGGCACGTCGCATTGACCCACATCGTTGGCGCCCCAGGCTACGATCGTCCCATTCGCCATGAGGCCCAGACTGTGGGCCTCGCCCCCTGCGACGGCGACAAAACCGCTGTTGGGCGCTGGGACGTCGCATTGGCCGGCGCGGTTGTCTCCCCACGCCACAATCGCCCCGTCAGACCTGAGGCCCAGACCGTGCAGCCCGCCGCACGCGACGGCGACGAAGTCGCTGTTGGGCGCTGGGACGTCGCATTGGCCCCAGTTGTTCCAGCCCCAGGCCAGGATCGATCCGTCGGCCTTCAGGCCAAGACTGTGCCAGAGGCCCCCGGCAACGGCAATGAAACCGGTGTTTGGCACCGGGACATCGCATTGGCCATAATCGTTGTTCCCCCACGCCACGATCGAGCCATCCGTCTTTAGGCCCAGGCTGTGCCGATTGCCGGCCGCGACGGCGACGAAAGCCCCGTTGGGCGCCGGGACGTCGCACTGGCCGTTATAGTTGTCTCCCCACGCCACAATCGCCCCGTCGGCCTTTAGGCCCAGGCTGTGGCTGCCGTCTGCCGCGATGGCGGTGAAGTCGTCGTTGGGCGCCGGGACGTTGCATTGGCCGTAGCGATTGTAGCCCCACGTCACGATTGACCCGTTAGCCTTGAGGCTCAGGCTGTGCCGATCGCCGGCCGCGACGGCGATGAAGCCGCTATTCGGTGCCGGGACGTTGCATTGGCCGCATTCATTGTCTCCCCACGCCACGAGCGACCCGTCCGACCTGAGCCCCAGACTGTGATCATGGCCCGCCGCGACGTGGACGAAGCCGCTATTCGGCACCGGTACACAGCATTGGCCGGAGTCGTTCCAACCCCACGCCACGATCGAGCCGTCCGCCTTGACGCCCAGACTATGGCAATAGCCCGCCGCGACGGCAACGAAAGTGCTGTTCGGCGCCGGCACGCTGCACTGACCGTAGTTGTTCACTCCCCACGCGACGATCGACCCGTCGGCCTTGAGGCCCAGGCTGTGCATCCCGCCCGCCGCGATGGCTACGAAATCGCTATTGGGCGCGGGGACGTTGCATTGGCCGTAGTCGTTGAGTCCCCATGCCACGATCGACCCGTCGGCCTTGAGGCCCAGGCTGTGCATTCCGCCCGCCGCGATGGCTACGAAATCGCTATTGGGCGCGGGGACGTTGCATTGGCCGTAGTCGTTGAGTCCCCATGCCACGATCGACCCGTCAGCCCTGAGACCGAGGTTGTGCACCCAGCCGACGGCGATGGCACCGAAGCCCTCATTAGGCGCCGGGACGCTGCACTGGCCGTAGTCGTTCGAGCCCCACGCCACGATCAAGCCGTTGACCTTCAGGCCCAGGCTGTGGTACGAGCCTGCGGCGACGGCGACGAAGCCGGTGTTGGGTGCGGGGACAGTGCACTCGGCGTACTCGTTGCACCCCCAGGCCGCGATCGCCCCGTCCGCCTTCAGGCCCAGACTGTGTTGCCCGCCCGCCGCGACAGACACGAGATTGGTCAATTCGCTAGGCTGAACCAGAACCTGCGCTCCCCATCCCAGTACCGCGCCATGGTCTTGTGCGGCCCCTGTGACCCCGCTCATCAGCATGGCCGGCAGCATGCAGACCATCACGCACATTCTCCCGGTTATCGCGTTTTGCCGAGAGGTCGCCCCCGCCGGAGCCTGATGCGCGCCCGCCATGATCGTCCCCTTTCCCGGCTGCCGTCGCCCGCGGTCGAATTGCGGCTGTCGCGGTAAATGGTCACACGGCCCCCATCCAAAGCGCTGGCGTCTGTACGTCGACAGCCCTACATAGACCAGTGTACCTGTGGGCACGCCGTGTCCACAAGCGCAACCGGCCGGGACAGAGACGGTTGCGTTGTCATAAGTCTCGCAGAGTGGGATGCGTACGAAGGTCGGCGGGTTGGCGTACCCGCGGCGGGCCTCATTTCTGCGCACGGAGCGGCTTTTCAGAACGGGCGCTGCGGTTTTTT
>JAGNKU010000019.1 GCA_017999985.1 Phycisphaerae bacterium | reverse complement strand
GCGTGATCCCGCACGGCGGCGGGCTCGTGGGTGACCTGAACTGCGACGGGCAGGTGGGCTTTGGCGACATCAATCCGTTCGTGCTGGCGCTCACCAACCCGGCTGCGTACGCGGGGCAGTTCCCGAGCTGCAACATCATGAACGGCGACATCAACGGCGACGGGTCGGTCGGCTTCAGCGACATCAACCCGTTCGTGAACCTGCTGACAGCACCGTAGCCGGAGTGCTGACCTGAAACGCACCGAGGCACGGGCAGGCAACGCTTGTCCGTGCCTCGTGCGTTTGTGCGGACGGGAAACGGCGCGTCACGTCAGCCGCAGGCGCACCTCACACCGGCCGGTTTCCGGCAACGGTTTGACCGTGAAGCCGAGGCGCGTGGTCAGATTCAGCATCGCCTGGTTGTCCGCGAGGACCTCACCGACGATCTCCTGCGTGCCGCGGCTCTTGCAGTAGCGGATCATTTTCTGCATAAGGGCGCTGCCGAGCCCGGAGCGCTTCAAGTCCGAGCGTACCATGACCGCGAAATCGGCCTTGGTGTTGTCGGGGTTGCCCACGGTGCGAACGACCGCCAGCGTCTCGTCCTCGCCGGACGCGTTCGGCGCAATGGCGATGAACGCCATCTCGCGGTCGTAGTCGATCTGGGTCAGCCGGGCCATCTCGCTCGGCGGCACATCGCGTGTCACGCCGAGGAAACGAAAGCGCAAGTCGTCCGGCGTAATGCGCGCGATGAACTCCCGGTGCGCCGGTGCGTCCTCGGGACGGATCGGGCGTACGAAGACCTCGCGTCCCGAAGGCAGCCGGATGGTCTCCTCCAGCTCGCGCGGATACGGGCGGATTGCGAGTCGTTTGGCGCCAGCCGCCCCGGCAGTTCCGGCGGGCGCGATGCGCACGCGGGCGTCCAGGGCGAGCACGCCTGCGCTGTCCGCGAAGAGCGGGTTAATGTCGAGTTCGACGATTTCGGGGCGGTCGACGATCAACTGCGAGATCTGGATGAGGGTCATGCAGATCGCGTCGAGGTCGGCGGGCTTGCGGTCGCGGTAGCCCTTGAGGAGACGGTAGACGCGGGTGCGCGCGATCATGTGCCGCGCGAGGCTCATGTTCATCGGCGGCAGGGCGGTGGCGCTGTCGGCGATCACTTCGACGGCGGTGCCGCCGCGTCCGAACAGGATGACAGGCCCAAAGATCGGATCGGTGCTCACGCCGATGATCAACTCCAGGGCGTGCGGCCGCTGCGCCATCTTCTGAACCGTGAAGCCGCTCAGCCGCGCGTCCGGGAAGCGCTTGTTGATACGCGTCTGCATGGTCACTGCGGCGGTCCACACGTCGTCGGACGCGTCGAGCGCCAGTGCGACGCCGCCCACATCCGATTTGTGGGTGATATCCGGCGAGAGGATCTTCAGCGCCACCGGGAAGCCCATCTGCTCGGCCATCTGCGCGGCCTCGAAGGGGGTCGCGGCCACGCGCGTCTCGACGACCGGAATGCCGTATGCCGCCAGTAGCTGTTTGGCCTCCGGCTCGGTGAGCAGGTCGCGGTCCTCGGCGAGCGCGGTCTCGATCACGGCGCGGGCGGCGCCGGGTGTGGGTGTGAAGTCGGTGGGCGCCGATGGGGGCGTCTGGGTCAGAATCTCCTGATTTCGCCGGTAGCGGACCATGTGCATGAAGGCCCGGACCGCGCTCTCGGGGGTGTCGTAGGTGGGGATGCCGGACTGCGCGAAGATCTGGCGGGCGCGGCCGGCGGCCTCGCCCCCCAGCCAACTGGTCAGAATGGGCAGCCGGGCATCGCGGACGATGTCGACGATTCCGCGGGCGGCGTCCTCGGGCGGGGCGACCGCGCTGGGGGCGTTCATCACGAGGATGGTGTCGATGCCCGGGTCATCGAGCAGAATGCGCAGCGACTGGGCGTAGACGCGCGCGTCGGCGTCGCCCACCATGTCCACGGGATTGCCCTGGGACCACGTGCCGGGCAGCAGGGCGTGCAATTTCCGCATGGTCTCGTCGGAGAATTCCGCGAGCTGCCCGCCATCGGCGATCAGGGCGTCCGTGGCGATGACGCCCGGGCCGCCGCCGTTGGTGAGAATCGCCAGGCGTTCGCCCCTGAGAGGGCGGGCGCGGGCGAGCGTTTCGACCGCGTCGAACAGCTCGTCGAGGGTGAACACACGCAGAATACCGGCACGCCGCAGCGCGGCATCGTAGACGTTGTCGGCGCCGGCCAGGGCGCCGGTGTGCGAGGCCGCGGCGCGGGCGCCTTCAGCGTAGCGGCCGGCCTTGATCGCCAGCACCGGCTTGTTGCGTGACGCGGCGCGGGCGGCCGACATGAACTTGCGGGCCTCGTCGGCGCCGATCGATTCCATGTAGAGCAGGATGGCAGTCGTCTCGGGAGTGCTGCCGAGGTAGTCGAGCACGTCGGAAAAGTCGACGTCGGCACTATTGCCGAGCGAAACGAAATGTGAGAAGCCGATGCCGCGTGCGCGGGCCCAGTCGAGCGTCGCCGTGCAAAACCCGCCGGACTGCGACACGAAGCCGATCGACCCCGTCTGGATTTCGGTGTGCGCGAACGTGGCGTTCAACCCCAGCTTGGGCACGAGCAGGCCCACGCAGTTGGGGCCGAGGATGCGCAGCAGGAAGGGCTGTGCGGCGGCGAGCATCGCGTCCTGCACCGTGCGACCGTCGGGCATCCGCACGTTGGAGAGGCCGGCGGTGATGACGATGGCGGCCCGCGTGCCGCGCTCGCCGAGTTCATGAATCAGACCGGGCACGGTGGCGGGTGGCGTGCAGATGACCCCCAGGTCGGGCGCGACCGGCAAATGGGCGACGTCCGGATACGTGAGCACGCCGGCCACCGCGGGGTACTTCGGATTCACCGGCATGATCGGGCCGTTGAAGCCGGCCTTCAGCAGGTTTCGCATCACGACGCCGCCGATGCTCAGCGGGCTGTTCGATGCCCCGATAACGGCGACGGAGGTCGGCTTGAACAACGAATCCAGGTTGCGGACGCTCATCGGTGCTCTCCGTTGCGAGCCCGGTAGTGTAGCGGGATGGCCCACAGATTCCACACGGCCCGGCGCGTGGAATCGCCTGGTCGCCGGCGCTGGGTTCCCCCGGGCGCTGGCAGCGGCCGGCGCTGGTCCGGCCGCGCTCTGCGCGTTTAAGCCCGCGCGAGGTGACGCAGGGGGAGTTCCGTGTTATCAGACGCGCCCGAGCGTCCAGAATGGTGTTCGGTGGCGGAAACGGGCAGCGAGTGCCGTTCGGCAATATCCGATGAATAGGGATGCCCGTCGCAGTGTTTGCGCTGGACCCGCGCACGCGCGGCGGGGTCGCGGCCGTGCCGTGCCGCGTCGTCTGGAAGTGCTGATGACGTTGCGCAAGAAGACGCTCGCGGCGATTGGCGTGACCCTGGTCGTCCTGGTTGCGCTCCTGGAAACGACTGCGCGACAGATCCTGCGGCGCAGTTTCGGGCACCTTGAGACCGAGAGCGTGCAGCGCGACGTGCAGCGCGCCGTCAACGCCCTTCAGAACGTTATCGCCGGACTGAACAGCAAGGCGGGTGACTGGTCCAACTGGGACGACACGTACGAGGCGGTTGAGACCGGCGATCCGGCCTACGAGGCGTCCAATCTCACGGCGACAGCGTTTGTCGACCTGCAAGTCCACCTGATTGTGATCGTCAACACGCGCGGGGAGCTCGTCTACGGCAAGTTCTACGACTTCCGCAGCGGCGCACCGCGCGCGCCGGCTGCCATTTTCCAGCAACAGGTTCCACCGGGCGACGAACTGCTCCAGCCGATGCACACGGGTGAGGGCATTGCGGGTATCCGCATGCTGCCCGAGGGTCCGCTGATGTTCGCGGCGCGGCCGATTCTGACCAGCGCGGGCACGGGCCCGCCGCGCGGGACTCTGATCATGGGCCGCTTTCTGGATGAAGCTGAGTGCACGCGGCTCTCCGCGATGACCGAGTTGACCTTGACGTTACAGGCGCCGGACGCGGCCGAGCTGCCCGCGGACATGCGGCGCGCGGCAGCGGCTCTGGGCCCGGGTCAGGCAGTCGTGGTGCAGCCGCTGAGTGACGAGGCGGTGGCCGGCTACACGCTGGTGCGAGATTTGCAGGGGCGACCGGCGCTCGTGCTGCGCGCCCAGACGAACCGCGGGATTCACCGGCATGGGCAGCTCAGCACGCGCGCCCTGCTCGGTGCCGTGGTCGTGGCGGGGCTGGTCTTCGGGGCGCTGACGCTCGTGCTGGTCGAGCGCCTGGTGCTGGCGCGCGTCGCAGGCCTGAGCGCCGCTGTGCAGGCGATCGCGGCGGTGGGGGACTTCTCGGCGCGCGTCGCCGCGCCGGGTGCCGACGAGCTGGCCAGCCTGGCGGGCACCGTTAATGGGCTGCTGGCCGCGGCGCAGGAATCCGAGCGGGCCTTGTGTGAAAGCCAGCGTCACATCACGACCCTGATGAGCAACCTGCCGGGCATGGCGTACCGTTGCCGCAACGCGCCCGACTGGCCGATGGAGTTCGTGAGTGAAGGCAGCCGTGAACTGACCGGCTATCACCCGGCCCAACTGACGGGGCAGGGCGGTAGGCCGTTCGGCGAGCTGATTCACCCGGACGATCGCGAGCACGTATGGCGGGAAGTGCAGGCGGCGCTCGCGCAGGGCCGGTCATTCCGGATCACCTACCGGATCATCGCGGGCAGCGGCGAGGAGAAGTGGGTTTGGGAACAGGGGCGGGGCGTGCACGCGCCGACGGGGGCGCTGCTGGCGCTCGAAGGTTTCATCGTCGACGTCACCGACACGAAACGGCTGGAGGAGGCGGTCCGCGCGGCGAACGAGTACAACCGCAGCCTCATCGAGGCCAGCCTCGACCCGCTGTTCATCATCAACCGCGATGGCAACATCACCGACATCAACGCCGCGGCACAGGCCGCGACCGGACGGCCGCGCGCGGAGCTCCTCGGGACGGCGTTCGCCCGGCTGGCCAGCGACGCGGCGCAGGCGCGGCGGGCCTACGAACAGGCGTTCGAGCGCGGGGCGGCCTGGGATTTTCCGCTCGAGCTGCGGCATGCGGACGGCGGCCTCACGCCCGTGCTGTGCAATGCCTCGGTCTACCGCGACTTCGCGGGCAACGTCGTCGGGGTGTGCCTCGCGGCCCGGGACATCACCGAGCGCCGCCGGGCGGAGTGCGAATGGGAGCGTGCGAACGCCGCGGCCGCGGCCGCGAACCGCGCGAAGAGCGAGTTCCTGGCCAACATGAGCCACGAGATTCGCACGCCGATGTCCGCCATCCTGGGGTACATCGAGCTCGTGGCGGACGGTTGCGAGAAGCGCTGCGACTTCGGGCGGTCCCCGCTGGGGCAGTACGTCGACACGATCAACCGCAACGCCCGCTATCTGCTCCAACTACTTAATGACATCCTCGATCTGTCCCGCATCGAGGCCGGCAAGATGCAGCTCGAGATCGTGCCCTGTGCGCTGCTCGAGCTGCTGGCCGACGTCGAGACGCTCATGCAGGTGCGGGCGACCGCCAAGAACCTGACGCTGCGGTTCACCGGCGACGGCCTGCTGCCTGAGGTCATCGCGACCGACCCGACGCGCCTCCGGCAGGTCCTGGTCAACCTCGTGGGAAACGCGATCAAGTTCACCGAGCGCGGTTCGGTCACGGTCGTGGCCCGCTTGGTCGAGGCGCCGCCGGACGGTTCCACAACCACCGCGGGCACCCCGCCGGCGCAGGGCTGTGCGGCTGGGCCGCGGCTCCACCTGGCGGTCCAGGATACGGGCATCGGCATCGGCCCCGAGCAATTGGCGCGGCTCTTTGAGCCGTTCTCACAGGCCGACAGCTCGATCAATCGCAAGTACGGCGGCAGTGGCCTGGGCCTCTCGATCAGTCGCCGGCTGACGGAAATGCTGGGCGGGGAACTGACGGTCGAGAGCCAGCCGGGCGTGGGCAGTACGTTCCACGTCACGATTCCCGTGGGGCCGCTGGAGAGCGTGTCGCTCGTGGAGTACCGGCGCGCGGCGCCGGCGGCAATACGTACCTCGCAGCCCGCCGTGCCGCGCCTGCGCGGGCGCGTGCTGCTGGTCGAGGACGGCCCCGACAACCAGCGCCTCCTCGCCACCCTGCTCACGCGCGCGGGCGCCGAGGTGACCACGGCCGAGAACGGCGCGCTGGCGATCGAGGCCGTCCAACGGGCCATTGCCAGCGGCCAACCGTTCGGCGTGATTCTCATGGACATGCAGATGCCGGTGCTGGATGGGTACCGGGCGACGCAGCGTTTGCGGCAGCAGGGCTACCGCGGGCCAATCGTGGCCCTGACAGCGCACGCGATGGCGTCGGATCGCGAGAAGTGCCTGGCGGCCGGGTGCGATGACTACATGACGAAGCCGATCGAGCGCGAACGGCTGTTGCTGCTCGTCGCGCGCTACCTGGGGACCGGGGAGCAGACCACCTCTGCCATGCCAACCGCGCCCGCCGCGAGCCCGGCGGTGACGCCTGATCCGCCGATTGATTCCGCCGCGCTGACGGCCCGCGTGCAGGGTTGCGTGGGCGAGTTGCGGACGGCGCTGCTGGCGCTGCAGTGCTGCCTCGCGGATGATGAGCAGCTCACGCTGGAGGCGCTGGCCCGGCACCTGGTGCACCCTGCGCCCAGAGTGGACGGTGGCCCCGGCGACCAGGACGACGCGGCGAGCGGTGGCACGTCGGACGCGCGCGTTGCGGTCGAGCGGGCGGAGCAGGCCCTGCGCGAACTGACGGCGCTGTGTGGCCGCGGCCGGTTCCCGATGCCGCCTTGACCGCGTGGGTCTGGTTCGGTTGTCACGGCCGGGCGGGAACGGTACCTTGCCGCGCATTCGCGTCCGTGACGTGACTTGGGCGGACGGCATGAACGACTACGCCGAACTGGAGCAGCTCGTACGGCTGGGGCACGTGTGCATCAGCATCCACACGTTTGAGGAGGACTACGCGCTCGGCGTGCTGCGCGAGCTCAGCCTGCAAATGAACCGGCCGCTGTGGCTGTGGTCGGTCAGCGGCGGCGTGCAGGACGGCTTGCTGAGCAGCAGCGTGCCGATTCCCGCGACGGAGACGCCGATCGCCGGATTGACCCACTTTGCGCATCTGGCGCCGCACCCCCTGTGTGTCACGCTCGATCTGGCCAGCCACCTGCGCGACGATCGGACGCTGCGCGTACTGCGGAACCTGCTGCACCGCCTGCGGAGCACCGGCGGTCAACTCGTGCTGATCGATTATCAGGAAGAGCTGCCGGCGGTGATTGCCAGCTACGCAACCCGTTACCACCTGTCGCTGCCGGACGAGCAGGAGCTGGAGCAGCTCGTCATCGACACTCTGCGGCAGGCGAATCGTGAGCGGCCGATCGAGATCGATATCGCGCGCAGCGGGCTGCGCACGATCATCCGCAACCTGCGCGGCCTGACGCGCCGGCAGGCGGCCCGCATCATCGCCGACACGATCGCGGACGATCGCCGGTTCGACGAGCACGACATCAACGCCGTCGTGGCGGCGAAACGGCGGGTGCTGCAGCAGGGCGGGCTGCTGGAGTACATCGAGACGCCGGTCAGCCTGGTGGAAATCGGCGGTTTGCGGAGGCTGAAGCGCTGGCTGGAACAGCGGCAGAATGCACTGACCGATCAGGCGGCGCGGTTCGGACTGACGCAGCCGCGCGGCGTGCTGATGCTCGGTGTCCAGGGGGCGGGCAAGAGCCTGTGCGCGAAGGCGATCGCAACGGCCTGGCAGCAGCCGTTGCTGCGGATGGACGTCGGCGCGTTGTACGATCGCTACGTCGGCGAATCCGAGCGCCGGCTGCGCGAGGCGCTGCAACAGGCCGAACGCATGGCGCCGCTGATCCTGTGGATCGACGAGATCGAAAAGGCCTTTGCCTCGGCGGCCAGCCGGAGTACGGATGGCGGCCTGTCGCAACGCATGTTCGGCAGCCTGCTGACCTGGATGCAGGAGCACCCGGCGCCGGTGTTCATCGTGGCGACGGCGAACGACATCGACGCGCTGCCGCCGGAGCTGCTGCGCAAGGGGCGGTTCGACGAGATCTTCTTCGTGGACCTGCCCGACCCGGAAGTGCGCCGCGAGATTCTGGCGATTCATCTGCGCAAGCGGCAGCGCGATCCGGCGGCGTTTGACCTGGATGCGCTGGCGGACGCGGCGGACGGCTTCAGCGGGGCCGAGCTGGAGCAGGCGGTCGTCGCCGCGCTGCACGACGCGTATGCTTCGAAGACCGACCTCGCGACCGTGCATCTGCGGCGGGCGCTGGCCGCATCGCCGCCGCTGTCGGTGACGATGGCCGAACGGGTCGCCGCGCTCCGCGCCTGGGCCCACGCGCGCTGTGTCCCCGCCGACTGAACCGGCAAGATGGTCTCAGGTCCTGACGCCTTTTCAGAGGTGTCACAGCAGCAGCAGGCTGATCGCCATCACGGCCATGCCCGCCATGACGCCGTAGATCACCTGGTGCGGCTTGCCGTACTCCCGGGCCGTGGGCAACAACTCGTCCAGCGAGATGAACACCATGATCCCGGCCACGCCCGCAAACAGGAACCCCATCATCTGCGGGCCCATGAAGGCGATCAGGAATACGTAGCCGAGCAGGGCCCCGGCCGGTTCCGCCAGGCCGGACAACAGCGAGTATCCGAGCGCCTTCCGCCGGCTGCCCGTGGCGTAGAAGATCGGCACGGAGACCGCGATGCCCTCCGGGATGTTATGAATCGCGACCGCCACCGTGATGGACAGGGCGATGCGCGGCTCCTGCAGCGCTGCCGCGAAGGTGGCCAGCCCCTCCGGGAAGTTGTGGATCATGATCGCCGCAGCCGACAGCAGCCCCATCCGCATCAGCTTCTGCCGCTTGACCTCCTGCGTCATCTCTTCGACGCGCCGGGGTTCATGCGGGTTCTCGAATGATGGAACCAGCCGGTCGATCGCCGCGATCACGAGCATGCCGGCGAAGAACCCGCCGACCGTCGCCCAACCGGAGGCGCTCTCGCCGAAATCGGTTGACAGAGCCGCGCGGGCCTTGGCGAGGATCTCGACAAACGACACGTAGACCATGACGCCGCCGGAGAACCCCAGCGACCACGACAGGAAGCTGGCGTGACTGCGGCGGGTGAAGAACGCGAGGGCGCTGCCCACGCCCGTGCACAGCCCCGCGAAGGTGGTCAGGCCGAAGGCACGCAACAGGTCGGCCGTCTCGTAGGCCATCGCGACCGCGTCTCCTGCATACGCCCTGGCGCGCCGCGCCGGCGCTGGGCGCCATGCTACTCTGAGTTGCTAATCAATGCGAAGGGGCACGGCAACGGGGGCGGACGGTCCCCAGCGAAGCGGTCGGCTGCCTTGCGGCCCTTCGAGCGTGGCGGGTTGAAGGAGGTTCCTGACACGGCCTCCCGTGTTCACGTCGCCAGCGCGAGCAGGAGCAGGCGCATCTGCCCAAGAATGCGTTCGTCCACGCAACGCAGCGTCCGCCAGGCGCCGGCCGGCGGCGCGGGAGCCCGCGCCTCGTGGCGGAACACCAGCAGCCCGTCCGGGGCCAGGCTCGGCGCCAGACGCTCCAGCAAATCCAGGATCGTCAGCGGGTCAGTCGCGTCCCGGTACGGCGGATCGACGAATACCAGCCCGAAGCCCCCTGCACACTGCGGCGGCCGCATCGTCCACGCATTATCGGTCAACACGGTGCACGCCCCGTCCGCGCCGAGCCGGGCGATGTTCTGTCGCAGATAGCGCAGCGCCCGGCGATCCTGCTCGACGAACGTGCACGCCGCCGCGCCGCGGGACAGCGCCTCCAGACCCAGGCTGCCGGTGCCCGCAAACACGTCCAGCACCACGAAGCCCGGTAAACAGCCCGGCAGCGCGAAGCGGTGCCCCAGCACGTTGAACAGCGTTTCCTTCGCCCGGTCGGTGATCGGACGCGTGCTCTGCCCCGGCGGTGCGTCCAGGGTACGTCCGCGAAATCGCCCCGCGATGACCCGCACGATGCATGTCTCCCGGTCGTTCGGCGCTTGCTCGACCGCATCGCGAACGGCGCGGCCCACGCTGATGGAGCCCCGCGGACCGGTCGATACGCCTACTACGATGATACGCGATCTCCGCACGATCCTCGACGGGTGGAACTTCGAGCCGGGCAAGATCTCGGTGCGCAAGATCATCGGGCGCGATGGCCGCGAGAAGATCCAGACTCGCATTGACCTCGGCGTCCTGCAGCTCGAGTGCACCGGGCGGCCGGATGGCCAGGAGCCTCACGGTTGCGAGTCACTGCTGGAGTACTTCGAGCAGCAGCGGCAGGAGCACATCGACGTATCCGGCGACGACCAGGACTTCGTGCTTTCGCCGGAGGACTGCCGGGCCCTGCGCCACGAAGCCTATCTCTACTACCAGCGCTACCTCTCGCTGTTCGTGCTGGAGGAGTTCGACGGCGTCGAGCGCGATACCGCCCGCAACCTGCAGGTCATGGACCTGTGCGAGCGGTATGCCGCCGCGGAGCGCGACCGCATCATGCTGCGGCCCCAGCGGGCGTACGTCCTGATGATGAACACGCGCGCCCGCGCGCAACTGGCCGCGGCCCGGGGGCGCCACGCCCTGGCGCTGCGGCTGGTCGATGAGGGTATCGCGGCCATCGGTCGCCTCTGCCGGCGCGACGAGGACGAGGAGTACTGCGCCCGCGAGATCGACACGCTGCGCGTCCTGCGCGGCGAGATCCTGAGCCAGATGCCCGCCGCCGCCCCGGCGCGTTTGCAGGCCGAACTCGAGCAGGCCCTGGCTGTCGAGGACTACGAGCGGGCCGCGGCGCTGCGCGATCAGCTTGCCTCGGCCATGCCCGACCCCGATTGAGCCACGCCCTTCACCGTCGCACCACGTCGCAGAAAGGCATCACCATTGACGCCGTACGCCCGCCGGGCTACGGTGACATGTTCAGCGGTCACCGGCCAGGGGCCGCGTGTGAGAGTTCCGCGAGTGACGACGATGATGGTAAGATTCGCAGTGATGCTCGGCATCGGTTGGGGTGCGGTGGGGCTGCTGTGCTCGTGCAGCGAATCGCAGGAACCTCCCATCGGACGGGAGCGCACGCTGGGCGGCGTGAAGGAGGGCGCCCCGCTGCCCAAGAGCGTGGCGGACCCCGGCATTCTCCAGGATCCGGCCAACTACCAGCCCGCGAAGGTGCCCGGTGCCCCGGTGGCCCCGGTCACGGCGGAGCGCGGGGCGACTGAGGATGCTGGGAGCGGGCCCGAGGACGAGGTGCGGGCGGTCGTGACCCGTGTCGCCGAGGCGTTCAGCAAGGGCGATATCGATGTTGTCCTGCGGGCGTTCGATGCGGAGCAACTCGGACCGCTCGCGGAGCGGAGCGAACTGCTGGCCGCGACGCTCGAGAAGATGGCGCTGCTCGAGCGACTGCTGGGCGAGAAACTGAAGGTCGAGGAGGGTGAGGCGCAGGCGGTGATCCAGGGGCTGACCGCGGGCATGCTGCCCGCGCTCCAGATTGACGTGCTCGACGCGGAGCATGTCAGCGTGACCCCGAACCTGACCGCCGTGTTGTTCGGCCACGTGAAGGCAACGCCGGCGCTGCAGATGGTCCGCGCGGACGGCGAGTGGAAAATCCAGCTCGATGCGCCGCTGACCGAAGAAGACGTCACGCAAATCGTGGCGTACCACGAGCAGTTGCAGACGTCGCTCGATCAGGTTGTCGACTGGGCGGAGAAGGCTGAGACGATCGACTTCGCCGAGCTCCAGACCATGCTGACCAGAGTCATGACCGGCCAGCCGCTCGACGAGAGCCGCGGCCCCGATGCCGAGGCCAAGACGGGAGAGCAGACCGAGGAGCCGCGGCCGAGTCCGCGCGGTCGCGGCCGGGGCCGGCGGACGCCCTGAACGCAACTCGTCGCCCATTTGGGGCCACAGGTGTGCTGTGTCGCAACTGGCTCGCGAGGAAATTGAGCGTCTGACCGCTGCGGTGCGCACGCATGATCACCTGCGGCGGATCGTGGACGAGATTGAGCGTCTGCACCGCGTGGTCTTTCACGACAACGCGCGGGCCGACTGGGGCTTGGTACGTCGCTCCGCCGAGCAGATCCTGATCGCCGAGCTGGTCGGCCGCTACCAGGGCCAACCCGACGGAGTCTTCTTCGCCTTGCGCGCCCTCGAAGACAGCGGCCGGACCTGGGATGCCGCGCTCGCGGAACTCGCGGCCGCCATGCATTCCTACTACACCACCCCGCTGGGCATGGTCCTGCGGCAGGACATGTTCGGCGACGACGCGGTGTTCATTACGCCGGACGCGTACGAGTGGGCGGCTGCATTGCGGTCCCAGCGCGGGAGCGGGAAGAAGAAGCCATGACAACCGCGAATACGCCAGCACGCCGGAAGGTGTCGGAACTACAGGCCGGCGAGCGCGTCGCGGACCAGGTCTTCCGCGTGGCGCAGAAGGACTTGCGCACGACGACCAACGGCAGCCTGTACATCCACGTCGTCATTGCGGACGGCAGTGGCCAGATGCCGGCGCGCATGTGGCAGGCTTCGCAGGAGATCTTCGATTCGATCCCCGAGGGCGGGTTGCTGCACTTTCGCGGCCGCGTGGAGAACTACCGGGGCAATCGCCAGTTTATCATCGATGGTCTGCGAGGCGTCGAGGCGGGCAGCTTCGATCCGGCCGAGTTCCTGCCGACCACGAAACACGACGTGGACGCGCTCTGGAACCAGGTCAAGGATCTGCTCCGCCAGGTGCAGAACCGCGACCTGCTTGCGCTCTTGGGCAAGTTCGTCAATGACACCGAGTTCGTGGCCGCGTTCAAGCGCTGCCCGGCGGCGGTCCAGATGCACCACGCCTACGTCGGCGGGTTGGTGGAGCACACACGCAACCTGCTGCGGCTGGCGGAGGCGATCTGCCCGCTGTATCCGCAGGTCAGCCGCGACCTGGTCCTGACGGCCATCTTCCTGCACGACGCGGGCAAGACGCGCGAGCTCGCTTACAGCACGAACTTCGAATACACGAACGAGGGGCAGCTCGTCGGGCACATCGTGCAGTGCGTGCTCTGGATTCACGACAAGTGCCGTGAACTCGAACGCGAAACCCAACGGCGATTCCCCGCTGCCGTGGAGATGGCGCTCAAGCACGTCATCCTGGCCCACCACGGCAAGTATGAGTTCGGCAGCCCGCGCCTGCCGGCAACCGCCGAAGCGCTCATGGTCCATTATCTCGACAATCTGGATGCGAAGCTGGCGATGGTGTCGGAGGCCATCGCGGGCGACACGGACGCCAGCAGCGACTGGACGACCTACGTGCGAGCGCTGGAATCGCGAGTCTTCAAGCCGAACGTGATGGCGACGCCGGAGACCGGTCGGGCCGAAAAGCCGTAACAGGGGAAGCTCGCGGCCCCGGTGGAGTCTGTAACCAATTGACATGAATCGAGTTGCGTCACCTGTCGAGACTTGTATGCACGCGCTTGCATCGTGATATTTTTATGATATCTTATACATAGCAAAGTGGTCGCGCTGCTTGAAAGGAGTTGCGGATGACTACGGAATTCGAGCGTCGGACAACGAGCGGCTGGGTGGTCCTGCCCATCTTGATCGCACTGCTCCTCGCGGTGATTGGGGCATTCATCCGGCTGGTGTACGTCGTCGCCCACACGCCACGGGGCGAGGTGCCGGTGGCGGAGATCTGTGGGATCGTCGCCTGCGGGCTGGCATTTGCGATCCTGATGGTGTTGATGGCCGGGTTCTTCACCCTGCAGCCGAACGAGGCCGCCGTGATCCTGCTGTTCGGTGCATATAAGGGCACGGTCCGAATGTCCGGTTTTCACTGGGCGAACCCGTTCTTCCGCAAGATCAAGCTGTCGCTGCGGACGCGGAACTTCAACACGGACACGCTGAAGGTGAACGACCAGCGCGGCAATCCGACCGAGATCGCGGCTGTCGTGGTGTGGCGCGTCCAGGAGACGGCCCAGGCGACCTTCGATGTCGACGACTACCGCGATTACGTGCACATCCAGAGCGAGTCGGCGCTGCGGCACCTGGCGAGCCGTTACCCGTACGACACGACGGCGGACCACGAATTGTCCCTGCGCGGCAGCATGGACGAAGTCTCGCACGGGTTGCAGCAGGAGCTGCAGGAGCGGCTGATCAAGGCGGGCGTGATCGTGGAGGAGGCACGGCTCAGCCATCTCGCCTACGCCCCGGAGATTGCGGGCGCGATGCTCCGCCGCCAGCAGGCCGAGGCGATCGTCGCCGCCCGGCTGCGGATTGTCGAAGGGGCGGTGGGCATGGTGGAGACGGCGCTCGAGCGGCTCCACGAAAAGAAGACAGTCGAGCTGGACGACGAGCGCAAGGCGGCGATGGTCAGCAACCTGCTGGTCGTGTTGTGTGGCGAGCAGGCGGCGCAACCGGTCGTGAACGCCGGGACCCTTTATTCCTGAACGGTGCGTCAGCGGCTGCCCGGAGATCGGCCGTGGCGCGGCTGGTCTCCGGCTGACGGCCGCCCCTGGCCGAATCGAACGTCATGGCGGACACGAAGAAGGCCATCCTGTTACGCATTCCCGCGGACTTGTCGGACGCGCTGCAGCGCTGGGCGCGCGACGAGCTGCGCAGTGTCAACGCCCAGATCGAGTATTTGCTGCGCGAGGCGGTGCGCAAGCGGGGTGTGGGGCGCAACAACGCGCCGCCGGCTGAAGTGCACGACGACCCCCGTCCTTAACGGCGGTGGTCGCATAACTCTCCCGCGGCTTCTCCCCGGGCGGGAGGTCGGTGTTGCGGCACGAATTTAGTCGTCTTTCTTGATCTGGGTCGACAGGTAGAACTGCAGGCTCAGCTGCTTGACCTGATCAAGCTGTTCTTCCAGCCAATCGATGTGGTCATCTTCGTCGCGGGCAATCTGCTCCAGCAGGTTGCGGGTCGGCGCGTCCTTCACCTGGTCGGCCAGCCTGATGGCTTCGTTGTACATCTCCAGCGCGCCGTGCTCAGCCATGAGGTCGTTCGCGAACTGCTTGGCCACGTCGGCTCCGATGCGAATCTTGTTTAGCTTGCTGACGACGGGCGTGCCTTCGAAGAAGAGGATCCGCTTGATCAGCATCTCAGCGTGCTTCATCTCCTGGATCGCGCGTTTCTCGATCTGGCGGTGCAGCCGCTCGTACCCCCAGCCATCGCACATCTCGGAGTGCACCATGTACTGGTTAATGGCGGTCAACTCGTCAGCCAGTAGATCATTCAGCTTCTTCAGCAGTTTCGCGTCGCCCTTCATTACGCACGTCCTCCAGATTCCACGGCATCACCGCCGGTTGGCCGGCGCAGTCCAATGCGCGGCAGCTGGCGGACGCACATTATGGGGGCGAGCGCGGGATTCAACAACAACCGTGCCTACCGGCCACGGGGGCTATGCCCGCCGCTGCGGCTCGTGCCGCGGACGGCGCTGTGGCCGCTGCTGCGACTCGGCCCGCTGCGGCTGCCCGAGCTGACCGAGTGACGCGGCGCGGACGGCGCTGGACGCACGTGGGCGCTCGGACGCTGACTGGCGGAGGGGCGTGGACTGACCGTCGACCGCTGGCTCGGCGTGCCGGCCGAACGCGACCCTGTGGCCTGCGGGGCGATCGCCGGATTGCTCCGCTGCGGTCGGGATCCCGAGCCGGGCAGGGACCTCACGCCCGGGACGGTCGGCGGCTTCCGGCCGGGGACGGTCGGCGGCTTGAAGTTCGGCGTAACGGCGGGCTTGTGACCCGGCGTACGTGCATCGCGTCCCAGGCGGTTGTCGGGCACGCCATAGCGCGGCGTGATGCCCGAGCGCGGCGCGGGGTGCCGGTCGTTCGAGTTGTCGCGCCAGCCGGGCCGCGAGTAATGGCGGTCGCGATCGTCGTGCCGGTCAATGCGCGGCGGGCACGGCCGGTATCCATACCGGTACGGGTAACGATAGCGCGGCCAGCAGTCATAGTGGCGACGCGGCAGGATGTAGAGACTGGTTCCGAACGAGTAACGGTACGTGTCGTACGTCGGTCCCCAGTACCAGCCCGTGTCGATGTACGTCTCCGGGTAGACGTTGTACGTGGGTGTCACGACCTCGTAGGCAGGTTCCTCGTAGACCACGCTCGGCGCCGGCGTCAGCGCGATGGGGCTGCTGCTTTCAGGCGGCACGGTGGGCGCGACTTGCGCCGGCTGGTCTGCCGGTGCGGCCTCGGGCCGCTCGAAGTACTCCTTGGCGGCGCGGTATTCCTGGGAGAATGCGTCTTCGTTGGCGAAGTCGCGGCGGAGGTTGCGCAGCGACTGGTGCACATCCGGGTCGAGGCGGCCCGGTTCGCCCTTTGTGTCGTACCATGCCATCAGTTGTCCGGCGATGCGCTGCACGAAGGGTTCGCGCGGCGCCAGGTGCGCGGCGGTCGCGATGTCCGCCAACGCGCCGTAGTAATCCTCGCTCCCGGCCCGACCGACGGCGCGCACACCCCACGCCAGTCCGTCACTGGGATCGCGCTGCACGACTTCATCGGCTTGGGCAGCGCAGAGGTCCGGAGCGCCGAGGGCGACCATGACATGCACGAAGGTCTGGGTCAGCTCAAAGCTGTCCGGCACCGCGGCCCGACCCCGGGCGTAGGCCTCGATGGCTGCGGAGGGCGACGTGGCCCGCACCAGCGCATCGAGATGCGGCGCGATCTCCGCCGGCGCCTCGTAGTCCTGGAGGACTGTCTCGTCCTCCAGTTGAGCCAGCTCCTGGCCGGCCGCCGGCCGGGGGGCGCCCAAGAACCAGGGGACCGCCGCCAGCAGGGCCAGCGGGGCAAGGCGTGCGGGTTTCATGATTCGATCTCCACAGAGCGACACGCCCGAGTAATGCATTATACCGTCTCCCAGTTGGACCAGTATTTCGGGCGCTGGTTGGCGCGGCGAGAGTAATATTCGGGTTCTGCGCACGGTGGCGCGTGCCGGCAGAGTGCGATAATCGAGTCTCAGTTATGCGTACGCGGGTGTGACGGTCGGCGCGGCAAGGCGCAGCGCGGGGCCATAACGCCATGCGATTGATGCAGTTACGGATTTGACCGTGGGCGCGTCAGGCCAAGGGCTGCGCGATCATCTGCTCGAGGTACGGGCGGTACGTCGGGCCGCCATTGATCGTGCAGAACGGGTACATCCCGTCCGGCGTGCTGTAGAGGATGACGCAGCGCTTGATCCGCTCGGTGTCGTAGTTGTACCGGTCCATGAAGTGCATGCCCGCGGCCATCAGCGTGCGGTAGGTCTTCCGGCCTGCTGCGCCGCGGCCCACGGCCTTGTTCGTCAGCCCGCGCAGCGCATGCATGAATGTGAACGGCGTGACGCGAAAGTCGCGCTCCGTCCAGCGGTAGCTGCCCAGGAACGTCAGGACGAGGTCCAGCTTGTCCTTCCAGTTCGCCAGGGCCGTCGGGCGCTGCTGCTCGATCCGCGCCGCCAGCTCGTTGAACCCGTGCATCAGCCGCGCCATGTCGAATAGCTTCGGCACGGGAATCGCCTGCCGGTCGGGCGTGACGAAGAAATACGTGCCGAACGCGCAATCGCTGTGGCAGCTTGGCCGGATCTTCGGCTTGCCGTCGAGCGTCTGCATGACCCGTGCGAGCGGCGTCATGAAGTTCAGCGGGAAGAAGTCGCGTGCCACATCGGCGCCGCTGCACGCCGCCAGGTCGTGCGCCAGGTCGCCCAGCGTATAGCGCTTCTGCGCGAGTTCGGCGTGGCTGATTCGCCCGGTGAACGCGACCGGCTGGTAGGAGATGGCGCTGACCACGTCCGCGTGCTCGACGGCGAACCGGAAGATCGGCGCCACCTGGTCGTCGTTGACCGTTTTGACGATCGTGGGTACGAGGCAGATTTTCATGCCCGTCTGGCGGCAGTTCTCGACCGCGCGAAGCTTCTTCTCCAGCAGCGGCGCCCCGCGTAACCGCGTGTACTGCTCGTCGTCCAGCCCGTCGAACTGCATGTAGAGCGTGTGCAGGCCGGCTTCGGCGGCGCGGGCCGCGAACTCGGGATCGGCGATGCGCAGTCCGTTCGTCGCGATCTGCACGTGCGAGAAGCCCATCTCGCACGCAGTCCGCACGATCCGGTGAAAGTCGGGGTGCAGCGTCGGCTCGCCGCCGGTGAATTGAATCGCGGTCGCCGGGTACGGATGCTGGTTGCGGAGCGCGCGCAGGTATTCGACGACCATCTCGTACGTCGGCTCGGCCAGGTAGCCCGCCTGATTGGCGCTGGCGAAGCACACCGGGCAGGTGAGGTTGCAGCGGTTGGTCAGGTCGATCTGGGCCAGGCACGAGGCGCTGTGATGCTGGTTGCACAGCCCGCAATCGGTCGGGCACGCGCTGGCGCCTTCGACTTGCGGTTCGTATACGCCGCGCTCATCCTGGTACCCCGCCCGCGTGCCCTTGAGGTACAGCGCGACGTCGCTGTTGACCTTGTCGCGGAAGTAGCCATGCTCCGGGCAGGTCTTCTCGATCCAGACTGCGTTGTCGTGGATGAAGTACCGCCCCAGGATCAGACACGCGCATTCCGGGCAGAGCGTCTCGACGGTCTTCGGCAGTTCCGTGATGATCGGGTGGATCGGCGCGCCGGAGTGCGTCCGCTGTGGCTGGCGGGCGTGCCGCGGACCGCGCGGATGTCGGACGAACAGCACATCGTGGTGTCGCTCACGACGCGGACCGCATTCCGCACAGGTGGTGGAGAGGTAGATCGAGTCGTCGCCGGCGTCGTACACCAGCTCACCCGGGACGGTCTGGCCGCACCCGCCACATTGCCACTGGCCGGCCCACGGCAGCCCGGCGCGACCCTTTTGCACGGGCGCGTACCGGCGCATCGCGACCTTGAAGCACTCCAGGGCCGTACGCGCGCCGTCGGCACGGACCGCCGTGCGGTGGATCGTATCGAACGGCCGGTGCAGTTGTCCGGAGCGTTGTGCGCTCCCGTCCGTGCGAGGCGCGTCGATGGGCGGCACACCCACGAATGGGCACAGCGTTCCGTCCTGCGGCGGTGCTTCGGGCGTCGCCGCGGTCGGAGTCGTGCCGGGGGTCGTGGTTGACGCGTTCAGCTCTGAGTGCCGCATCGTGGACTCCGTCTAACGTAGACACGCGGCCGCCGGGTCCGTTGGGCGCCGGCGACCGTGGTCACGCGAAGTACGCGGGGTAGACGCGCGGTCGCCGCTTGCGGCGTTGGTACGCGCGGGCCAGGTCGAGAAAGATCTCCAGGTCACGGTCGATGTGTCCGCCGACCTTGTCGAAATACAGTGAGCGGATCGGGATCTCGTCGTGCTCGGCGCTGACCGCCGGGTACACGGCTTCGCTGACGATGCCGTTCATACAGGTGAACGGGCTGATGTCGATGATGCCATCGGCGCCCTTGTTGTACAAGTAGACGGCCTTGCCGACGCTGAGGGTCATTTCGCCCAGGGCACCGGTGCCCGGCAGGTAGGGCTCCGAGCCGGCGAGGACCTCACGGATGTCGTGCGGCTCCTCGTAGCCTTTGAAGTCATCGTGGACCGGGGCGAGCAGCGTGTGCTCATACTGATGTTGCACGTGCGATTTCAACTTCAGCCGCAGGTATTCGGCGGTGAGCCGGCCGTGGTCGCGGGCGGAGTCGGTCTCGCGGGCCCAGTTCGTGTACCAGACCCATTCCGAGATGTCGGACAGCCAGCATTCGCCGCCCAGCTTTTCGATCCGGCGGACGGCGTCGTCGTTGCTGAACGTGTTCAGGCGGCAGTAGATCTCGCCCACGACGCCGACCAGCGGGCGACCTTTGACATAGCGCGCGGGGATGGCACGAAAGCGGTCGCGCACGCGCACCACGTTCTGGGTGAGCTCCGCCACGCGCTCGTTCGAGCTCAGCCCCGGCCGGGCGAGCGTGGCGCCGAATTCGTCGATCGAGCGCTCGAAAGCGGCGTCGGTCTCGCCGGCGTGGATTTCGTACGGGCGCGTCTTCAGCAGAAACCGCGTCGCCAGGTCGCCGAGCACGATCGCGAACCACGCGGTGCGCATCAGCTCGCCGGCGTGTTCGCCGATGCCGTCGTAGCCGTCCGCGCTGCTGGGCGAGACGACGAGCGCCGCGCCGAAGCCCTGCTCGGCGAGCACCTGCCGCAGGTAGGGGGCGTACTGCCCGAAGCGGCAGGGGCCCGGCGCCCGCGGCATGAAAAACGCCAGTCGAGCTGGATCGGCCCCCGGCTCACGGCAGAGCTTGAGAAAGTCGCCCAGGGTGATCTTGTGGGGCAGGCATTCCTCACCACTGCTGAACTGACCGCCCAGCTCGAGCGTTTCGCTGTCGGATTCGGGGGTGGCGTGGGCGTCGATGCCGACGGAGCGAAAGGCGGCCGCCATCAGCCGCGCACTGGCGTACGCCATCCGGGGGATGTAGAGGGTGCGCCCGGCAAGACCTGGTCGGCGGGTTTGCTCTGAGACGTTCGCCACCATCGGAGTATTCCCTTGCTGTCCAAGTACGCCTCGCAGCGCGTCATCATGCCGGCGTCATTGGAGTGACCGTCGAATTGCAGTGTCAGGAAAGGCTTGCCCTCCGCGGCCGGGCGGACGAAGCCCTTCAGGAACGAATCGGGCCCGCACTTGAAGTTCGTCACGTAGATCATGTGCAGGTTCGGATGGGCCGCGACGAGCTTGCCCGCGGCCAGGATGCGCCGGCCGTAGGACCAGTACATATTGTCGCAGATGTCGCGCGAGTCGATCTCCGCCACCGGCAGGGCATCGACCGGCAGGATGTTCACGCCATACTGGTCCCGCAGCTTGCGCGCCACGGAAAGGCTCACGCCGGCGTCGTGCATGTTGTAGGGCCGGCCGACGAGGACCATGCCGGCGTCGCCGGTGGCGGTCAGCGCCGCGAGGGCGTCGCGACCGGCCGCCAGGTACGCGTCGCGGAACTGTTGCTGGGCCTCCAGGCCCGCCTGCAGCGCCCGGCGCGCCACGCTGGCCCGGACGCCGAGCTCGCGCGCCGCGCGGATCAGCGCCCGGCGCACGGCGGACGGCCCATCCTGGAAACTCACGGTCGGGCACAGGATGCGACCGCGCCACGCCCGGAACCGCGGTGCCTGGCGGATCACGAACGGCAGCGTCTGCCCCCACGGGCACACGTAGCTCTCCAGCCCCGGCTGCCGCGGCTCCATGCTGATCAGGTTCGGCAGCCAAATGTAATCCACGCCGGTTTCGATCAGCTCGGCCACGTGCCCGTGGGCGACGATGATTGGAAAACAGGGCTCCGCGACCGCCGCGTCGAGGCCGTGCCGCACGATCTGGCGGTTCGTAGGGGACGAGATCTGCACCTTGAAGCCGCACGCGCGGAAGAAGCGTCGCCACAGCGGCAGCAGGTCCCAGGCGTACATGGCCATCGGGATGCCGATCGTCGTGGTCGCGCCCGCCGGATCGCCGGTGTCGTCCGCGCAGAGCAGCTCGTGGCGCAGCGCGACGAGGTCGGGGATGGTCGGCTTGCGCTCGGTCTTGACCTGTTTGCGGAAGCGGTCCGAGCACTTGTCGCCCCAGAACGTTTTCTCGCCCTCGACGTTGAATTCCTGGATGGAGCACTGGTTGCCGCAGCCGTGGCAGGTGAACTCGCGCAGCGTGTAGTCCACCTGCGTCATGTCGTAGCCGCGGAAACGCGTGCGGGTGCCGGTCGCCGCGATCTTGTCGCGCGCCAACAGCGCGGCGCCGATCGCCCCCAGTACGGCGTTGTGCGGCGGGACGATGATCTCGCGCTTGCAGATGATGCTGAACGCGGCGGCGACCGCGTCGTTGTACGCCGTCCCGCCCTGGAAGAAGATGCAGTCGCCGATCGGCCGCCCGCGCACCACGCGGTTGATGTAGTTGTGCGCGATCGAGTAGGCAAGCCCGGCGATGACGTCCGCGCGGTCCGCGCCGCGCTGCATGTACGTGTTCACGTCGCGTTCCATGAACACCGTGCAGCGCTCGCCGAGCTTGATCGGCCGGCGCGAACTGAGCGCCAGCGCCGAGAACTCGTTCTTGATCGAGACGCCGAGCTCCTCGGCCCGTTCCTCCAGGAAGCTCCCCGTGCCGGCGGCGCAGGCCTCGTTCATCGTGAAGTCGACGACGATCGACTCGGACTCGAGCGCCGGCCCGCGCGCGGGGTCGGCGGCCGCGGATTCCGGCTCCGCCTGCAGGCTGATGTACTTGCTGTCCTGTCCGCCGATCTCGAAAATCGTATCCGGACGCCGGCCGAGCAAGCGGTCGCCGACGAAGGTCGCACCGGTCTTGTGGCACGTGATTTCGTCAGTGATGCTGTCGGCGCCCACCAGCTCCCCGACCAGTTCCCGCCCGCTGCCGGTCGAGCCGACGCCGCAGACGCGCACACCCCAGCCGACGGCTTCTTCCATCTCGCGCAGGCAGCGCGTCACGACTTCGATTGGCCGCCCGTCGGTGCGCGTGAAGATCGAGTGAATCACGTCGCCGTGGCTGTCGATCAGCACGAGCTTCGTGCCCACGGAGCCGATGTCCAGGCCCAGGTAGGCATCCACCTGCGTGCCGCGCTCCGGAAAGCGGTAGGGCTTCACCTGGTCGCGCAGCAGGGTGACGCGCTCCAGCGTCAGCGGCGGCATGCGTGGAAATGCCTGGTCGTCGCGTTCCGCTGCCATGCTCAGCCGGGCGAGCTGGGCGCGTGCGTCGCGCTGTTCGCCGGCCATGTCCGTGCCCGCCAGCGCCGCCCCGATCGCCGGCAGCGATTCGGCCGCCGCCGGCACCAAGAGCTGCTCCTCGTTCAGCTCAAAGACCTCGCGTAGCGCCCGCACTACCGCGCTGTTGGCCGATACGCCGCCCAGCAAGGCCACGGGCGGCACCGGCGTGCGCCCCTTGACCACCGCCGCCTTGAAGTTGGTCGCCACCGCGTTGCACAGCCCCCGCAGCACCTCGGCCGGTGAGAAGCCCTTCTGCTGCGCGTGGATCATGTCGCTCTTGGCAAACACGCTGCAGCGGCCGGCAATTTGCGCCGCCCGTTCGGCCTGCGCCACGATCCGGCCGATGTCCTCGACCGCGTACTTGAGCCGCTTGGCCTGCTGGTCCAGGAAGGCCCCCGTGCCGGCCGCGCAGTCGCCGTTGGTGCTGTAGTCCAGAATCCCCAGTGCCCCGCTCGCGGGGTCGGGCTCGACCCGCAGATAGCGGCTCGACTCGCCGCCGATCTCGAAGACCGTCCGGATGTTCGGATGCAGCAGATTCATGGCACGGGCGCAGGCCTGGAACTCGTTGCACGTTCGCGCCTGGAGGGCCTCCGCGGCCAACGCGGCACCTGAGCCCGTCAGCGTCAGGCAGCTCACCTGCTCCGCCGGCACGCACCGCAGGATCGCCGCCAGCAGCTCCCGCGCGGCCTCCAGCGGCTGCCCGCGCGTCCGGCGGTGACCGGCCACCAGCACGGCGTGGTCGCTGGTGTCCGGGATCGGCAGGCTGCGCAGCAACGCCGCGGCTTCGGGGGCGTCCAGGATTTCGGCGCTGCGTCCCTTCGGCAGAACCAGCGCGGCCTTCACGCTGACCGCTCCCACGTCGATGCCGAGGTAAATGCTCATCTCCAGTCTTCCTGCCTGCCGCGCCGCGCGGCGACCCGATCACGTTCCACTGGTCTCAAACGGGGCGCGACCTGCGCAGCAGCCCCGATCGACCGTCCCCGCGTCCGGACGATCACCCCGTCGGCCCGCTGAAATAGGTAACCGTCCGAGCCCCCGCGCGTCAAGCTTTTCCCGGACGCTGCGACCACGCAGGTCCTCCGCCGCGTCGGAGCCTCGACCGCCCCGCCGGCCGCACCGTCCATCGGCCTTTGCCGTGCCAGCCCCGCTGATTCGGCTGCCAACCGATCCCCGTCGGGAGATCTGGCCCGCCGTGGCCTTATTTGCCGGACCCCACCCGAACGCGTCCGCTAAGGCGCCGCACGCGGCGGCGCATGGCTGATTCGAGTGGAAGCGGAGCCGGAATCATGGGTCAAGCCGTCCCCGGTTCCGGACGACTCCACTTTCGGGCGCGGTCCGGCGGTCAGGACCCGCGTGGGAAGGTTGGTAGCGTTCAATGGGTAAGCAATCTGTCGTTTGGGTCCTTGCTGGAGCCGCGGACCGTGCTGGTCCGCTGAACGCGCGGCTGCGCCAGCGCGGCCTGACGCCGGAGTGTCTCGACACCGCCGACGGGCGCATCGCCGGCGACACGCCCATCGCGGCGGACGTCGCGGTCGTGGTCCTGGGGCCGCAGATGCCGGCCGCGCAGGGCGCAGCGGTCGCGCAGGCTCTCCGGCGGCTCGTCGGCGGGCAGGTGCCGACGGTTGTCTGGGGGGCGGAGAAGGAGCTGCAGCGCGCGGGCGGTCCGCTGGTGGAGTGGGTCGCGCCTGAGGCCGGGCTGGATGAGATCGCCGGCAAGGTCGATACGCTGGCGCACTACGTTCCGTTGATGAAGGGCATGGAACGCGAGCTGGTCCACCTCCATCGCCTGGGCGAGCAGCTCAATCGTTACTTTGCCGAGATCGACCAGGAAATGCGGCTGGCCGGCCGTCTGCAGCGCGACCTCCTGCCGCGCGAGCTGCCGACCGTGTCGGTGATGGGCTTCGGGGCGTTCTTCCGGCCCGCGAGCTGGATCAGCGGCGACATGTACGACGCCTTCCGGATCGATGAGCACCACCTGGGGATGTTCGTGGCCGATGCGATGGGGCACGGCGTCGCCGCGGGACTGGTGACCATGTTCCTGCGGCAGGCGCTGATCTCCAAGCGGGTTCACGGCGACTCGTACACGATTGTCGAGCCGGCCGAGGCCCTGGACGCCCTGCACCAGTGCCTGCTCCGCCAGAAGCTGCCCAACTCGCAGTTCGTGACGGCCGCCTATGGCGTGGTGGACGCGGGGCGGAGTGCCTTGCATCTGGCGCGGGCCGGACACCCGTACCCGATTCACATCCGCGCCGACGGCTCGATCGGCGAAGTGCGTTCGGCGGGCACCCTGCTCGGTCTGGCGGATATTCCCGCCGAGTTCGAGCAAGTATGTGTGCCGCTCGCGCCCGGCGACAAGGTGGTCTTCTATTCCGACGGTCTCGAGGACGCCATCCTCGTCCCGGGTGGTCCGGACGACGAGCGGGCGGCGTTCACCGCCCAGTTTCGGCGCTGGGCGCGGCTCCGCGCGCCCGATTTCGTTGACGCCGTCGGGGAGTACCTCGACTGCCGCGAAGGCTCGCTGCATCCGGCGGACGACGCCACGCTGCTCGTGCTCGATGTGGGCGCGCCGGGCAGCTTACCCGCCTAACACGGCGTCGAGGATCCGGTCGCAGCCATCGCGCACCGGATCGGCCACCGGCAAGCCCAATTCACGTTCAAGCGCGGACACTCCGGCGCGGGCCGCCGCGTCCGTCTGCCCCACCGAGTTCACGGCCAGTGCGACGACGCGCGCGGGGTGCAGCAGTCCGGCGGTCTGCTCGTAGACGTCGATCAGGCGACGCATGGCCGGCAAGGGGCCATTGGGCGGGGCCTTGTAGTGCGTGCGGCCGAGCTGATGCACCAGCACAAGCGCGTCGGGGCAGGCACCGTGCAGCAGCGCCAACGTCACCGCCGAGTAGCCCGGATGCGCGACGCTGCCCTGGCCCTCGACGAAGCAGATGTCAGCATCGGCGGCGTCGAGCACAAGCTGCTCGACCGCGCCGGCGGTGAAGTCGGCGACACAGGCATCCACGGAGATGCCGCGGCCGGCGATCATGATGCCCGTCTGCCCGGTCGCCAAAAATCGGGCGTCGGCGCCGCGCCGCCGGGCGGCGGCGGTCAGCTCCAGCGCCGCGACCATCTTGCCTACGTTGCAGTCGGTCCCGACGGTGAGGACGCGCCGGCAGCGCGTGTGCAGCGCCTGCGCGCTTGCCACCACGCGGTCGGCCGGCGGCCGGCGCAGGTCCAGTAGCCGCGCGCCGCGCCGGGCCGCCAGGCTGACCAGCTCCGGGTCATCGCTCAGAAAGCCGTGCATGCCGCTGACGACGTCGATGCCCGCGTTCAGGGCCGCCACCACCGGCGCACGCATGTCGTCCGGCAGCGCGCCGCCGACCGGGGCCACGCCGACGAACAGCGCATCGGGCTGCAGCGGTGCCGTGGCGGCGATGTCCGGAACGATCGGCACGGGCGGCGCCCAGGGGATGAAGTCCGCAATGTTCCTCCCGGCGGCGGCCGAATCAACGACCCCCACGACGTCATTCCCGCGGTAGCGCAGGAGTGACGCGGCCGTCTTCGACGAAAACACGCCGAGCTGACCTTCAGTCAGAAGCAGAATGCGATGATAGACAGGCAGTATGTGCATGGGTCCAGCGCAGCAGTCCTTGTAGCCCAAAGAGGCTCAGCTCAGCGGTCGCACGATCGACTGCGCGCGCAGGTAATCCGACAGCGTGTCGGCCCCCAGCACGCCGCCGCCGCAGCCGGACAGGTTGCAGCCCGCGTAGGGCACGCCGTGCGGAAACAGGTTGTGGGCGTTGATCCAGCTATTGCCCGCGACCAGCGTCTCCGCGACGCGCTGCGCCCGGCCCAGGTCGCGCGACCACACGCTGTTCGCCAATCCGTACGGCGACCGATTCACCAGCTCGATGGCCTCCTGCTCCGTGCGGAACTTCAGCAGGTACGCCACGGGGCCGAAGATCTCCTCACGGGCGCAGATATTGTCCGGGCCGCCCGCCAGCAGGGCCGGCTTGACGTAGAAGCCGCGCGCGTGGCCGGGTACCTCGGCCGGACCGCCGGGCAGAACGGCGGCGGCGCCGGTCTGCGCACCCCGTTCGATGTAGCCGAGAATGCGGCGGCGCTGTTTTTCGCTGACCGCAGGCCCCATCTGCGTGTCGGCCGCGAGCCCGTGCCCGATGCGGATCTGCTCCATCTGCTGCCGAGCGGCAGCCACCAGCTCGTCGTAGATGCGCTCGTGCAGCACCCAGCGTGTCGCCGTGCAGCAGACCTGCCCGGTGTTCAGCGTCACCGCGCCGACCAGCGCTTCCGCCACCGCCTTGGGCGCCACGTCGTCGAACACGACCGCCGCACCCTTGCCGCCCAGCTCCAGCTTCACCGGAACGAGATTCTTGCCACACGCGGAGGCGATCAGCCGCCCGACTTCCGGCGAGCCGGTGAAGCCCATGCGGTTGATCCCGGGATGCTCCGCCAGCGCTTTGCCAGCGGTCTCGCCGTAGCCCGGCACGACATTGATGACGCCGGCCGGCAGGCCCGCCTGCTCGGCGAGCTGGCCGAAGTACAGCGTGCTCAGCGGCGTGTCCTCGGCCGGCTTGATGATCACCGTGTTGCCGGCGGCCAGGGCGGGCGAGATGTTCCAGCCGACCAGGAGCAGCGGGAAGTTCCACGGCAGCACGAATGCTGCCACGCCATACGGCACGCGAATCTGCTGCGCGTCGTAGCCGGAGACGGGGATGGGCTCACGACGGCGTGTGTGCACCGCCAGATCGGCGTACCAGCGCAGCGTCTGGGCGACGTTGGGCACATCAAAACCGTCGGCCTGCGGCAGCGGCTTGCCGACGTCGAGCGACTCGAGCTGCGCGAGGTCGGCCCGGTTTTGATCGACCAGGTCCGCCAGCCGGTGCAGCAGCACGCTGCGCTCCTGCACCGTCATGCTGGCCCAGCCGCTGCTGCGAAACGCCGTCCGGGCGGCATTCACCGCACGATCGATGTCGGTGGCCCGGCCCTCGGCGACGGTGGCCAGCACACTGCCGTCGCCGGGATCCACGGTCTGGAACGTCCCGCCTTCTGCCGCCGTGACCCACTGGCCCCCGATGAACATGCGGACCGGGTCCTGCGCAAGGAACTTCCGCACGGCTGGACGCAGTTGCTCCGGGTTTGCCATGTCGCTCTCTCCTTCGCGCGCCGCGCGCGGGGTTATGGCTGGCGGGCCAGCGGGGCCGGGAGGATCGGCGGCTTGTCGAAGTCGCGATCGATCTTCGCCAAATCCAGTTCTTCAAACAGCAGCGCCGGCGCGGCCACGGTCTGATAAGCGCCGCCGCTGGCTGAGTTCAGCACGAAGGGTGTGTCGCCGGCGGCAAGTATGCGCTTGAAGGCCTTGAGATCGATGCGGGCGATCTCCGCCCCGCGCACCAGCTCTTCGCGCCCGTCCGGATACACCTTGTAGATGGCCAGGGGCGTGATGCCGGCGCTGCGGCGGGCCATGAGTTCGGCCACGTCGACGCCGCGGCCGCGCATGCCGCGCGGGAGGGCCTCGTCCACGGCGCTGCTCAGTGAGGCGATGCGGATCCCGAATTCCAGGCCTTCCTCGGCACAGGCGTCGAGCAGTTCCTGCCGCAGGTCCGGCGCATCGGTGGGTGGCTGGGCCGAGACGACGAGGCAGCCGATGCCGGCCCGCGCACCGTACGTCCCGCGCCCGTGGCCGTTGGACTGCTTGAACTCCTTGGAGGGGTTGCGCGACATGAGCAGCGCCTTGAGCCGGCCGCCCTCCACCAGCGTGACGGCCTGGGCCTTCACCGCCTGGTCGTCATAGACATAGTGGCCCATCACCGGCATGCCGGCGAGTTGCTGCAGGGCTGGATTGTCCACCACGTGCAGAAACCGCGGCAAGATGCGCTTGTTCAGCATGTTCGCGAAGTCGTCGGGGTTCGTGCGGCTGCCGATGGGACGCTGTCCGCCGGCGAACGCGGCGCTGAACTGCCGCGCGAAGATGCTTGCGGCGGCCTCGGCGTCGAACAACACGGGGCCGGTGTAGGAGTCCAGCACCGGCGCGCTCCGCAGCGCGCTCAACTGCGTGGCCATCTGCCGGCAGCGGGCCAGCAGCTCCGCGCGCGGCGGCAACTCCCCCGCCGCGCGGCCGTAGACCGTGAACGCGTCCGCCAATTTCATGCCGTCGTCGGCTTGCACGGTCGCATTGACGGCGATCGAGAAGCGCTGCCCGGCCGTGCGCAACCGCGAGCCCTCCGTGTTCACCAGGTAGCGATTGCCGGCATAGGCGTTGATGCTGACGCCGCTGCTTTGCACCTCCGGGAATTCCCGGAACACGGCGGACAGCTCGGTGGCGAGGTCGGCGAAGCCAGCGGTCTCGAGGGCCAGGTCGATGCGGTCCTCGAAGTACACGGCCGGCGTCTCGCGCGTGAAATCGTCTGGCTTGTCCTCAATCAGCTTGCTTTCCATGAACGCCTGCTTCTGCACGAGCGTCTCGACCACGTCCTTGTAGTTGCGATCGGTGGCCCACCAGATCGCCTGCCGGATCGCTTGGTAGTCGTCTTCGAGCGGCAGGTCGGCGTCGGACATGCCGCGGCGGCCACCGTACCCGCCGCCCTGGAAGTTGCTGTTGTCCAGCTCATACGATCCCACGCGCACATCGGTCATCAGCACGCGGCTGCGGCTGTCGGCGCGGCTGGTGACCGCGCCCAGTTCCGCGACGACGGCGCAGCGGTTCGAATCCGTCAGTCCATATTCGATGAAGTACGGGCGTGCCAGGTCTTCGAGCGTCAGTTCCGCGTGGTTGCGCTCCAGCTCGTCGACGAGCGCGCGCAGCACCACGTCCGTCTTCATCTGCGCTTGAGCGGGCTCGTCGGCCCACACCGGGGCCGCTCCCCACACCATCGCCAGTAGCGCCAGGTTACCGAGTTGTCTCATGCGCGCTCTCCTGCGTGGACCGGCCGGCCAGCGCGGACGCCGGCGGCCGGATGGTCGCTTGCGTTGTTCGGGCGGCTCGGCATGTGCCCGTCACCTCAGCTCCGCCGCGATGGGGGAGGTCAGAATCGGCGGTCGGTCCTGGGCCTTCTGCTTCTTCTCGACCTCGATTTGTTCGACCAGGATGCTCGGCGATATAGCCGACACCGGCACCGAGCCCGACTCCGCCCCGCAATAGCCGTTGAAAATGTCCGCGTCATCCGCCGCGCACAGGATCTTCGAGAAGCACGTCAGTGGCGTGCCGACGATGTCCACGCCGCGCACCAGCTCATCGGGCCGCCCGTCGGTGTACACGCGGTACACGAGGATCGGCTCCACCTTGAACGCCTGCGGGGAATAGCGCCCCGTCGTTGTGAACCCTCCGGAGATGTCATCGAACAGCAGCCCGAATTCCTTGCCCTGTTTCCGGCATTCCTCGATCAGCATGGCCCTTAGCTGCGCGAACGGCACCTGCTTGCTGGACTCGATGATCAGGTTTCCCTGGCGCGCGACCACCTGCGCGCCAGGCTGCCGGCGCCCATGGCCGTTGGACCGGGTGAACCCGCGCGTCGGGCTGCGTGACAGCAGGAACGTCTTCAGCACGCCGTTTTCGACGATGCGCGCCGGCTGGCCGGGGACGCACTCGTCGTCGAACTCGTAGAACCCGTTCAGGTCGCGCCCGTTGAATTGGCGCTGCGTCGGATCGTCGACGACGCTCATGAACGCGGGCAGCACTTCGTGCCCGATCTTCTTGGCAAAGGTCTGCCCCTCCTCGACGTCCTTCTGCCGGTGCCCCTCGATCCGGTGGCCGAATATCTCGTGGAAGAACACGCCGCTCGCGCGGTTCATCAGGATCGCCGGCCCGATGTACGGGTCGACCACCGGCGCGCTGCGCAGCGCCAGCAGCTCCGCAATCACCTGGTCCACCGCCTGCTGTACGTCGGCATCGTCCGGCAGATGCTCCGGGGCGGCGGCGTCGAACGCCTTGAACTGCCGCAGTTCCATTCCGTCGTCCGCGATCGTCGACGCCGAGATGCCGATGCGCCACGCGCCGCGGCCAAACTGGAGTTTGCTGCCCTCGGAGTTCACCGCCAGCCGGTTCGTCGTGCCTCCCGCGAAGGTGACGCTCGAGCTGTAGATCAGCGGCTCCCGGCGAAAGCGCTCGGACAGGCGCTTGACGCGCTGGGCGACCTGCGCGCGGTCCACGCTCTGGCGGATCCACGGCGCGATGTGCACAGACGGCTGCTCCCGCGAAAAGTCATCGGACGGGTCTTCTTCCTCGACTTTTACCTTGACGTTTGCCTTCACCTGCGCGAGGCGCTTCACCGCGGCCTTGAACCGGTTGTCGGTCGTCAGCCAGATCGTCTGGCGCGTGGCCAGCGGGTCGCCGTTCAGTGGCAGGTTCGCCGCTCCGCGGGCACCCGCATCCAGGCCGCCGGCCGACCCGCCTCCGCGGATCTGGCGCGTGGAATCCAGGGCGTAGTCGCCGCAGCGCACATCGACGTCGAGCACCCGGCTGTGGTTGGCGAGGTCCTGCGTCAGGGACCCGAGCGTGGCGCTGACGCGCATTTGGTCCTCGTCGGTGACCCAGTACTGGAGAAAGTACGGCTTGACGTCCTCGGATCCGACGAGCTTCTGCATCGAGAGTTTCAGCTCGTCCTCCATCAGCCCGAGTAGCGCGTGCTCGTCGGCCGCTGCGCACAGGCCGGGCCACAACAGCAGCGCTGCGCCTGCCGCCGCGCACCGCCACCGGACCGCCAGACACCGTAAAGCCCTGGTCATGCTCGTCTCCTTGGGTCGCACCTGCGGACCTGGATCGATCGTGCCCGCATTCTAACCCGCCCGCCCGCGCGGTGGCAGCCTGGAACACAGCTCAAGAGGAGCGGCACGCAGGAAGCACTGCCCAAGCGCAGTGGCACACCGGACCCCTGAACTGAAAGCGGAGTGTAAACAGACGGTGGCAACAAGGCGCCGCCTCTCCGCCGCCCCCGTGTTGTGTGAAAGCCCGGTGCGCAGCCGGAGTTATCAACTGCGTCCTGCCGCTGCTTTCCGCCGGCCGCCGCCCGCGCGCCGCTTGGCCGTCCGCCGGGGAGCCGGCTCCGGCGTCTCGCGCGGCTCGACATCCAGCTCGGGATCGACGGGCACCAGTTCTTCGTAGGGGTGTCGGGCCCGCAACGCCATCTTGTGGGCCGTCACGTAGTAGCCGATCAGGTTGTTCCAGTCGAAGAACTGCCCGTGGCTTTCCGTGCGGTTCCGCAGTCCGATCCGCTCGCGCCGCGACATGCGCGTCAGGCCATACAGCCACTCGGCCACCTGTCCGACGGTCGCCTGGAAACTGGTCCCGCGCCGCCGGGCGACGAACATCCCGTTCGCGTCGTGGTCGGGGAAGTGCTCCATCACGTAATCGCCAAACCCCCCCAGGTCGCTCGACACCGCCGGGATCCCGCGCACGACGCATTCCATCGGCGTGTAGCCCCAGGGCTCATAGTACGAGGGGAACACGCCGACGTGGCAGCCGCGCACGAACTGGTCGTAGTCCATGCCCAGCAGCGGGCTCGTCACCGACATGAATTCCGGGTGGAACACGACCTTTACCCGGTCGTCCGGCAGGTTCCAGAGCTGGCGGTTACGGAGGTGGCACAGCACCGGGTCGTGCGCATCGTCCAGCAAGTCGTGCGTGACGATCGTTGGCAGTGCGCCGGTCTTCCAGGCGTGCATGATGCGCTTCAGCCGGATCGCCGCCGTCTCATCGAGCAGCTCCTCCAGCGTCGGCATCCGCCCGGTCGCGACGGTGTGGAACAGCCGCCGCCCCATGTCCTCCTCGATCCGCTCGCACGTGTCGCGCAGCTCGTTGAACATCGCCTGGCGGTTCAGCGTCTCGACGTTGATCGCCTTGTACGCCGCCCGCGTCACGATGAACGCGACCACCGTCGCCGTGGCCCCGTCCGCCTTCATCCGGCGATTCAGCTCGTAGAGGGCTTCGAGAAAGACGTCGAGCCCCTTGTTGCGGTATTCGTAGCGTCCGGCGGAGAACACGTAGAGCGTGCGGTCCAGGTCGAACGTGTAGCTGGGGAAGAAGTGTCCCATCACGAACTCGTGGATGAGCTGCTTGCTCGCGCGGTGCATGACCTGGAATTCGTGCGGGGCGGCGAAGCGCTCCACGTTCAGCCCGTTCGGCAGCAGCGCGTCGGGCCGCCGGCCCAGGAACTGCTGCGACTCCAGCCCTGTGATCGCGGACACGGTCGTGAACACGTCCGCCGCCGCGGCTGCCGCGCCTTCGAGCGCGTGCCGGTGGCCGAACCCGTGCGACGCCGCGAGCGCGCCGGCATCGATCTGCCCCAGGTGGTCGTAGATGTTCTGGTTCGCTGCGCACAAGCTCCGGCCGACCAGTGTCGCGTGCGTCGTGAACACGGTCGCGATGTGCGCCTGGCGGTGCCTGAGAATGGGGATCGCCGCCGCCCCCTGCCATTCGTGAAATTGCGCCAGGATCGCCCGGTCCGGCAGATGCCGCCGCAGGCCCGTCAGCAGCTCCGCGACCACGCTGCCGAAGCCGACGATCTCGTCGAACTCGTAATCGCCGGGCGGCGAGCTGATGCCGTTGTCCTTCCACAGGTAGTACTTGATCTCGGCGAGGCGCGGGCTTACGGAGCCGGCGTCGACGAGGATGACCTGCGGGTGCCCGCTGATCAGCCAGCGCCCGGTATGCAGGCGGATCCCCGTGGCGGCCAGCTCGTCGACGACCGCTTTCAACGCTCCACTGGGCGGCTGCGGCTCGAACTCGACGTTGGCGGAGGCCTCGCGGTAGGGGCCGATCAGGAAGTAGTCGTCGCCCCAGCGCCGGACCGTCGCGGCCGCCTTGCTGCGCAGGACGGTGTAGATGCCGCCGACCTGCGAGCACACCTCCCAGGAGACCTCGAACAGCAGCGCGGTGGGCGGCTGCGGCTCCGGCGCCGGCGTGGCAGGCAGGCTGGCTCCGTGATTGGCCCCCGGGTCGTACGAATTCGGTTGTTGGTTCATCGCCGTGACGTCCGGTATTGCCGTCGGGGGCGAAAAAGCTCGCCCCGCCAGACGCCCGCAATGTACCGGCCGTTTCGCGGCGCCGCCACTCGTAGCCGGCGGTGCGAGATGGCGGGTACGGGCATCTTGCCCGTCTGTGACTGCCGAGCCGCCGGCACCGCCCTCGTGACGGGCGGAACGCCCGTACCACCCTTGAGCGGTAGGGCGGGTCGCGTCGGTTTGCGACGTGCCGTCCATGTGTGTTCGCTGTGCGCGGGCCGTCTACAGCAGCCCCACTGGAATGGCTGTCACGGCGTCCGTCAGCGGCACGCGTTCGCGGCACAGACACACGACCCCGCCCGCAGCCGGTCGCGGCTGGAGCCGCGCCAGCGCCGCGAAGGCCTGGACCCACTCGCGGCGTGGGCTAGCCGACTTCTTGATCTCAACAGGGTGGAGCTTGCGGTCCTGCACGAGCAGCATGTCGATCTCCCTGCCGTCCTTGTCGCGGTAATAGTACGCGGGTGGCTGCCGGCCGTGGTTCCACCAACTCTTCAGGATCTCCGCGACGACATACGTTTCCAGGCTCGCGCCCCCCATTGCACCGGCCTCCAACGTCTCGGGCGTCGACCAGCCGGTCAGGTACGCGCAGAGCCCCGTGTCGAGGAAATACAGCTTCGGCGTCTTCACCAGGCGTTTGGTGACGTTCGTGTGATACGGCTGGAGCAGGTAGACCTGGCCGCTGGTCTGCAGGATGGAGAGCCAGTTTTTCGCCGTGTTGAGGGCGATGTCGACGTCGCGGGCCAGCTCGGTCAGATTGAGCATTTGGCCGGTGCGGGCGGCGCAGGCTTTCACGAAGCGCAAGAACGCGGCTTCGTTGCCGACCTGGGCAAGGTCTTTGACGTCACGCTGCAAGTAGGTTTGCAGGTACGAGCCGAAGAACAGGTCGCGATCGCGGACCGCCTTGGTCACGAGTGCTGGGAAGCCACCGAGCCAGATGTCGCCGTACGCGCGTTTGAGCGTGAGCGTCGGAGCGGCGCGTTCGCGCGCGCGCAGGCACGCCTCCGTCGGCAGGAAAGGTGGCAGATCCGCCGCGCGCCGGCGGCGCTCGCGGTTCGAGAAGCCGAGCAGGGACAGGACCGCGACGCGGCCCGCCAGGGTTTCGGAGATGCCTTTCATCAGGTGGAACTGCTGCGAGCCGGTCAGCCAGAACAGCCCCGGGTGGCGCCGCTCGTCGACCATCATCTTGATGAGCGGCAGGAGCTGCGGGGCATACTGGATTTCGTCGATGAGCACCGGTGGCTCGTAGCGCTGCAGAAACAGGGCCGGGTCGCTCTGCGCCAGCGCGCGCAGCGTGGGGTCGTCGAGTGTGACGTAGCGCCGCTGCTTGCCTGCCAGGCGCTGTAGGAGCGTGGTCTTGCCGACCTGCCGCGGGCCGGTGAGCAGCAGCACGGGGAACTGCTCGGCCGCGGCCAGACAGCTCGCACTCATGGCGCGGGGGTAATACATGGTCCGTCCAATCTGCAACGCGAATGCAGATTAGCCGGTGCCCTGCGGCGCGTCAATGGCGCTCGGGCCGCGTTCTGGCGGCCCGGGGATTCCCGCCACCCGGGTGGTACGGGCATCTTGCCCGTCTGTGACTGCCGAGCCGCCGGCACCGCCCTCGTGACGGGCGGGACGCCCGTACCACCCTTGTGCGCTAGGGCGAGTCGCGTCGGTTTGCGACCTGCCGTCCACCGGCCGCCGTCGGGTACGATACGCGCGACCCGGTGCCCCACGCGGAGCGGCCGGGATTCGACGGTGGACTGCATTGTGAAGATAAGCCCGCACACGCGCGCGGGGTTGGCGAGTGTCGCGGGCGCATTCTTCGCGCGGCCCGCGACCACGGGCGTTCGCGTCGCGGTTCTCCAGCTATTGTTCATCGTCACCTGGCATGCACTGATGCTCGGGGGCCTGGCCCTGGTCGCATTGGAGGAGCTCGGATGGCTTGATTCCTGGCTGTACCGCGGCGTGCCCCGGCTCGACGAGATCACGATCCCGTTCCTGGACGTCAGGCTCGCATCGAGCTTCACGTTCCTGTTCTCCGCACAGTTTGCCGCGATAGAAGCAGTGCTCGTCTGGGGCGTCTATTGGGTATTTGTCCCCCGCCGTTTGCGTACGTTCTTCGGCTTCGTACGTGCCTGGTGGCGGAACTGCCTGTGGGGCACGCTGGCGGTGCCCTTTGTTCCGGTCGTTGTGGAAGTACTGCCCGAGTCGGCGCGCGGCTGGGCCCTCTGCATTGTGCCGGTGGCGTATCTCGTGGTCGGACCGGGCTGGTGGGCCCGCCGGGAACTCGGTCTTCGGTTTGGTCGCTCGCGCTGGCGTCCGGAGTGCCCGGAGTGTGGGTACAGCCTTCGGCGTTTGACGACAGATCGCTGTCCTGAATGTGGCAATCAGCTTCCGACGCCCGTGCCGACGTATCGGCGCTGGGCGCGCCGCCGGCTGCGCTGGGATCGTCGTGACCGCGGGAACCTTGCCGTGGCCTACGTCAAGACGGTCCTTGCGATCGTGTGTTGCCCGTGCCGAGCGGCCCGGGGCACTATCATCCCCGACCGGTTCCCGCGTGCCATCCGCTGGGCGCTCGTACACGTCGCCCTGTACGCCCTCCTGCACGCGGCGCTGTCGCCGGATGTAATCCAGTCTGCCGCCGTGCAGGCAGTGCTCTTTCCGAGCATGCCCGCGTGGGTGCGGGTGGAAGCCGCCCAGAACACGCCGGCGGCGCGGATCTTGCTCTGGTCCGCGCAGTCCTTCACCGCATGGCTCATCGCACTTGCCACGTTTCCGGCCCTTGGCAGCACGCTCGGCGCCCTGGTTCCGGGTCGCCATCCCGCCGCCCGCCGCGGCATCATCAAGTGGAGCCTCTACGGCAGCGTCCTCGTCCCGGTCGTCGGCCTGCTTGGCACCGCGGTCCACTGGTCGCGATTCGTCTGGAACGAGTGGCCGATAAGCGGCCCCACCTGGGTATTCGCGTGTCAAGCACTCACTTCCGCGCCCGCGGTTCCGTTGGCTGTTCTCGCAATCACGTATGCGCTCTGGTGGGCCGCCGGTGTCGCCGTCAACCCGTACCTGCTTCAGCGCGGACGCGCCGCCTTCATGCTCAACGCAGTCGTCTTCCTCGTGGCATGCTATCTGCTGGGGCGAGTGGCGTTTCCGCACACCATGGTAGAACTGCTATGACAGGCCTCCTGGCCCGGCATCCGCGAAGATCAACGCGTGCCGATTGGCAGCGTTTGGTAGTCGGATTCGCGCTGGTACTAGCGATGTCGGTCGCGTGGCGCGCCCTGCGACCAGCCGTGATCCACACACTGGCCTGTAGCAGTGTGGGATCGCATCGGCTTGAGTTGCTGAGCGCCGCATTGCAGGCGCAGTTTCCCGGTTCGTATATGGGTGAATACGATCCGATGTACGCCGCCGCCGGACCAGGCGCACCATTCCTGACTTGGGGTTTAATTGGCTGGGAGCACGGACCAGTTTCTACTTGGTTCTTCGTGGATGGGAAGCTACGGCGAATTGGGATGATGCGGGCGTCTGATGTATGGATTACGCCGCCCGGCGATTGGGATCGGGACGGTCATCCTGAGTTGCTGGTGCTGGTCAGCTGGCCCCCGGTCAGACGCTCTTCCATCATCTTGGTTCGCGTCCGACCAGCGGCAAACGAAGTCGTGGCGATACTTGATGAAGACATAGCATTGCGGCCGGCTCGACCGCGAAGCTATCCAACTCCGACCTGCGTTGACGAGGACCGGGATGGTGTGTCGGAACTGGTCCTCCACAGCTGGTCCCGCGGTCCCGCAAGGTTCATTCAGATGCCCGACTGGCCGGACCAGCTTGTCGCCATCTTCGATTGGACCGCCCCCGGCGGAATCCTGACGCCGCGCTTGCTACCCGACGATGGAACCATTCGGCTCTGGCCGCTGCCGGACAACCAGCCCGTCGTCTTCGACCCCAACGAACTGCTCGAGACCGTCGTTGCCCGCCTCAGGCCTCCAGACACACAACCGGCGTCGCTGCCCGCCACGGCGCCTGGGCCGGGGCTATGAACGCGCCGTGACGTACCGCCGCGGGCCCATCGACGTGTAGCGGCACAGGATTTCGTGCGGCCGGCTGTCGAAGACTTTCGCCAGCGTCTCTTCGCTCAGCCCGTCGCCCAGCAGCACGACCTCATCGCCCACCGCGTCGCGCGGGTCGGCCGAGATGTATGACGTGTTCATGCCGCTTTCGAGGATTCGCTGCGGCCGGCCATTCACCAGCACCGGGCCCGGCCGGACGAAATTGCTGTAGCCCGCCAGGATGACGCCCACGCGCGGGTACTCGACGCCCGTGTAACCGATCGGCCCATTCGTGTCGCGCACCGAGCTCAGCCGCGCCGTCACACGCACCGCCCCCCGATACAGCGCCAGCCCCGGCCGCACCGCGTCCAGCCACGTCTCCGGCTGGTCCAGCAAATTCGTCGCGGCGGCGTGCATCGGACGCCCGCGACCCGTGCAGGCCGCCCGCAAGCGCGCTACCTCCTCCACGGTCGTCGTGTGCGCGAAGTAGTCCGCGACATCGCAACCGGCCACGAGGTCGTCGAGCTCCGCCGGCGGACAGCCGAACCGCTGCATCCCGGCATCGACCTTGATCGCGACACGCTGACCTTTGAACCGCGCGGCGGCCTCGGGCGTGTGGATCGCCGGTCGCACCCGCAGCGCGCGATACTCCTCCGGATCGCCGTCCGGCGGACCGAGCGTCAGCCCCGGCCGGCGCAGTTCGCGGGCCTCTTCGATGCGGAAATAGGCGAACTCATCGACGACGGACCCGAGCGCATCGCCGATGGCCGGCGCGCCCAGGCCGTACGCGTCGGCCTTGACCACCGCGATCAATCCGACACGCGTCTTGGCACGGATCGCCTCCGCCGATGCACGGACCTGATCGAGATTGATGGCTACGTCAATTTGGGGTGAACGCATAGAGTCTTCACTACTTCAGTGGACCTCCGTGTCTCCCGTATGCAGTATAACTACGCAAGTGGGTGCCGCCAATGCGGCGTGCGGGAGTTGGCCGCGTGTAATGACAGGTGCTTCTGCCGTGCGATTGTCGGAGCTGCAGTATGACCTTCCCTCTGAGCTGATTGCCCAGCGGCCGGTCGAGCCGCGTGACGCGTCGCGCCTGCTGGTGCTCGACCGGGCAAGCGGCCGCATTACCCATTGCGCGTTCCGCGACATCGGCACTCACCTCACCGCGCGCGACTGCCTCGTGCTGAACGACACACGCGTCATTCCGGCGCGCTTCTTCTGTCGGCGCGTGAGCGGCGGACGCATTGAAGGGCTCTTTCTCCACGTTGCGGCCGATGCCTGGCAAGTCATGCTCAAGCCGGCCGCGCGGCTGAGGGTCGGCGAGGCGCTGTTGTCGCCGGATAGTGACGTGCGGCTCGTGATCATGGCGCGTCTGGAGCGCGGTGAGTGGCTGGTGCGGCCGGATCCGGCGGTCGATCCGCTGGCCTGGCTGGCACAGGTCGGACAGACGCCGCTGCCGCCGTACATTCACCGCGGCGCCAACGGCCATGGGGCCCCGGACGCGGCAGACGCCGAGCGGTATCAGACGGTGTATGCAGCGCGGCCGGGTGCGGTGGCGGCGCCGACGGCAGGCCTGCATTTCACACCCGGGCTCCTCGCGGAGCTGGCGCGCCGTGGCGTGCAGCGCGCGAGCGTCACGCTGCACGTTGGCGCGGGGACGTTTGTGCCGATCGAAGCCGAGGACCTGGCGCAGCATCGCATGCACGCCGAGTGGTACGAGGTCACGCCGTCCGCGCTGACGACGCTGCGCGGCGCGCGGGTCGGTGGGCAGCGCCTCGTCGCGGTCGGTACTACGGCGGCCCGCGTACTGGAATCGCTGCCGGAAGGAGGGCTGGACGTCGCGGCAGACGCCATCGACCAGGCGCAGTCGGCGTGGACCGACATCTTCATCTATCCGCCATACCGATTTCGCCACGTCGACCACCTGATTACGAATTTCCATCTGCCGGGCAGCACGCTCCTGGCGCTCGTGATGGCGTTTGCGTCGCCGGAGTTGATAAGGGCGGCATACGCGGCGGCGATTGCGGAGCGCTACCGGTTTTACAGCTACGGCGACGCGATGTTGATTCTGTAGCGGTGGAGTGGCCGGGGCAGATGTGCCGACCGTTGTCCGGCAGCGCGGCCGCCGCGCAGGAAAAAGCGGGTGTCGGGTACTGGGGCGGCATTCCTGCGGGGCCGTAGTGCGCCATAGAATCGCGGCATGAAATTCCTCGGCTGGATGTACGATATTGCCCGCGAGCAGTCGCCGCGTCTGGATGTGCTGACGGAGATGCTGCAGCGCTCGCGCGCCGCGGGCTACAACGCGGTGGGGCTCTACCTGGAGCACCGCTTCGCGTACGCGTCGGCACCGTGGGCCGCTGGCCCAGGATGCCTGACGCCCGAGCTGCTGCGGCGGGTCCGCGCGAAGCTCGGCGGCGGTCTGCGCCTGGTCCCGTTCCTCAACACGCTTGGCCACATGGAAGGGTTCATGCGCGCAGAGGGCGGACAGTGGCTCAGCGAGGGGCCGACGGATGGCTGGGGCGCACAGATGTGCGCGACGCGGCCGGAGTGCACGGCGTTCGTTCGCGGGCTTATCGAGGACACCCTGGCCGCGTTTGATGACGAGTGGGTGCACCTCGGCGGCGACGAGACGCGCCAGCTCGGCCAATGCAAGCAATGTGCCGCGCGGGTGAAAGCGGTGGGGGCCGGCGGACTCTACGCGGAACACTTCGGGCCGCTATGCCAGATGGTGCTCGACCGTGGCCGGCGGCCGTGCCTGTGGGGCGACATGCTGCTGCAGCACCCGGAGGCCCTGCCGGCGATTCCACGCGCCACGGTCATCTTCGACTGGCAGTACACCCAGCGACCGGCCGAGAGCACTGCGCTGTTCCGCCGGCACGGCTTCGACGTGGTCTGCTGTCCGGCCCTCCAGACGTACTTTGCTGGTTGGTGCTTCCTGCGCGAGTCGCAAGCGAATGTTGACGAGCACGCCGCAGACGCCCGCGCCGCTGGGGCCTTGGGCGTGCTCGTGACCACGTGGATCGCCACGCATTTCTCGTCGTATGACACCGTGTTGCCCCTGATTTACGCGGCGGGCCAGCGACTGACGGCGGGCATGGACTGGTCCGTGGCGCTGGCCGCGGAGGGTGGCCCCGGCTATGCTCGCGCTGCGGAGCTGTTGGGCAACCGCATCCCCGGGATATCAGTGTTGCTGAAACCCGGAAGCGGGCGGCAATTCCGGGATGCCTTCGTTTTCCGCGCAAACCCGTTCTATTTGTGGCAGGCCTGGCGCGACGAGGCGTGCGGGCACCCGGGTGATGAGATTCTGCGCCTGTGCGACGAGGCCGACGCCGCGCTGCCGCCCGGTGACCCGCTGCATTTCGTGGCCGAATTGCACCGCGCGGCGGTGCTCTGGGTCCGGCTGGCAGAGAACGCGTACCGGGCGTACGCGGAAGGTCGGATCGCGGATGCCGCGGCGGCTCTCGACGATGGACCTGCGTTGCTGGGCCGGCTGCGGCCCGGCCTGGCGCGGGCGGCGGAGCGCGGCGGTTCAGCCGCAGACTTGTGCCGGCTGGAAAGATTGGTAGAACGTGTACAGCGCGTAAGCGTGGATTTGCGCGCCTTGCCAGCGGATTCGGCTTGCCGTCCGGCGTTCGAGACGCTGACGCACGCGGCGTATATACCTGGCGATCAGGCGGCATGGCGCACCGCGGTGCGCACATAAACACCTGCCGCTGCTGCGGTTAACAACGCTTGTCGCTGGAACTACAGGTCAACTCGCCCGGCGTATGATTCAGTTCCACATACGCCGACCGGCTCAGGAGTGGGCCGTATGATCTGCTGGCCGTCGCCAGACGTGATCAGCGCTGATCGATGACGAGATCGTCGATGTCGGTAATGACTTCAAGCATGGTCGCAGCGCTGGTCAGCAGGTGATGTTGTCGATGAATGACGCGAGATAATCGAGCACGAAGTTCATGAGGACTTGGACACAGGCGTACATCGCGGTTCTCCATGCCTGGGGTCTTGCGTCTGAAGACGCGCAACCCACTGATATGAAAACACATGCGCCGAAAGCCATCGGCGAAATAAACGCCAGCCGGCGCTCGACCGGGAACGCTCACAGGCCCGCATGCACATTAACCGCTGGTGCGCACACGGATTCAATTCATACCGGCAGAAACTGCTACTCGCTCGTAAGTGTAAAATATACCGATAATAAATGCATGTCAAGCACCTTGGCAGAATTCTTATCGCTCGCACGGCGTTCGCGAGCCCGCGCGCGCCCTGCCCCGCTCTGAGGCGCCCATGGATGTCGAGTCGACAGCCCGCCGGTGTGGGCACTGCGGCGAGCGCGACAGCGTCCAGCCGGTAACCGAGCGTCTGGAACGCTGCCGGGCGTGCGGGTTTCTGCGGCCGCAGCCCAGACAAGTCACGCGGGGACCGCTCATGGGCGCGCCGGCGCTGCTAGGGGCCATCGCGCCAGGTGGGGTGCTGCGCAACAAGTACCGCCTGATCGAGCGGCTGGGCGAGGGTGCGCACGGCATCAGCTATCTCGCGGAGCACGAGTACCTCGGCCACCCCTGCGTCGTGAAGATTCTCCCGCACCGCATCGGAGACGCCGCGGACAACGCAGTGCGCCGTCTGCGCACTGAGGCGCGCGCCGGATTCTCGGTGGATGATCCGAACGTGGTGCGTGTGCTCGACTGCGACGTGGTGCACGGGGTCTGGTACTTCGTGATGGAGTATGTCGATGGTGTGAACCTGGCGGAGATTCTCGCGGCCAAGCAACGTCTGAACTGGCTTCAGGCCGTGCGGGTCGGCACCGACGCGGCCGACGGACTGGCCGCCATTCATCGGGCTGGCATACTCCATCGCGACATCAAGCCCGGAAATCTCATCCTGGGCACTGACGGGCGCGTACGCGTGGCGGACCTCGGCGTGGCCACCCTGGCGCACGAACGCGTCGACGTTGCCGTGGGGGCGGGCTCGCCGGCCGGCACGCTGGGCTACGCCGCGCCCGAGGTGTTTCGCACGGATGTCCAGGTGGGGCCACCCGCAGACCTGTACTCCCTGGGCGCGGCGCTGTTCCATCTGCTCACCGGGCGTCTGCCGCATGCCGGCAGCCAGGTTTTTCAGCGGCTCATGGACCTGCAGTGCCAGCGGGTCGCGTGGCCGGAGGAGTTGACGGAAGAAGTTCCGCCCTGGCTGGTCGCCGTGCTCCTCCGGCTGCTGGCCATTGAACCCGGGGAGCGATTCGAGAGTGCGGCGGAGCTGACGACACGCTTGAAGCTGCCCGCGGATGAGTCCGTGCGGCGGCGGCCGGTGGTTCAACTGGACAAGTTGCAGCCGCGCGGCGTCGGGGTGCTGCCCTTTGCGAACGAGCGGGACACGCCCGACGATGATTGGCTTGGCTATGCGGTGGCGAACTATCTGTCACGGGCGCTGGCTGAGGCGCCGGACGTGTACGTTGCGGACCAGGACGGTCTCGTGGCCATGGTCCAGCGGATGGAGGCTGGCACCCTCGCCGGAGCCACCGAGCGGCTGCGCGAGGCGGGGCGGTTGGTCGGGGCGGCGACGATTGTGACCGGACGGTTTCAGCGCGCGGGGGAGCGTGTCATCCTGTGGATGGAAGCGCTGCGGAGCGGGCGCGGCACGCCGGAGCGCGTGGCGCGCGTCGAGGGGGAGCTGGTCGAGTTGCCGAAGCTGGAGCGCGCCTTGTTCGAGCGGCTGGCGCACGTGCTGGGGCTGGGGCGGCGGGAGGGTGAGCGTCCGCGGGCGGTCACGCTGGGGGCCCGCGAGAAGTTCGTGCTGGCGAAGCAGGCGTACCTGCGCGGGGAGTATGAGCATGCCATCGCGCTGGGCGAGGAAGCCGTGCGGTTGGCGCCGGAATTCGCCGAGGCGATCGGCTTCGTGGGCGTGTGTCTCGCGCGTATCGGGCGTTACGACGACGCGGAAGTGCATCATCGTCGGCAGGAGGCCCTGGCGCGGCAGTGGGGTGACGTGCGGCGGCAGGTCGAGGCGCTCGCAAACCTGGGTGCCATGAACTACTTCCGGGGCAACTACGAAGCTGCGGAGACGCAGTTCGTGCAGGCGGGGGCGATGGCGGAACAACTGGGTCTCGCGACCGAGCACGCGCAAATATCGAACAACCTGGGGTTCGTGCTTTTCCGCCGGGGACGGCTGGCGGACGCGGAAAAGGCGTTTTTACGGGCCATTGAAGCGCATCGCGCGTACGGTGGACTGACGCTGCTGGTGGGGCCATACAATGGGATGGGCAATGTCCTCGCCGAGCAACAGCGCTACGACGAAGCCAGGTCCTATTACCAGCGCGCGCTGGCGCTGGCCCGGGAAACCGAAGGTCGGACCAGCGTGGGCACCACGCACATGCACCTGGGGCGCTGCGCAGCGCAGCAAGGACATTTTGCAGACGCGAAGCATGAGTTTACAATGGCGTTGAACGCCCTGGAGGAAACCCGGTTTTGGAACGGACTCGGCCGGGCGTACGAGTACATCGCCGAGATGCACCTCCAGGCGGGCAATCACGATGAGGCACTGCGCTGCGCCGACAAGCGGATTGAGTTGGCGCGGCAACACTCGAACGTACGTATGGAGGCGGCGGCGTGGCTGCAGAAAGCGGAGGCGCTACGCCGCGCGGGATGTGAGGCGGAGGCGGTCGCGTGCGAACAGCGCGGCCGTGACCTGGGTGCCGTGCCGGCACCGGCCGGCTAGACGCCGGTCGCCGAGGCGCGCCAGGCATCAGAGCGGAATCCGCCGGCCGGTTTGGCCGGCGGCCAGGGAGCATCAGGATGGCGTGGGCGGCGCTGGCTCTGGGATTGCTGTCGCTCGTGCTCGCGGCGCTGTGGTGGCGGGCGCGGGCGGCGGTGGCCGCGGAGCGCGCGGCCGGGGTGGCCCAGACGCAGCGCATGCGTGAGCTGACGCGGCAGGCGGAGCGCAGTGCCGCCGTGCTCGAGAACGCGCTGGACGGGTTCTTTCTACTGGGTGAGGACTGCCGCTTCCTTGAAGTCAACCACGCGTTCTGCCGGATGCTGGGGTACGCGCCGGAGGAACTGCTCCGTCTGAAGATGACGGATCTCGAAGTGGCCAGCCCGCTGCGCGACGGGGGCGGCTATCTGCGCACCGGCCTGCACCACTTCGCGACGTCGCATCGTCACAAGGACGGGCACCTCGTGCAGCTCGAGACCTGCGTGATCGTGCTGCGCGACGGCGACGCGAAGTTCCTGGCGGGCTTTGCGCGTGACGTGACCGAGCGGGCGCGGGCCGAGCAGTCGCTGCTCAAGAGTGAGGCCCAGTACCGCAACCTGGTCGAGACGTCGCGTGATCTGATCTGGTCGGTCGACCTGGACGGGCGCTGGACCTTCGTGAACAACGCCGCCCGGGCGATTTATGGCTACGAGCCGGAGGAAATGCTCGGGCGCTCCATGCTCGATTTTGTGCCACCCGCCGTGCAGGAGCGCGCGCGGCAGGTCCTGGCCGAACTGCGGGCGGGCCGGCCGCGGCTGCGGTTTGACACGCAGCACGTTCGCAAGGACGGCGCGGTGGTGCACCTCAGCATCAACGCGATTCCGTTGCGCGACGACGCCGGCAACGTGGTGGGCTGTACCGGGACCGCGGTGGACCTGACCGACCGCAAGCTGGCCGAGGAGCGCGTGCAGGCGGCCAACGCGCGGTTCGAGTCGTTGGTGGCGCGCATGCCGCTGGGCTACGTGGTCTGGTCGGCGGATTTCCGCGTGCTCGAGTGGAACCCGGCGGCGACGACGATCTTCGGGTACCCGCCCGAAGAGGCGGCAGGGCGCTTGGCCACTGAGCTGATCGTGCCGGAGGAGAGCCGCGCGGCTTTCGCGCAGATGTGCGCGGCGCTGCTGAAGGGCGAGGCGTGCTCCGGGACTGTGCTGGTCAGCCGCAAGCGCGACGGTGAGAAGATCACCTGCGAATGGCACAACACGGTGCTGCCCGATGCGGCCGGCGGCGTGCAGGGCGTCGTGACGCTGGTGCGGGACGTGTCCGAACGCGAGCGACTGGAAGCGCAGTTGCGCCAGTCGCAGAAACTGGAGAGCCTGGGCGTGCTCGCGGGCGGCGTGGCGCACGACTTCAACAACCTGCTGGTGGGCATCCTGGGGAACGCGTCGCTGGCGCAGGAGCGGCTCCCGGCGGAATCGCCGCTGCAGCCGCTGCTGGAGCGCGTCGTGAACGCCGGCCGGCGGGCCACGGACCTGACCAAGCGCATGCTGGCCTATGCGGGCCGTGCGACGTGCGACGTGCAGATCATGGACCTGAACAACCTCGTCCAGGAGATGGCGGAGTTCGCGGTGGCCGCCGTCCCGAAGAACGTCGATCTGCACATCAACACCGCCGCGGGGTTGCCGCTCGTGCGGGCGGACAGCGGGCAGATCCAGCAGGTGATCATGAACCTGCTGATCAACGCGGCCGAGGCGATTGGCGAGCAGGGGGGCAAGGTTTCGGTCGCGACGTGGGCGGAGGAGCTCTCGGCAGAGCGGGTCGCGAGCGAGTTCGCGGACCAGCAGCCGGTGCCCGGGCTGTATGTCTGCTTGGAGGTGAGTGACACCGGTTGCGGCATGTCGAAAGAGACGCTGAGCCGCATCTTCGATCCGTTCTTCAGCACCAAGTTCGCCGGCCGCGGGCTCGGCCTGTCGGCGATCCTCGGCATCGTGCGGGCGCATCGTGGCGCCATCACGGTGAGGAGTGAGCCGGGCGTGGGCACGGTGTTTCGCGTGCTGCTGCCGGCGATCGCGGCCAAGGCGGAGCGGGCGATCGCGGAGCGACGGCGCGCGGGGCTGCCACGCGGCTCGACGGTGCTAGTCATCGATGACGAGGAGGAAATTCGCGACGTCGTCGACGCCGTGCTGAGCAGTCGGGGCCTCCGGGTCCTGACGGCGGAGGATGGCCAGCGCGGCCTGGAAGTGTTCCAGGCGCACGCCGACGAGATCGACGCGGTGCTGCTCGACATGAACATGCCGGGCATGCATGGGGAGGCGGTGTTCCGCGGCCTGCTGGCGATCCGGCCGGACGTGAAAGTGATCGTGTCGACCGGCTACAGCGAGCAGGAGGCGGCGTTGCACTTCGCCGATGCGCCGCTCGCGGGCTTCGTGCACAAGCCGTACACGGCGTCCGCGCTGGTGGACAAGATCGGGCTGGCGATCGGGGCGAAGTGACGCGGCCCGGTCAGGGACCGCGCGGCGTCAATCGTCGCCATGTTCGAAAGGCGGGCGGGCGATCAGCAGGGGGCGCCGCTGGGCGACATTCACCAGCAGGCCCAGCGCGAGGAAATTGGCCCACAAGCTGCTGCCCCCGGCACTGACGAACGGCAGCGTCATGCCGGTGATCGGAGCGAGCCCGATCGTCATGCAGATGTTCAGGAGGGCCTGCACGGCGATCATGACCACCACGCCGACGGCCAGCAGCCGTCCGAACGGGTCGTTGGTCACGGTGGCCACCTCGAGGCCGAAGACGATGATCAGCACGTAGGCGCCGATCGCCAGCAGGCCGCCGACCAGGCCCCACTGGTGGCCGATGATGGCGAAGATGAAGTCGTTCTGCTCCTCGGGCAGCAGGTCCTTGTACTGGACGAAAATACCAGCGCCGTAGCCGGTGCCCGTCAGGCCGCCCGTGCCCAGCGCGATCTTCGACTGCCGCAGTTGATAGCCCGCGTCCATGTGCCAGGCTTCGTCGGTCGTGTGCTGCCGGAACAGCACCTCGATGCGCTCGCGCTGATAGGGCTTCATGCCGAAGTAGTAGAACGCCGGCAGCGTCAGCGTGCCCAGCACGATGATCACGAGCAGGTGTCGCATCCGGGCGCCGGCCACGAAGAGCATCGCGAACAGCACCGGGAGCAGCATGAGCATCGTGCCCAGGTCAGGCTGCTTGAGGATCAGCACCATCGGCACGACGCTGAGCAGGAACGGCGGCGCCAGACCCCACCAGCGCCGGTACGAATTGCGGAAGCGGAGGTAGCGCGCGAGCACCAGGACCAGGGCCAGCTTCATGAATTCCGACGGCTGGAGCGTGAAGAACCCGTACTGGATCCAGCGCCGCGCGTTGTTCCGCACCGGGATCAGCGGCAAGTCCACGTACCGATCGACAAACAGCAGCAGTAGCAGCAGGATCGTGATGCCGTACACCGGGTAAGCGTACCGCCCGATCTTCTGGTAGCTCGGCACGAGGACGAGCAGCAGCAGGCCCGTGCCGGTGAGCAGGTACACGAGCTGGCGGACGGTCATCGGGCCCAGGGCGTCATAGGTCCGCAGCAGCCAGCCACGCTCCTCCCCCGCGTAGCGGGCGGCCGCCGCCGCTGCGCCCGGGGTCGGGTCGCGCTCCGTTGCGTGGATGCAGCTCAGCCCCACCGCCGCCAGGAAGACCACTGGGACCGCCAGGCTCCAGCCGAGTCGCGTCAGGTTCAGGACTTGTCGGTCGAGCATCGGGCCTACCCGCGCCTCACTGCAGGAGATATTCCGCGATCTGCTTCGCCACGGGACCGGCCTCGGCTCCGCCGCTGCCGCCGAATTCGAGCAGCACGCTGATGGCGTAGACCTTACCCGCGGGACGGGCGCCGCGCGGCGTGCGCGCGGGCTGCGTGAAGCCCATGAACCAGGCATGGGCGGGCAGGCGCTCCCCCTCTTCCAGGCTCGGGAAGCGCTCGGCGGCATGCCGGCCGACGCAACGCGGCTGCTCGTCGCCGCGCGCGGGCAGCACCGCGCGGGCGTCATCCTCCAGGTAGGCGATCGCTTCCTCGCGGTACCCGTCCAGCCATTCGAATGTATAGCGATATGTGATAGGGCGGGGCACGGTCTGGGCCGAGCCGGTCTTGCCGCACAGCTCATAGTCGCCGCGGTCCAGGGCGGCGTAGCGCGCGGCCGTCCCGCCTGGCTCGTTCACCACCCGCCACATGCCGCGCCGCAGCACGCTGATGTGGCCCTCGTCGAACGTGACCGGCGGTGTGACCGGTGCGCCGCAGGCATGCCCGCTGTCGTCGTAGGCCAGGCGCACCGGCAGCCAAGACCCGGCCGCGATCGTGGCGGCGACATTGGCGGCCTGCAGCGGCGTGATGGTCACCTCGCCCTGGCCGATCGCGAAGTTCCATGCGTCGGATGTCTGGGGTGCGCGGCCGGCGACGCGCTGCAGCCACTCGCCAGTGGGGACAATGCCCGTGCTCTCTTCGATCAGCCCGCTGCCGGTGGTCCGGCCCAGGCCGAAGCGCGCGAACCAGTCGCAGAGCCGGTCCGGGCCGAGGCGCTCGCCGACGCGGAAGAAGTAGATGTTGCATGAGTTGCGGACCGCGTCCTCGCTGTTCTGGCCTTCCGGCTCCTCAAAATCGTGGGTGATGCCGTACTGGCTGTAGATCCAGCAGCGGAAGCGATCGGGCTTGTCCGGGAGCAGATGGCCGGTGCAGTGGAAGCGCGTCGCCGGCGTGATCACTCCCTCGGTCAGTCCGCCGACCAGCGTGATGGCCTTGCAGATCGATCCGGGCGGGTACTGGGCCTGTACGGCGCGGAAGAGCAGCGGCAGGCGGCGGGCGTCGCGCTGCAGGGCCGCGTAATCGGCGTCGAAGTCGTCGTAGCGGTAGGACGGATAGCTCGCCAGCGCGCGCACCTCGCGTGTCGCCACGTCGATGACGACAGCCGCGGCACCCGCCCGGAGGCGCTCCGGCAGTTGCCCGACCGCCTCTTCCAGCCGTTCCACGACGTATTTCTGCAGGGGCAGATCGATCGTCAGGTGCACGTCGTGCCCCGCGATCGGCTCGCTGCGCTCGCGTTCCTGCCACTCGTAGTCCATCAGGATCCGACCGCGCTGGCCACGCAGCGAGGTCTCCGCCAGCCGCTCGATACCCGACACGCCGCAGCGGTCGCCGGCCCGCAGACCGCGCAACTCGTCGCCACGCAGCGGGTCAGCGGCAAGAAGTTCCGGGCTGGCGGCACCCGTGCGGCCGAGCACGTGGGCGACGGCGTCGGCGTCGCGGGCGACGCGCCGCGCGCTGGGCACGACGCGCAGCCACGGGTAGCGGCCCATCTTCAGACGCACATCCACGGCGACGGCGTTGCGAATCCCCTCGATGACCGGCAGAAGCTGGCGTTCTTCGCGGATGACGGGCTGGCCGCTGGCCGCGCGCCAGCGCTGCACCCGGGCGACAACCTGCCGGGCGCTGGCCCGCAACTCGGGCTGCGGGATGCCGGTCAGGCCGGATAGTTGCCACCACATCTCCTCGATCTCGACCGGCAGATGCGCGGCAATGTCGCTCAACCGCGCATCACTGGGATAGTCGCCGCGCCGCTTCAACGCGCGGGCCGCTTCCAGGAGGTAGTCCGCCTGCGGCGGCACCGTGAGCGCGCCGTAGTGGATGCAGATGTCGGCGGTGGGCTCGTCCACCAGCAGCACGTGTCCGCTGTGATCGAGGATCGCGCCGCGCGGGGCGGGGATGTAGTCCGGACGACGGGTCAGGATGCGGTCCGCCAGCCGCTGATACTCGCCCGCCTGCACGACCTGGATCTGACACAGGCGCGCCACGATCACCAGCGCAAGGCCGGTTAGCAGAACCCAGAACCAGGTCAGGCGTCGGCGGAACATGACATCCTTGTCGACGTGGCCCGCGCGGGCCGGCGGGCGCGGGATCCTCCGCGTCTCGCTGCGCGTACTATCGCGTCAGTGCGGGCGGGGAGCAAGCGGGGCCGGGCAGCGCCAACATGCGCTGCCCGGCCCGTGGCTTGGAGCCCGTGATAGACGCGGGTGCGCCTCACTTACCCGTCAGCAGCGCCACGAACGGGTTGATGTCACGGAAGTCCACCATGCCATTCCCGTTGCAGTCGGCCTGGAGCAGGCGGCACTGCGGCCACAGCTGCTCATACAGCGTTGGATTGCTGAGCGCGAGCACGAACGGGTTGATATCGGCGAAACTGACCACGCCGTCACAGGTCACATCGCCGGGCGGCGGGACGATCACATACGCACTCTGGCTGAGCTGCATGCCGCAATCGTCGGTCAGCCACACGTCGTAGTAGCCCTGGTCGCTGAGCGCCGCCGCCGCGACCGTCAACGTCTCGGTCTGGACGCCCGCGTAATGCCCGTCATCACTCAGGTCCGTCTGGTCCCGGCGCCACTGATACGTCAGTGTGCCCTGCGTCGTGTCCGCCGCAATGGAGAGCTGGAGTGGATCTCCGGCGAAGACAATGCCACCGACCGGCTGTTGGGTAATGGCGATGAAAGCGGATACGTGCGTCACCGTGCCGGATCCGCCTCCCTGCCAGCCGCTGCCACCTGTCACCACAATCTGCGCGGGATCCACTCGTTGATCGCAAGTGTAGATGGCGATGCGGCCGCCGCCACCGCCGCCCGACCGCGTGTCACCCGCATTCCCGCCGCGGGCCGCGATCGTGCCTGTGCCTGCCAGCGTGGCTGCCTCGATCCAGATGCTACCGCCGGAGCCGCCACCCGCCGACTCGCTGTAGCCGCTTTCACCGTTTCCGCCATTGGCGAGCAGTTGGCCATCCACGGTAAGGGTTCCGCCAACGGTAAGGCGTATGGCTCCGCCGCCCGCGCCGCCCAGCTCGTCAAAGCCGTCGTTGTCCCCGGCGCCGCCGCTGCCGAGTTCGGCGGGCTGAATGAATGAGCCGTAGACGCCGCCGCCGGCCTGTCCTCCGTTGCTGCTGCCGCCGTGGCCGCCGTAGCCCCCGCCGCCGCCGAAGCTCGGGCCGAGCGTGCCGGCCCCGGGCCCCGTGTGCGGACCGTATCCGCGGGCGCTGACATCGATGCGACTGTCCGCTGCGATAACCACATCACCGGCTGCATCGATCTGGAATTCGGCCTCTCCGGCACGATGGGTCACGATGCCGTTCGAGAGCACGTTCAGGTCTGTGACGCTCAACACAGTGGCGCCGGGGAAGTCGAGTATCGCCGCGCCGGCCACCGTCAGCACGTCAACGGTTGGGATTGGTACCGGCAGGTCCGTGATCGCGCCGGCTGTGCCGTCGTTGTCAAGGAGCAGGTCCCCGTGCGGTTGGGGCGCGGCCTTGCTGAAGCGCGAGCCGGCGCCGCCGTGAATGTAGCCCGTGCCGCCGCAGGCACTGATGGTGCCGCCAAACGTGAACGCGGTGTTGCTGCAGTAGATGGCGATGCGGCCGCCGCCACCGCCGCCGGACCGCGTGTCACCCGCGTTCCCGCCGCGCGCCGCGATCGTCCCTGTCCCCGTCAACCAGCCCATCTCGATCCAGATACTCCCACCTGATCCGCCACCCGCCGATTCGCTGTAGCCGCTTTCACCGTTTCCGCCATCGGCGAGCAGTTGGCCGTCCACGGTGAGGGTCCCGCCAACGATGAGGTGTACGGCTCCACCGCCCGCGCCACCCGGTTCGTTGTAGGAGTCGTTGTCCCCGGCGCCGCCGCTGCCGAGTTCGACCGGTTGAGTGAACGAGCCATATACACTGCCGCCGGCCTGTCCTCCGTTGCTGCTACCGCCATAGCCGCCGTGGCCGCCACCGCCGCCGAAACTCGGGCCAAGCGCGCCGGCCCCGGGGCCTGTGTGTGGGCCATATCCGCGGGCGCTCACATTCAGGCAACCGTCCTCAGCGATGTACACGTCGCCGGCGGCATCGATTAGGAATCCGGCTTCTCCGGCCCGGTGCGTCAGGACGCCGCCGGTCAGGACGCTCAGGTCTGTGATGGTCAGGGTCGTGGCGCCGGGGAGGTCGAGTATCGCCGCGCCGGCCACCGTCAGCCCGTCGATCGTCGAGATCGGCGCGGGCAGGTCAGTGATGGCACCGGCAGCACCCTCGTTGTCAATGCGCAGGTCCCCATAGAGCTGGACCGAGCTCTTGCTGAAGCGTGTCCCGGCGCCGCCGCGGACGTAGCCGGTACCGCCGCACGCACTGACGATGCCACCAAACGTGACGTTATCGGAGTAGACCGCGATGCGGCCGCCGCCGCCACCGCCGGACCGCGCGTCGCCCGCGTTGCCGCCGCGGGCTGCGATGGTCCCGGTCCCCGTCAATGCCCCCGCCTCGATCCAGAGGCTGCCGCCCGAACCGCCACCGGCGGACTCGCTGGTGCCGGCGGCGCCGTTTCCGCCGTCGGCGCGCAATTGACCATTCACGGTGAGGGTTCCACCCACCACGAGGTGTACCGCTCCGCCACCGGCGCCGCCCAGCTGGTTATAGCTGTCGTTGTCACCGGCGCCACCGCTGCCGAGTTCGGTCGGCTGCATGAACAGGCCGTACACGCCGCCGCCGGCCTGCCCCTCATGGGCACGCCCCCCATGACCACCGTAGCCCCCACCGCTGCCGAAGTTCACACCGAGCACACCGGCCCCGGGCCCCGTGTGCGGACCGAACCCGCGGGCCGTAGCCGTCAGCAGGCTGGCGACGAGCGCACCATCGGAGCCCTGGATCAGCACGTCACCGGCCACCGTGAGGTGCATGCCGTTGACCGTGCCGTTCGAGAAACCGGCGGCGTGTGTGATGGTGCCGGGTTGGTTGCTTGCGCTACGCTCGATCGTGACGGAGTTGAACGCATGGGCGCCGTTAATCGTCACCGTGCAGCCCTGCACGACAATGTCGTAGCCGTCCCAGGTCGTGTCGCCGTCGGCGATCAGCGTATCCGTCGTGAAAATGTGCACTTGGGCCAGAGTCGTGAATGGCAGACCACATACGACCAAGCCGGTCAGCAGAGCTCGGGCGCGCCCCGCGCGCGCAGCCAATTGTGTCACCGTGTACATCGCGAACCCTCCAGCAGCGCCAGTGGCGACCTGCGCGGGCGACCACCGGCCTACCCGTAATTGAGCTTTCCCACTCCTTCCGAACGCGGTCCCGTGCGATTCGCGTTCTGACCAATACTTCAAAATACCGATCGGCACCCTGGCGTTTCAATTAGAATTCCGCTGGCCAGCGGCGCGCGGCCGTGCTTTCGCGGCTTCCGCACGCTCGGCACTTGGGGCTCAGTTGGCGGATCGAAGTGTCACCCGTGGTTCTGAGCGCCAGTTGGCCAGGTCTCCAACTGTGCCTATCCCTCCGGGAGTGCGATTCTGACAGCGGCGGGCGGGAAATTCGGCGGAGTGGGCCAGTAAGCCGAATTCTGTTTCCGCTTGAGGCGGATGGCGACCATTCCTCTAGGCCCGCCGTTACCGACGGGCTCAAGCGCCCTACCCGGGGCTGGTAACGAGCCGGGCCGGCTCATCGCCCCCTATTTGGGCTTGCTGGCGGTGGGGTTTACCCTGCCACGGCCGTCACCGGCCGCGCGGTGCGCTCTTACCGCACCATTTCACCCTTACCGGCGGGGAGGTGATAAGGTAACAACGTGACAGAGTAACAGAGTGAGCCCGTCCGCAATCCGAGGACCATCCAACAAGCCGAGGGACGCACACATTGTCACCTTGTTACATTCGACCCTGTCACGGCGGTGGCGAAGCCACCGCCCCGCCGGCGGTATCTTTTCTGTGGCACTTTCCCTGGGCTCGCACCCGGTGGCTGTTAGCCATCACCGTGCCCTGTCCAGTTCGGACTTTCCTCTGCCGGGTCGCCCCGACAGCGGTCGCCTGGCCCACTCCGCCAATACGGATTGTACGCGAGAACGGCAGGCGCCGCGAGCAAAAGCACGCAGCGCCCGTCGCGGGAGCTACGGGCGCTGCGGCCGGCTGAGCTTCGTGACCTACTGCGAGAGCAGGCTCACGAAGGCGTTGATGTCGCGGAACGACGGGAACTCGCCGTCGCCGTTGATGTCGCCGTTTTCTGGCGGGCAGTCGGGATATTCGCTCTGCCAGGTGTCGAAGTTGGACAGGTACAGCACGAACGGGTTGATGTCGGCGAAGCTGACTTCGCCGTCGCAGTTCACGTCGCCCGCGATGTAGGCCACGGGCAGGGCGAGCAATTGCCCGCGCAGGGCTCCCTCCGGGTACTCCATCGTATAGAGGGAGATGTACATCTGCTCCGCGACAAACGCCGGATAGAACTCCATCGGGAAGGGTTCCTCCAGTACGACCTTGGCGAGCCCGTCCCCGTTCAGATTCTCCCACTCCAGGCCGCTCCCCAACCAGTAGATCCCCGGGCCGTTCTCCCCAACTGCCCCAATGTGAATCTCCGCCCCCAGCAAGTCCGCCGGCTCGATGTTCTGAGCGACGATCACCAGGGCGAACACGCCCAGGTGCGAGTCGACCGCGACCGCGCTAATGCACAGCCGAGGCAGCGTGTCCGGCGGCGGGTCCGGCACCGGCGGCACGACCTGGTCGCCCGTCAGCGTGCACCAGCGTGACTCGCAAATCGGGTCGTGGAACCCGATCGAGGCGTAGGCGTAGCCGCCGAGGATGCCCCAGCGGTAGGCCGCGCCGAGCACTTCCAGGAAATTGTCGGCGTGGTTGGGCGGCCCGGGATGGATGACGCTGCCGCGGGCACCCGCGAACGTTGTGCCCCAGTTGACCGCCGGCGGTGAGATCGGCGGCGGCGTCCACCACGGAGCCGGAGCGGTCTCACCCGGGCACACCGGGACGAGGTGCCGCGCCCGGTGTACGGCGGTGATCGTCTCCGGCGGCCCAAACCCGCCGATCAGGTACGTCGGGCTGGCCCAGCAACTGGCCGGCGGGCTCCCGATGAAGTGGGTATCCACGGGGCCGACGAGCTGCCGGTGGGCGGCGTACTGGCTGTACATCCGCGGCGACTCCTGCTTGCCCCAGTTGATGTTGCCGGCGCTGGCCTCCCAGGCGCTCGCCAGCAACGCGAGCGCGACGAGCCACAGCAAACTGCGTGCGAGTGGTTGTGAGGTGTGGGTCTGTGCGTGGTTCATGGTGATTCTCCTGCGTGGCCCGGATGACCTGGCGAGCGCGCGGTGTGTCCGGCTCGGCCACGGTAGTCGGAACTCGGTGAGTCGCGCTGCCCTTCACCCCATCCCCGGTCCCAACCGGGGGGCCGCTTCTGGTGGCGTGTTGCGCTTCGTTGCGGCCTTACGAGTACCTATAGACGTGCTGGTGGACGAATTGACGCGTGCCGGCCCGGCGCAACGCATCCATGTCGTCAGCGAATGTGGCGACACCGTTCTCCCGGTGCGTGCGAAATCTGTGCGCGCGGAACCCCGCCTGCTCAGAGCACGCGCTGCTCAATGCCGCGTGCCGGCACCACTCTCGGATACGTGCGGGTCAGGTTGCGCCGACTCTGGCCCCGCCCCCAGCCATTGCCGCAGCACTTGCTCCGCCGGCTTGCCCTTTGGCGTGTAGCCGAAATCGGTCGGCCCGCCTGCCGTCGCGTTCCATTCCCACCAGATCACGCCCATCAGCTCCGGCGTTCCGTTCCACGCGCGGATGAAGGCCTCGTACAACCGGCGTTGCTCCTCCATCGCCGCCGGCGTGGCCTTCTGATTCTGGTAGTAGTTCCACGGGGCGGTCGCGGCGCCTTCCTGGCTGCACCAGCCGACCTCGGTGAGCAGGATCGGCTTGCCCACCTGCCGCTGCCAATCCAGGATGTCCTTCCGGATCGGCTCCCACCGGGCGATGATCTCCTCGACCGTCGGGTTCTTCTTGTCCGCCAGCGTGAAGTAGCTCGTCATGCCGATGAAGTCGAGCTTGTTCCAGAACTGCACGGGGCGGAAGTGGTCCCAGTTGGCCGAGTACCCGAGCTTGCCGCCATAGAACCGCGGCCGCACGGCATCGATCAGCTTCTCCCACCGGTCCGTGTATTTCTCGGTGCTGACCAGCTCCGAGCCGACCATCAATGCGTCCGCCTGCCCCTCGCGCGCGATGTCGGCGAAGTACAGGACGAACTCGTTGTACTGCTCCCACCAGTCGTCCCAGTCCGGCGGCTCGATCACGCCGCGCCATTCGCTGCCGCGCGGATTGCGCAGCAGGACGATCGGCATGACGATGACCTTTAGCCCCAGCGCCCGCGCCTGGCGGATCACAGTCTTGAAGTCCTCCGGCGCCGGCACCTTGCGGGCATCGATGTAGATCGACTGCGCGGTGGCGTGTTCCATGTACCCGGCGACGCTCAGCAAAACGGAGTTCGCCCCCAGCGCGGCGATCTCGCGCAGCAGTGCCCCGTAGGTCTCGACCGGCTTGTAGCCCGACGCGACCTGGATTGCCAGGCCACGATAGTCGGCGGTCGAAGGCTTGATTTCGCCGGTGGCCGCGGCGGCGGCCTGCGGGCTGGCGGATTGCGGCGGCAGACTCCACCACAGGGCGGCCCCTGTGAAGATCATCACACCCAGCGCAGCGGCGGCTTTCATGATCAGTCTGCCCCGCGCCGTGGGCCGGACACTGCCGGAGCAGCTTTCATCAGCGAGACACCTTCCAGCCATGCGTAGTCTTCGGGCCTTCGCCCCAGCAGCGTCAGGATGGTCGGCACCAAGTCCACGGACCGCGCCACGGTGATCGTCCCGCCCGGCTCCACGCCGGGGCCGGCAATCATGAACGGAATCCGCAGCTCGTCCCGGTCCAGACCGCCGTGACCGCCGGCTTCGAATACGAAACTGTACCCGACCTCGGTGAACGCGACCACCTGCCCGGCGCGATGCACGTGCAGCAGCGGGATCAGGTGCGGAATGACGTCGGGGATGCGCTGGTTCGCCGTCGCTTCCAGCCAGGCGCGCGCCGGGTGGAAGCCGGCCGTCACGAAAGCGGCCACCCCCGGGTCGGCCATGTACTCTAGTACGTCATCCGAGCCGGGCAGGTACGCGAACTCCGGACCATCCGCGCCGGTCCGACGCCGCACTTGCGACACGCCCCGTGCCGAGCGCAACATGGCCTCGTCGTCACCGGTCAGATACGTGACCAGCGCGACACCGGGGATGTTCCAGAGCTGGTCCTCCGGCGGCGGCGCCGTCAGCACGGCTGCGACCTCGTCCGGGGCAGCGCGACGGCCGTCCCAGCCCTCAGGCCCCCGGAGGTAGAGGAACGCGCCGCGGCCGTTGTGGTAGGCGACGACGGTGTCGAAGTCGTCGAAGTACGCGCGCCGCCCGGCGTCGGGGCCGTCCTGGAGCGTGCGGTCGGTAGCGTGCCGCCCCCAGCGCTCACGCACGAGCTCGAGGAGGTCGATCCGCTGGTCGGGCTGCACATCGACCATGCCGTGATCGCTGACGAGGATCAGATACGTGGTCGGGAGCAGGTCCTGCGCATCGAGCCAGTCGCAGATGCGGCCGATCTGGTAGTCGACATGCGCCAACGCCGTGCGATAGGCGTCCGAGCCGGCGCCGTGTGCGTGGCCGACGGAGTCCGCGCCGGGGAAGTAACACGTCAGCAGGCTCGGCCAGGCGCGCTGCTCGTTCGCCCAGGCGGCCACGCGCTCGATCGTCGTGGCGGTCAGCTTATCGACCGCCGTGTGGTCGCCGAAGAACCACATGACCCCGGAGACCGCCCAGTTCGCGAAGTTCTGCGTGACGTCGCGGTGGTGGGCGGTTTGGATGTTGGCGGATGGCGCGGGCTGCATCAGCCTGTAGATGGTGGGCGAGACACAGTCGTGGTCGACATCGCGATAGTGCTCGATCGTGGCGTAGCTGCGGAAGAAGAACCTGTCGGGATCGAACCAGCAATTGCCGACGATGGTGTGTTGCCCCGGGCCCGTCCCGGTCAGGTGCGTGGCGATGGCCGCGTACGTGATCGCCGGGATGCACGTTGTGGCGCAGGCCACGTGCGTGCCGCCCTGCATGAAGCGCCGCTGGATGTTCGGCAACCAGCCCGCCCGGCAGCCGGTCTCCAGCATGTCCGCCCTGAAACCGTCGCACAGAAACAGCACCACGCCCGGCTCGGGGCGTTGCACATCCGCGTGCAGCCGTGCCCACAGCGGCCCGCCGTGGCCACAGCCGCCAACCAGCAGCGCGCCCGCCGCCAGCAGCGCAACAACCGCGCGCACGGTCAGCGAGGGTGTCGGGTGCTGGACCGTGTTGTCGATCGGACGGACGGATCGCATGCGCACTCCCGCGGTTCCGGTTGCCGGTCGCGGCATTATCCCGATGGCGTGCCGCGGATCAAGTTTGTGTGCTCGGCGCGCTTGTGCCCGCGCCACGGTGGGCGATATAGTGCCCGATACCCTAACGAATCCCTGGGCTGCCCAACTTGAACGGAGACGAATATGAGGAAGTGGAAATGGATCGCGTTGACGCTGGCCGGGGGTACGCTGCTGCAATTGAGCGCGTGTGCCTCGGACCTCGGGTACTACGTCCTCCAGCTGGTGGCCACGCAAATCGTCTCCGCCCTGGTGAATAGCGCGACAACCGGCGCATAGTCCTGCGCCCCGCGGCGCATGTGCTCCACCGCGGGTCGGACCCGGCGGGGCCCTCGGCGGACCGAACCTCAGGCGCGCGGCCCGCTGCGGTGCGCCTGGGCTTCGGTGTTGTTTTGTGTCGGTAGCACCCCACGCGGCCTCGGGGGCGGCAATCGGGCGTTCCGGCGGGGTCCGGCTCCTGCTACAATGGGACCGGAGGACTGGCGTTGGCCTGGAGGAACCGCACGATGTGTACTCGCGCAAGTGTCGCTCTCGTTGTCGCCGTGCTGTCCGGAATCCCGGGCCTGGCCCAGGTCATTTACTCCGGCACGCCCGACTGGATCTCCGCCGACACGCAGGTCAGCACCGGTGGCGCCCTCGTCGATCTCGACCTCGACGGCTGGCTGGACTTCGTCGTCTCGAACGGCAACGACATGGCCCAGCAGCACGTGGCCGTGTACTACAACCGCGGCGACGGCACCTTCCCCCCGACGCCCGACTGGCAATCGAGTGACTTTGTGTTCAACGGCCACCTCGACGTCGCCGACGTGAACGGCGACGGCTGGCCGGATGTCGCCGTGGCCACGCTCGGCGAATTCAACACCACCGGGCCGATCGCGCGTCTGTACCTCAACAATGAAGGCACGCTCTCGCCGACGCCGGACTGGTCGGCGAACGTCATCGGCAACGCATTCGGCGTGGCTTTCGGCGACATGAACAATGATGGCCGGCCGGACCTGGCCGTCGCGACCGGCTGGGCCTATTCCCCGCCGCACCATTACCCGAATTACGTTTACCTGAACATCGACGGCACGCTCGCGGCGACGCCGAGCTGGACGTCGAGCGACCAATATGACTATCAGGGGGCCTGCTGGGTGGATGCGGACGCCGACGGCTGGCTCGATCTCGCTTTCGCCGCTTCGGGTTCGGTCAGCCGTGTATATCGTAATTTGGGTGGCGTGCTGGGGACAACGGCGGCCTGGCAACTGACGGATCAGACCTCGCAGGACGCGATCATGGTGACGGCCGGCGACGTGACCGGCGACGGGCGCCCCGACCTGTTGATCGCCGACAACAACCAGATCTCAGGCGGCAGCGGGCGCTTCCGGCAGTACAACGGCCAGACGCTCGGGTTCTTCGGCCCCACCGCAGCCTGGACGTACGCCGACGGCTATTGCTCGGCGGTCGCGCTGGCGGACCTGGACAGCGACGGGCGCCTGGACCTGGCCACCGGGGCCTGGTGGGATTACACGCGTGTCTTCCTCAACAACGGCGCCGGCTTCGGCAACGCCCACACCTGGCGCTCCAACGTGACCAGCGTCGTGGAGAAAATCGCGTTCGGTGACATCGAGAAGAATGGACTACGGCCGGTGGAGACGGTCTTCACGCCGGCCACCGGCGGACAGCGCCTGTACCATCTGCCGCACCGGACGATCCAGGAAGTGACCGCGGTCCTCGTCGATGGTTCGCCGCTAGCGCCGTCGCAGTACCTGGTGAGCCGGGAGTGCGGCTGGCTGACGATCGGCGTGGATCCCGGCGCGGAGCTGCGCGTCGCGTACACGGTGTCCAGCAAGCTCGACATGGCGGTCACGAATTGGGACAGCGACCGCGGCAACTACGTGTACTACAACCGACTGTTTGTCCTGGGCGATGCCAACTGCGATGGCCGGCTCAGTTTCGCCGACATCAACCCGTTCGTCATGCTGCTTACCGGGGTGTACGACCAGTACTTCCCCGATTGCGACGGCCGCAATTTCTGCGACATGAACGGCGACGGCGAAGTCAACTTCGGGGACATCAATCCGTTTGTGAATGCCCTGGCTGGCTCCTAGGACGCGAACCCCCGACGCCATGCGGCGACGATTCACGGTACTACTGACTCTGTGCGCGGCGGCGGGGCTGGCCGCCATGGCGCGCGCGGCGGACTGGCCGCAATTCCGCGGCCCGCAGCGCGACAACATCGCCCGTGAGACGGGCCTGCTGCGGCAGTGGCCTGACGGTGGGCCGAAGGTGCTCTGGACGGTGGAGGCCTGCCAGGGCTATGCCGCCGCGGCGATCGTGGCCGGCCGCGTGTACTTCAACGACTACGACCGCGACGCGAAGGAGTGGAGCGTTCGGTGCCTGACGTTGACGGACGGTAAGGAACTCTGGCGCTTCAGGGAGAGCAAGACCATCCGGCCGAACCACGGGATCACGCGCACCACGCCGGCCGTGGCGGGGGGGCGCGTGTTCACGCTCGATCCGAAGTGCATCTTCCATTGCCTCGACGCCGAGACCGGCAAGGAACTGTGGCGCAAGGATCTCGTCGCCGATTACCAGGCGCAAATCCCGCCCTGGTACAACGGCCAGAACCCGCTGCTGGACGGCGACCGCGTGGTGCTGGGAGTCGGCGGGGCGGCGCTCATCGTCGCCTTCGACCAGGCCACCGGCCGCGAGCTGTGGCGCACGCCGAACCCGGAAAACTGGCCGCTCTCGCACGCGTCGGTGATGCCGGCCGAGCTCGGCGGCGTGAAGCAATACCTGTGGTGCACGTTGTTCGGCGTGCTGGGCGTGCGGGCGGACGACGGCACGCTGCTCTGGCATCACGCGCGCAAGTTCAACGTCGCGGTGGCGCCGTCGCCGCTGGCCATTCCGCCGGACCGCGTGTTCATGACCTCGGGCTACGACGCGGGCACGGTCATGATCCGCGTGAAAAACGACGGCGGGAAGTTCAGCACGGAGACCGTGTTCGAGCTGACCACGGAGGAGTGGAACTCGGAGGTCCACACGCCGATCCTCTACGAGGATCATCTCTTCGCCGTCGGCAAGAAGCAGCGGGGCCTGTTCACGTGCCTGGACCTCGACGGCAAGATCGTCTGGACCAGCGCGGGCCACGCGGATTTCGACTTGGGGAGCTTCCTGCTCGTGGATGGGCTGATCTTCGCGCTCGAAGGCAAGACCGGCCTGCTGCGGCTGCTGGAAGCGAACACGCAGGAGTACCGCGAGCTCGCCCACGCGCAGGTGCTCAATGGCGACAACGTCTGGGGGCCGATGGCGCTGTCCGACGGCAAGCTCGTCCTGCGCGACATGACGAAGATGGTCTGCATCGAAGTTGGTCAGCCCGCGGCGAAGAGCGCGTCCGTCGGTCGCGGGGCCGGACTCGGGCACGTGAATTGCCTGCTCCTGCTCGCGGCGCGTGATGAGCCGAAGGTGGCATACCGCCAGCTCCGCGTCATCGGCGGTCGTGGCGCCGGGCCGGGGCAGTTTGCTGACGAGCTGCGCGGCCTGGCGATCGATGCCCAGGACCGCATTTACGCCGTCGGCGACTCCAAACTGGCGATTCTGTTGCCCGAAGGGAAGTTTCTGCGGGGTTGGGACACGCAGAAGCCGGGCTATTGTGTCGCCGTTGCGGCCGATGGGCGCGTCTTCGTGGGTGAAGAACGGCAGATCGAGGTCTTCGACGAAACGGGCAGACTCCTCGACACCTGGGCCGATCCCGAGCGGCTGGGGCTGGTGACGGCGATCGGCTTCGTGCGCGGCGAGGTCGTGATTGCGGACACGCGGGACCGCTGTCTTCGCCGGTACGACCCGCGTGGCCGGTGGCGCGGCGATCTGGGCAACGACAATCGCATGCGCGGTTTCCTGGTACCCAACCGCCACCTCGATTTCGCCAGCGACGCGCAGGGGACGCTTCACGCCGCCAACGCGGGCATGCACCGTGTCCAGCGTTTCAATCTCGAGGGCGAATTGCTGGGGCAGTGGGGGCGCTTTGACGGCCAGGACCCGGCGGGCTTTCCGGGTTGCTGCAATCCGACGAACATCGCGCTGACTCGCGACGGCCACATCGTCGTGACGGAGAAGGCCGGCCCGCGCGTGAAAGTCTATAATCCAACCGGCGAGCTGCTGACAGTCGTCGCCACGGACGACTTCGAACCGAACTGCAAGAACATGGACATCGCCGTCGATTCACACGACCGGATCTATGTGGCCGATACCGTGCGGCTGGAAATTCGTGTGTATGAACCGGTGCCGTCGTCTCAGCCGACCAGTGCGCCGGCCGCGGCGGAGGTGCCGCAATGAAGGACCAGCCGACGCGGCGCGACGTGCTTGGACACGCCGTCCGTGGCGCTGCCCTGGTGGGCGTCGGCGGTATCGTCGCCTACCTGAGCCGCAAGGCCGTCGCGGAGGGCGCGTGGGGGCTCGATCCCGAGAAGTGCATCAACAGCCGGCTCGGCGCGGTCGGCGTGCCGGCGTGCGAACTCTGCTCCACGACGTGTGTCCTGCCGCTGTCGGCCGTCCGCGCCGTCAACGACCACGCGAAATGCGGCCGCTGCTACATCTGCCCCGCGTACTTCGAGATCAAGAGCGCCGTGAACACGCAGGGCCTGCCCAGTCAGAAGCTCTGCCCGCGCGACGCGATCAAGCGCGAGGCCATCGGCGACATTGATCCGACGGACCCGGCGAACAATTACTACGAATACGTGATCGATGAGCAGCTCTGCAACGGCTGTGGCAAGTGCGTGATGGGCTGCAAGGAACCGGCTGGCCTCAGCTCGATCCGCCTCGAAGTGCGCCACAACTTGTGTGTGGACTGCAACCGCTGCTCGATCGCCATCGCCTGCCCGGATGAAGCATACCAGCGCGTCCCGGTGAAGTCGTGAACGTGGGTTGGCGCTGCACCCTCCTGCTGCTTCTGTTGCTCGCGGCCACCGCGGCCGTGGCGCAGGAGTACCATCGCCCGGTTGACGCCGCACCAAGTGCCGAAGACATTGGCGCTGACTACGTGACGCCGGTCGTGCAGCGCGCGCTGCCTCGCGCCCTGTGGCGCGAGATCGTCGATGTGGTCGTCCTGGCAGCGGCGCTGGGGGCGGCGAGCTGGATCGTCCTCCAGCGCCGCAGCCGCACGGCGCTGGTCGCGCTCACTATCTTTTGCCTGGCATACTTCGGCTTCTACCGCGAGGGTTGCCTCTGCCCGATCGGCGCGATCCAGAACGTGACCGTCGCGCTGGTCGATTCAACGTACGCCCTCTCGCTGATTGCCATCGCGATCTTTTTCCTGCCGCTCGTGTTTGCGCTGTTGTTCGGCCGGGCGTTTTGCGGCGGCGTGTGCCCGCTCGGTGCGATTCAGGAACTCGTCGTCTTGCGGCCGGTGCACGTGCCACGCCGGCTCGACCAGGGGCTCGGCCTGCTGAAGTGGGCTTACCTGGGACTGGCGATCTGGTTCGCCGCGCTGCCTGCCGTGGATCGCGACTTCATCATCTGCCGCTTCGATCCGTTCGTCGGCTTCTTCCGCTTCACCGGGCCGCTGCACATGTTGCTGATCGGCGCCGGGCTGCTGATTCTTGGAATGTTCATCGGCCGGCCGTATTGCCGCTACCTCTGCCCGTATGGCGCGCTGCTGTCGCTGTTGTCGCGCCTCTCGTGGCGTGGCGTCACGGTCACGCCGGACAAGGAGCTGGATTGCGGCCTGTGTGCCGAGGCGTGCCCATACGGAGCGATCGAACAGCTGCGGGCGGTGCGCTCCGCGTGCCTGTTCTGCGCCCGCTGCTTCAACCGCTGTCCGCGCCATCGCGTGCGGACCTCCGGGCCACCGGTACCATGAGTTCCCCCGGGCGCCAACGCGTGCTGGCGGTCTTGGCCGTACTGGCCGGCGCGGGCGTGCTGTTTGCCGGTGGCTGGCTCACGCTTGACGCGGTCGTCGCGCTGCGCGCGCTGCCCGCGCACCAGGCCCGCGTGCAGGTGCTGCTCGAACGCGGGCGGTTGGAGGCGGGCGCTGCCGCGGAATTGCAGGCCGAGTACGACCGGCAGACCCAGGCGACGCTGGCGCGCGAAGCACGCACCGGCGTGCTGGCAAAGACGCTGTTGGCGGCGGCCGCGGTGTTTCTGGTCAGCGCCAAGTGGCTGCTCACGCTGCGCATCCCGGCGTGTCCGCCGCCGCGGCAAGTCGTCGAGCTGCACGTGCGCTCGTCCGCTGCCGCCACGTCGCCACCGGAGTCGGCCGCGCGGCCGCTGCCGGTCGTCGAGAGCGTGGATCTGCGTGCCATAGACGCGATCGTCGCGCGCCTGGGACGCCAGCCGCCCGCTGCCATCCCGATTCTCCAGGCGATTCAGGCCCACTATCGCTACCTGCCGCAGGCCGCACTGCACCGCGTGTGCGAACGGACCGAGATCACGCCGGCACAGTTGGCCGGCGTGGCCAGCTTCTACCCGAACTTTCGGCACACGCCGATCGGACGGCACGTGGTTACCGTCTGTCATGGAACCGCGTGCCACGTGGCCGGCGCCGGGCACATCACCGATGAACTGCGGCGGCAACTGCGTATCGCGCCCGGCGCGGATACCGACGCCCAGCACGAATTCACCGTGCAGGCTGTGCCGTGCCTCGGCTGCTGCACGCTCGCGCCGGTCATGCAGGTAAACGGCGTCACGCACGGACACGTGCAGGCCGACGGCGTGACCGATCTGGTGCACGCGGCGGCCAACTCACCCGCCACACCCACGCGCCACAGCGTCGCGCCGGTACCGCGCGCGCCTGGCGCCACCGAGATCCGCATCGGTCTCGGCTCGTGCTGCATCGCGAACGGCAGCGAGGCGGTGTACGCGGCGCTGCAAGACGCGCTCAGCGCCGCGGGCGCCCAAGCCGCCGTGAAGCGCGTCGGCTGCGTCGGCATGTGTCACCAGACGCCGTTCGTCGAGGTCCATCCCGCCCATGGTACGCCGGCGCGCTACACGCGCATCCGGCCCGAGCACGCCCGCGCCATCGTCCGGCGGCATTTCAAGCCTGCCGGTCTCGCGCGCCGGCTGACGAGTACGGTGGCGCACTGGCGCGACGGCGCGCAACGGGCCGCGGTTGCCCGGCGCGCCATCGAGCTGCGCGATCCGCCGGTCGCCGCCTTTCTCGGTCCGCAGCGGCACATCGCGACGGAGCACTGCGGCGACCTGGACCCGCTCGATCTGGACGAATACCTCGCGCACGACGGCTTCATGGCCCTGCGGCGCTGTCTCGGGGAACCGATCGCGCCCGATGTGCTGATCGAGCAGATTCGCCGCAGCGGCCTGCGCGGCCGTGGCGGCGCGGGCTATCCCACCTGGCAGAAGTGGTCCAAGGTGCGCGCCGCGCCCGGCGAGTTGAAGCACGTGATCTGCAACGGCGACGAAGGCGACCCCGGCGCGTTCATGGACCGTATGATCATGGAGTCGTACCCGTACCGCGTCATCGAGGGGCTCGCCATTGCGGCGTACGCGACCGGTGCGACCGACGGCATATTCTACATCCGCGCCGAGTACCCGCTGGCCGTCGAGCGCATCAGCGCGGCCGAGCAGCGCTGCGTGGAGCGCGGCCTGCTCGGTGACGACATCCTCAGGCGCGGCCTGCGGCTGCACCTGCGCGTCGTGCAGGGCGCTGGCGCGTTCGTCTGCGGCGAGGAAACCGCGCTCATCGCGACCTTGGAGGGGCAGCGCGGCACGCCGGCATTGCGTCCGCCGTACCCCGCCGAGCAGGGCTTGGGCGGGCGCCCGACGCTGGTCAACAACGTCGAGACCTACGCGCTCGTGCCGTGGATTGTGCGACACGGCCCGGAGGCGTTTGCCGCCCTCGGCACGCCGACCAGTAAGGGCACTAAGGTCTTCGCCCTGGCCGGCAAGGTTCGCCGTGGCGGGCTGATCGAAGTCCCGATGGGCATCACCATCCGCCAGATCGTGGAGGACATCGGCGGCGGCGTCCGCGACGAAGAGACGGCTGCCGGCCCGCGCCCGCGCGCGTTTAAGGCTGTGCAGATCGGCGGCCCCTCCGGCGGCTGCATCCCCGCCACGCTCGCGGACACGCCGGTGGACTATGAAGCGCTGGCCGGGCTCGGGGCGATCATGGGGTCGGGCGGGCTGGTCGTGCTCGACGAGACCGACTGCATGGTGGACATGGCCCGCTACTTTCTGGGCTTCACGCAGAATCAGTCGTGCGGGAAATGCACGCCGTGCCGCATCGGCACCCGCCGGATGCTGGAGATTCTCGAACGGCTGTGTGCGGGCCAGGCGCGACCGGACGATCTGGCGACACTGGCAGAGCTGGCCCGCGCAGTCCAGCAGAGCAGCCTCTGCGGCCTTGGCAAGACGGCCCCAAACCCGGTGTTGACGACGCTGCGTTACTTCCGGGCGGAGTATGAAGCCCATCTCGCGGGTCGCTGCCCGGCCGGCAAGTGCAAGGCCCTGGTTCGTTACACGGTCGGCGAGGCCTGCACCGGGTGTACGATTTGCGCACAGCATTGCCCGGCGGGCGCGATTGAGCTGCGCCCGTACGAGCGCCACGAAATCGATGCCGACAAGTGCACACGCTGCGACGTATGTAGAATTCGCTGTCCGGAGTCAGCGATCGTGATTCTATGAATAGCACCAAGACACAAAGGCACCAAGGGTGCTCTTTAAGTCGGTTGGCATCACCGATCGACGGTCCCCTCGCGCGCAGGCGCTCAAGTGCTGAACCCGCAGGCATTTCTTGGTGTCTTGGTGTCTTAGTGGTGAAAAGGCCCCCAGCATGCCGCGCGTGACGATCGACGGCCGTGAAGTCGAGGTGACGCCGGGGAGCAATCTGCTCGCCGCCGCCCGCAAGCTGGGGATCGACATCCCCGCGCTGTGCTACCACCCCGGCTGCACGCCGAACACGTCCTGCATGGCGTGCGTGGTGCGCGTGAAGGACCCGGACCGGATCGTACCCGCCTGTGCGACGCCCGCGACGGACGGGCTGTGCGTCGCGAGCGAAACGGACGACATCCGCGCGCTGCGCCGCACCGCGCTGGAGCTGCTGCTGAGCGATCACTGCGCCTCCCCGGCGGCCGGTCTGGATGGGCCCTGCGATTGCGCCAAACACGACTTGTGCCGGCTGCGCAAGTACGGGGCGTTGTATGGCGCGGACCCGGCCCGTTTTCGCGGCGTGCGGCGCGACGCGGAAGCCGCCGCCCGGTACGCGCACCCGGAAATCGCGTACGACCCTGGTAAATGCATCCTGTGCGGGATCTGTGTCCAGCTCGCCCAGCAGGCGGGCGAGCCGCTCGGGCTCACGCTGGTCGGCCGCGGCTTCGAGCTGCGCGTCGATGTACCCTTTGACGGCACGCTCGATCAGGCGCTGCGGACTGCCGCCCGGCGTTGTGCCGGCGCCTGTCCGACCGGGGCCTTGTCACTCCGCACGCCGCGGAACAAACCGCGGACCTGAGCCGCGCGCTATCCTTCCTCACCCTCCTCTTCGTCTTCCGTGGCCGCGGCGGTGATCGCCGTGGTTTCGAGGATCTGGTTCAGCCGCCGGCGGACGAACGGGAGGAACATCACATGCGGAATGCGACGTAGCTCTTTGGTGCCCGTCGAGTTGTAGACGATCAGCGTGCCGGCCAGCCCGAGGATCAGCTCGAACACGTCGGGGAAGTCCGTGCGGATTGTCTTGGCCCCGCGACCCAGCGAGTCGTTCATCTTGCCGAAGGTGTAGTGCTCGAACTCGTTGTGCGTGATGCGCCAGCGGTCGTTGAGCCGCGCCCACAGCAGCATGAGCACGTAGGGCACCCCCAGCAGTATACTCAGGGTCAGGCCGAGCTTGCGGTCGTACTGCACGTTCAGGTTGCCGAACCAGCGGTAGATGTCGCCGAAGAGCGTGAAGCCCTTCACGTCGTGCAGCCACAGGCCGAGGATGTAGACGGCCGCGACCAGCAGAATCCAGAACACGGCCATGTTCCGTTCGACGTCGACCCCCAGCGTGAGCAGCACCAGCACGACCGCCCAGATGTAGACCCAGCCGATGATCTCCAGCCGGCGCGACACCGGTGCCGTGGCCGGCGCGGTCGCGGCCGGCGCGGTCTGCGTGGTCACCACCGGTGCGCTCGCGGCGGCGACGGGCGTCTCGGGATAAGCGAGGGGGTACAGCGCGAACCCCAGCACGATGATCGGCCAACTGAACAGCAGCTTCGGATACGTGACGAACGTGATCTCGTGCAGCGCCTTGCGCGACCGCTTCGGCACGGTCGAGGCGGGTGTGCTTTCACCGGCCGGCGTCGTCGGCTGCTCGGCGTCCTGGGGCGTGTCGGCCACGATCGGCTCCTTGTGCAATCCGGCTACGAAGCCGCGGTTTCCACCCGGGCCCACGCGCGGGCGTCACGGGCGTATTCTACCGGCCTCGCCGACTATTGCCGCCCCCTCACCCGACATGCCATCAGTCCTCGAACACAGGCCTCAGCACGCTCCACATCGCTCGTTCCATCAGCTCGTGCCCCACATTGGACAGGTGCAGCCCGTCGATGGTGGCTCCGGCGGCAGACACCACTCCTGCCAGGTGCCGCTTCGGGATCAACGCGACCCCGGCGGCGCGCGCGACACGCCGTTGAGCCGCCCCGTATCCGTTGCTGAACGGCAGCAAGGGCAGCTCGACCATCACTACCAGCCGGTGTGGGCCCGTCAGCGCCGTCAGTAGTGCGGCGAGGTCCTGTTCAAAACGTGCGACTGCCGTTCCCCCGAGCAGGTCGTTGCCGCCGATCTCGACCAGCACCACCGCATTGGGGTCTGCCGCGCGCGCCGCCTGTGCCAGCGCGGACCGGGCCGTGGCTCCCGCGACGGCGAGATTCACAACATCAATCGCGCGCCGGTGTGCCAGGAGCGCTGGCCACGTGTGCTCACTGCTCCCGCCGATGCCGGCGCTGATGGAGTCGCCGATCACGTACAATGTCCGCGTGACCCGGCGTGTCAGCCGTGGATTCCGCGTATGCGGCCATTCGGTCAGGACTGCCGCGGTTGACAAGATCACGACCGCGCAACGCAGTCCGATGTCAACCCGGAGCGCAAACCGTCCCCCGCGCCTGGTCGTTGGCGTCGCACGATTGTGCGGCCGGGGAGTGGCCGGACGCGTTACGCAGCGCAGCGCCAGCCAGGCCACGGTCAGTCCGAACCACGGCAGGTAGAGGCCCACGGGGCTCGGAGTGGCGGACAGCAGGGCACCAACCATCCCTGTGACCGCCAGGACCGGGGTCGCGACCCCGCGCAGCAGACGCGAGCTCCGGCTGGGTAGGCAGGCGGCCAGGCCGATCAGCGCAGCCCCGGCAAAGTATGCCGCGCCGCTCGCGAAGAAGTACGCGATCCACACGCCTCACCTGAGCGTCACGGTCCGCGTGCCGACGAGGATCTTCTCGTACTCGCTGGTCCCCTCCGCGTCGGTCAGGGGACCGGTGGCCGCGCCACGCAGGAACTGGTGCAGCAGCCTGTCGGTGTCCGTCGGCAGCGTCTGCGGCTCGGCGTCGCGAAGCGCCTCGAACTCCCGCCGCGGGCCGATCTTCAGAATCCGCCCCTTCTCCAGCATGATCATCCGGTCGGCGATCCGGAACGCCGAGTCCATCTCGTGCGTCACCACCACGCTCGTCACGTGCAGCTTGTGAGCCAGGTCCATCATCAGCTCGTCGATTGCCGATGACGTGACCGGGTCAAGTCCCGCGCTCGGCTCGTCATAGAACAGCAGTTGCGGGTCCAGCGCCGTCGCCCGCGCCAGCCCCGCCCGCTTCTTCTGGCCGCCCGAAAGCTGCGCCGGGTACTTGTCCCGGTGCGGCAGCATGCGCACCTGTTGCAGCTTCATCGCCACGACGATGTCGATGATGTCCGGCTGAACGTGCGAATGCTCCTTCAGCGGCAACGCCACGTTCTCGGCCAGTGTCAGCGAGCTGAACAGCGCGCCGGATTGAAACAGAATGCCAAACCGCTTGCGCAGCGCGTTGCGCATGTTCTCATCCGCCGTCGCCAGGTCGATTTCCGGCAGGTCCGGCAGGTGATAGCAGATCGATCCGCCGTCCGGATCGATTTCCCCGATCAGGCAATTCAGCAGGGTGCTCTTGCCGCACCCGGACCCGCCCATGATCACGAGCGTTTCGCCGCGGCGCACGTCGAACGTGACGCCGTCGAGGACGGTCATCTCGGCGGCGTCGCCGGTGTCGAACCGGACCACAAGGTCGCGCACCGCAAGGACGATGTCGGGGCCGCAGGCGGTCATGCCCATATTAGAACGACCCGCCCGGTGCAAGCCAATGCGCTGGGCCGCTGTGGCGCGCTAGTCGCGGACGGCCGCCACAGCCACGATCAGCCGCACCTCGTCGCTGACCGGCCCCACGAGCTTGGTCATGCCGAAGTCAGTGCGCTTGATCTCAAACGTGGTTTCGAGCCCCAGGCGATACTCGCCCTTCATCCCCGGCCCGGCGCCCGTCTTCTCCAGCTTGACCGTCAGGGGCTTCGTCACCCCGTGCAGCGTCAGATCGCCGCTCACCTCGTACGCATCGTCACCGGCCTGCTTGAAGCTGCGGCTCTTGAACGTGACCAGTGGGTATGTCTCGGCCTCGAAGAAGTCCGCCGACTTCAGGTGCTTGTCGCGGTCCGCGTTGTTCGTGTCGATGCTCGCGACCTTCACCTGCATGTCAAGCGCGCACGCTGCGAGGTCGTCGCTCAGCGTGATCTTCCCTGCCACCTCGTTGAATCGCCCGTAGAAGTAGCTGACGTTCGAGTGCTTGACGCGGAACCAGATGCTCGAGTGCACCGCGTCCACTTGGTAGGTCTCGACCTTGCCGGCCGCCGGTGCCCCTGCCTGTTGGGCGTACCCACCAGCGCACACCACCGCCAGCGTGACCATGCCCACGATGCCGAACTGCCACGATTGTCTCACGGGCGTCTCCCTCGCTGTTGGCCGCGGTTGCGCGGCCACGGACCCCTGTTCCGAACTCGCCGTCGGTGCCGGGGACACTCTCACCCCGCCCGGCACGCCCTGATTGTAGCCCGCTCCCGCCCGCCGGTCATACGCCACCGGGCAAGCTGGGGTCCCCTCGCGCAAATCCGCGCACCGCCGTTGCGGGTTCGGGCGCGTTCTTGCGTAGTCCCGGTAGAAGGGCAGTGGAGCGGGCCGGCCGATCACGGCGGAGCTGCACACGCCCGCCGGACGGATGTATGGTAGTGCGCAAGCGCGCTGGCGGAGGTGTGCGGATGCCGTTATTCGACTACACCGGGCAGCTGGGCTCGGGCGCGAGTTTCCAGGGCACGCTGGAAGCCGAGAGCCAGACGCATGCGGAGGTCCTGCTCGGTCACATGGGCGTCCGCGTCCTGACCCTGCGGCCCAGCCGCCGGAACGTGCTGGTCGCGCCCCTGTCACTCGACGAGTTCACGTTCTTCAACGAGCAGCTCTCCGCCCTGACCAAGGCCAGCCTGCCCCTCGAGACCGGCCTGCGCCAGCTTGCCGCCGACGTGGGTTCGCGGCGTCTGAAACGGCTGTTGCTGGATCTGGCGAACGACCTGGCGACCGGCGTGCCGCTCGAGGAGGCGCTCCAGCGCCAGCGGCGCCGCTTCCCGCCCCAGTATCCGGAGGTCGTGTCGGCCGGGCTGCAGACCGGCGACCTCTCCGGCACCCTCTATGGCCTGACGACGCACCTGCGGCTGAAGGGCTCCCTGCGCCGCTCGTTGCTTGAACTGGCGATCTACCCGGCCCTCGTGCTGGTTCTGGCGTTCCTGGTCTCCAGCTTCATCATGCGGGTGGTCGTGCCGGAGTTGCGCGCGATCCTGGTCGAGCTCATCGGCGACATCGGTGCATTCGGCCTGCGCGCCACACTCGGCCGTGGCGGATTCCTCTTCTGGCTGTCGGACATCTGGCCTGGCGTGGAAATCGCCGTGGTGGTGCTGGCGGCCATGCTGATCTTCGGGACTGTTCTCACGAGTCTGCCGGGCGTCCACGGGCTGCGCGAGCGCGTCTTGCGCCGCATCCCGGGCTTTGCCCAGGTGTACTGGTCCAGCGTGATCGCGCGCTTCGCGCACACCTCGGCGCTGGCCGCCTTCGCAGGTCGTCCATTGCCCGAGCTGGTATCCGTGGCCGGAGCCGCATCGGGCAGCCCGGCACTGACGCAGGCCACCCAGCGCGTCGCGGACCGGCTGTCCCGGGGCGAACGGCTGGAGGACGTCGGGGCCGAGGAGCCCGCCGTGCCGCAACTATGGAGCTGTGCGGTGGCGGTGGCCGCGCCGCGCGGCGACCTGCCGGCCACGCTCGCCGAGCTCGCCCGCACCTATGAAACACGGGCGCAACATTGGGCCAACGCGTTGCGGGCCATCCTCGGTCCGCTGCTGCTGTTCATCCTGGCGCTCGGCCTCGGTGGCCTGATCGTCAGCGTCCTGGCGTTGATCTCGTCGATCCTCAGGGTGTTCATGAGCCTGACTTCGTTCTGATGCTGCCGACCATCATCTACATCCTGGTCGTGTGCTTCGTGGTCGCCGTCGGCCTGTTGGGTGCCTGGCTCCAGATTCGACGCATGCGCATCCGACCCGTCGTCCAGACGCTGGCCAGCATTGTCGCTCAGAACCTGCCGCTGCCCGCCGCGTTGCGGGCCGCCGCCCGCAGCGAACGCGGGTCGCTCGCCCGCATCTACACGCGTCTCGCGACGCGGCTGGATGTCGGCGACAGCCTCAGCGCCGCCCTGCGCAGTACATTGCTGACCTGCCCGGGCGAGATGATCGGCGCCGTGCAGGGCGCCGAGCGCGGCGGCACGTTGCCGAGCGTGCTCCAGACCCTGGCGGCCGAAGCCCGCCGCAAGGGCGGGCGCCCGACGTCTGGCCAGCACACCTTGTGGTATTTCCTGGTCCTCGCCGTCGTCGCGCCCGCCGTCGTGACGTTCGTCATGGTGGTAGTCGTGCCGAAGCTCCACGAGATCTTCCTCGACTTCGGGGCGCCGCTGCCGGCGGTGACACTGAGCCTGGTCGACCTGGCCCGCGCGGGGGCGGAGCGGTGGTACCTGCTGCTCGCGATCGCCGGGGCGGCGCTGTTGGCGCTCGTCCAGATGGCGATCGGGCGTTTCTTCATCGTCCGCGTTGCGGGGCGCGCGCAGGCACTGTACCTGCTTTGGGACACGCTGGTCTGGAGCCTGCCGTTCGCGCGCCAGGTGGTGCGCAGCCGGGCCCTCGCGCGTCAACTGCCGCTGCTCGCGGCCGGCGTTCGGGCGGGCCACGATCTGCCCGCCGCGGCGCGGCAGGCGACGTGCATCCCGGTGAACTGGCACGCCCGCCGCCGACTGGCATGCTGGGCCGAGGCGCTCGAGCAGGGCGCGGACCCCCTGGCCGCGGCCCGGCGGATCGGCTTCCCGGCCCCGGTCCTCCGCGTGCTGACCGCGGCCCAGCAGGGTACCGACCTGGTTGCCGGCCTCGACTACCTGGCCGTTTACTACCAGGCTCTCTGGCATCACTGGGAGCGCGTCGCGCTGTCGGGGCTCGGCCCATTGCTGGTGCTGTTCTGGGCGGCGTTCGTGCTCTACATCACGACCGCGCTATTGCTGCCGCTGCAGGCCCTGCTCGACTCCGTCATGGACACGATCTACTGAGGTGCGCGCGTGACTGTCGCTGGCCGGCAAAATCCGTCGCACGGTGCCGATGGGCGGCGGGCGTTCCTGACCCTCGAAGTCCTGGGGTCGCTCGGGTTCGTCATCGCGCTCGCCGCGTTGCTGTCGGTCGTCACTCTGCAGTACGCCGCTGCGCGCCGCGAGAACGACGCGCGGCGCATGCTCCGACAGGTCGCCGCCGGTGAGCTCGAGCGCATGCGGGCGGGCCTGGTCCCGGTGGTCGCGAGCGATCGCACACTGCCAGCCACCCAGCCGGCGGCGACGCGCCTTACGATCACCACCCGGCCCGGGGAAGGTTTATGGCGCGGCCTGACCGAAGTCCGCATCGTGGCCAGCCGCGCCATTACGGGCACACGCACCGTGCGCGTCGATCTGGCCGCTTACCTCGCCGCCCCGGAGACCGGGCCATGATGGCGCGCCGCCCCACTCGCCGGGCGTACATTCTGACCGAACTACTGGCCCTGCTGACGGTGGGGATGGTGCTGCTGACGCTGTTGGGCAAGCAGACCATCACGGTCCTCCGGGTCCAGCGCCTGGCCGCGGAGCACGCCAACCGCCTGGCGGTCATGGACAGCCTGACGCGCCAGTTGACCACCGACGCCCGCGGTGTCCTGACCTGGGAACTCGCCGGCGCCACACTTGCACTGCGCGTGCAGCGCGAAACCGGGCCGGCCGAGGTGCGCTATACGCTCGCGACCGGCCGGGTGCAGCGCAGCGGCGCAGCGGACGACGATCGTGCCTGGCAGGCCGACCGGCTGACCTTTGGCTGGCGCGTCGAGCACGGACCGCGGGGCAGCGTCCTCTGGCTCGATTTCACCGAACAGCCGCCGCCGCATTCGTTGGGGCTGCCGCAGCGCACGTACTCAGTGGCCACGGGCTTGCCCCGCGTCGCGCCGAACATTGCGTCCAGGCCGGAGGAATCGCCATGAGTCCGCCGCGGCCGTGCTGCCGGCGTCGTGGCGTCACGCTGGTCGTCGTGCTCCTGACGATGGGCATCATCGTGCTCGGTGCCGTCGGACTGGCCCGCCTCGCCGTGCTGGAATTCAGTCGCGAGCGCCACGCCGCGCTGCGCATGTGCGCCGACCAGGTCATTGCCAGTGCACACGAATGGGCGCGCGTGCACGGGGCGGAACTAACCGCGCCGCGCTCGCTGCCGCTCGAAAACGTGCTGCCGCCTGACGTCACTGGGACGGTCAGCGTGCGGCCGGAACGTGGGCCGGAGGGCGTGCGCGTGGTTTGCGCTGTCACGCTCGAACGGGCCGGGCGACGACTGCGGGAGGAGGTAGCCTGGCCCCTGGCGGCGTCAGCGCGGCCCGCAACGCCCAGCCCTTGAGCAGCTCGCGATCGGCCGCGAGTGCCTCCGCCGTCTCCAATTCCCGCCACAGCCGAATCGTCGCGATCGGCAGCAGGATCGGAATCGCCAGCAGGAAAGCAAGCCCGGCGACCCGCGCATCGGCTGCCGGCCCTGCGGAGAGCGGCAGCCCCAACTCGGCAAGCGTCCCCAACGCCAGCAGGCTGGTCCCCGCGACCCAGACCAGCGTCAGCAATCCGGTGATGCTCAGACGACGCGGCGTGGTACGGCGCAGGGCCAGACGCCGGACCGCCAGCGTTGCGACTGCCAGGAATACGGCGACGATGCCGATCGCGAGTGGCAGGGTCAGCATCCAGACGCCGGCCAGCGGCAGGTCGATGACAATGATGATCATCATGACCACGACCGCCACGAGGACAACTAACACGATGCGTGCGCTGACGATCAACCCTTCACCCCGTTCGCGTCCGCTTGGATCCGGCGCCGTCAGGTACCAACACGCGACCCACGCCACCGGCCACGCCACCGGCAGCCAGAGCCACGGCAGCGCCAACGTAAACGTCGCCATGCCCCAGCGCTGTTGTGCCAGCCAGCGGGGATCGGCGGCGCCCAGCGGCGTTCCGGCGAGCGAGTATTCCACGGGCAGCCCGCATTCGCCGCAGGCCCCCGTCGGCAGCAGACCACGCAGATTGTGCGCGCAACGCACGCAGGTAAGATCGCAGCCCAGTCGTCCGGTGGGGTCGAGGCTGACACGCGGGACCAGAAACACGCCGACACCGCTCAGGCCTGTGTGCGTTTGCTAGCCGGCGGCCAGCTCACGCAGCACTTGGTCCCGGCATTTCTTCAGAGTCACGCCCAGCCCGGTGAGGGTGCGCTGGGCGGTGCTCTCCTTGTCGTGGTAGAGGGCGAGCAGCAGATGGGCGCTGCCGATCGACTGCGATTCGAGCTGTTCGGCGACTTCCATCGCCCGTTCGATGACGTTGCGGTAGTGCGGGCTGCCCGGCAGCCGGCCGAAGACCCACGTGTCTTCCTTGGCGCGCTGGACGATATCGTCGATGGCGGCGCGGACCTTGTCCTCGTCGACGCCCAGCTTGTGCAGCGCCCGCGCCCCCACGTTGTCATCGTGCCGCAGAATCGCGAGCAGAATGTGCTCGGTGCCCACGTACTCCATCTCGTACTCGTGGGCGATGTCATTCGCCAGATTGACTACCGCGCGGGCATCCGCGTCCAAACGTCGCAGGGGCATTGAAACGACCTCTTCCCTGGGTCCAGCATGCCGGAAAGCACTTATACCGCCGGTCGGCGGGCCGGTCGAGGGTCCCGGGCGGGCGTTTTTGCCTACCCGGCACGCGGGTCGCTGGTCGGCAGGCCCGCAAACAACGCCGACCCCACCCGCACGCACGTCGCCCCCTCCTCGACCGCCACCACGTAATCCTGGCTCATGCCCATCGACAGGTGGACACAGTCCGGGCCCGCCACCCCGGTGGCCTGCAGCTCGTCGCGCAGCATCCGCAGCCGCGCGAAGTGTGGACGGGCCCGCTCAGGATCGGGGTCAAACGGCGCCATCGTCATCAGCCCCCGCAGCCGCAAATGCGGACACCGCGCCAACCCCGCGATCAGCCCCGGCACCTCTGTCGGCGTCACGCCTTCTTTGGTGGCCTCCCCGGCGATGTTCACCTCGATAAACACGCTGACCTCCGCCCCAATGGCCGCGGCGTGCTGCTCCAGGGTGTCCGCCAGCCGCTGCGAATCCAGCGAGTGGATGATCCTTGCGTGCGGCAACAGAGCCTTGACCTTGTTCCGCTGCACGTGACCGATCATGTGCCAGCGCGGCACGCCCCGGTGCTCGCCCGCCCAGTCGAACTGCTGCGGGCCGCATTCGCGCGCCCGCGCCGTGAGCTGCTGTACCTGGCTCTCGCCGAGGTCGTCCACCCCCGCCGCCACGACGGCGCGCAGCACGGATACCGGCACGTATTTGGTCACGGCGATCAGGCGCACAGCCGTCGGCGCGCGCCCGCTGCGTTGGCAGGCGTCCGCGATCGCGCCGCGGACTTGGGCGAGATTGTCGCGCAGCCGGTCGGTCCAGGCGGATTCGGTCATATCCCTCGGCTCGGGGTGGGTCCCGCTTCAGCGGCACGCCCAGTGGAGCGGACCCGGGCGACATTCTATACTGTCCGCCCATGAGCGACATGCTGCGCAGCCTGTACTACCGCCTGAACAGCGGCGCCTACGACCTGCCCGCCGTGCTGGTCGAGGTGCTGCTGATCGGCCTGTGCGTGAACTGGTGCGCGGGCGTGCTCCAGGGCACGCGCGGCACGCGCCCGCTGCGCGGCGTGCTCATCATCCTCGTCGGCACCACGCTCGTCGTCCGTATCCTCACCGCCCAGTTCGAGTGGGTCCGGCTGGACCTACTGTACAGCTACATTCTGTACGGCCTCGCGTTCATCGCACTGGTGGTGTTTCAGCCCGAACTGCGCCGCGCGGTGATTCGCGTCGGCGACGTGCGCCTGCGCCGCAGCGGCGCCCCGCAGTCGCACGTGATCGCCGCTCTGGTCAAGTCGGCCGGCTACCTGTCCCGCAATCGCTATGGTGCCGTGATCGCGATCCAGCGCAGCGTCGATCTCACCGGCTGGGCCGAGAACGGCACGCTCATCCGCGCCGAGGTCTCCGCCAACCTGCTTAACACGATCTTCTACCCCGGCTCCCCCTTGCACGACCTGGGCGTCATCATCCGCGACACCCGCGTTGTCGCGGCGAACTGCCAGTTCCCGTCCGCCGAGAGCGACGAGGTCGACGTCGCGCTCGGCAGCCGCCATCTCGCCGCGATTGGCATGAGCTACGAGACTGATGCGCTCGTGCTGGTCGTGTCGGAGGAGACCGGCGTGATCTCGCTGGCGGACAACGGCAAGCTGACGCGCTACCTGTCGCTGGATGACCTTTCCGAGGAACTCCACAACCGGCTGGCCGGCCGCACGGGCGCGTCCGTCATCCCGCGCACCCGCACTTGGACCTCCGATGCATGGCGCGTGGCCCGCCGCCTGCTGGTCGTGGTGCCGCTCACCGCGGTCATCTGGTACGTCGCCGATCAGGCTACCTTTGCCTCCGACACGTGCCAGGTCGAGCTCCGCGTGCGCAGTGAGGACCCCGCCACCGAGGTCGAGGTGAACGGTCCGCCGACGATCTTCGACGCCACGTTCACCGGCCCGGGCCGGGCCATCGACCGTTTGCGCATCGCAACGCTGAAGCAGCCGCTCGGCGTGACCTACGTGCTGCCGAAGGCCTACCAGCCGCGCCCCGCCCCGTACACGGTCAACACCCGCGAGGACATCCGCACGATCGTCGAGAGTTCGCGCCAGGTCCGCGAACGTGGGCTGGCCGTCACGAACGTGGGGTTGTCGACGCTGACGTTCAGCGTCCACGCGCGCGCCTCCCTGTCGCTGCCGGTCGACGTGAAGGTCGAAGGCAGCGCCGTCCGCGTGGCCCTCGAACGCGCCACGCCGCCACGCGTCGACGTCGATGTGCGCCGCGATGATCTCAAGACACTGGAGGGCCAGGGCGCCGTGTACGCGGTTCTCGGTCGCCAGCTCGAGGGCCTTGCGCCCGGCGACGTGCGCACCTTTAGCGGCGTGTCGCTCGTGCCGCCGGTCGGCCTCAAAGGCGTCGCGGTGTTCACGCCGGACAAGGTGGACGTCACGATCCGTGTCGTCGCGCAGCCCAAGCTGGTGCGCAACGTCGTCGTCGGCCTCTTTGTGAGCCCGGACGTCGCGGAGCACTACGACGTTCTCAAGACGGACCTGAACGAATGGCGCACCGACGTCGAGGTCCAGGGCGACGAGGCGGTCTTCCAGTCGCTCGGCACACTCACCATCCGGGCCATCGTGCTGGTCACGGCCGACCTGTTGCCGCCGCCCAGCGAGACGCCTGAACAGCAGTTTCGCACGCTGCCCGTCGTTTTCCTGACGCCCAAAGGCGTGTCCGTCGTCAGCAGCCGCTCGGTACAGGTGACGCTCGTCCCGCGGATCGGACGGGGGCCTTGATGTCGGCGCGCCCGCCCACCCGCGCTCTGACCTTGCTCCATGTCGACCACGAATTAGTCGCCATCGACAAGCCGCCGCGCATGCTGGCCGCTCCGGGTCGCGGCCCCGAGCCGTGCGCGGTCGACGTGCTCCGGGCCCGGCCCGAACTGCAGGACAATCCCGCCGTGCGCATCGTGCACCGCCTCGACCAGGACGCCAGCGGCGTGCTCCTCTACGCGCGCACCCTCGAGGCCCAGCGCCACCTGGTGCGGCAGTTTGTCGAGCGCCGCGTGCACAAGGCCTACCTCGCGCTCGTCGGCGGCGTCGTTCCCGCTGACGGCGAAATCGATCTGCCGCTCGCCTTCGACCGCCGGCGCAACCGCGTGCGCGTCTCGAGCGGCGCCGGCAAGCACGCCTTGACGCGCTATCGCGTCGTCCAGCGCCTGGCCGGGCACACGCTGCTCGAATGCCAGCCGGTCACGGGCCGCCTGCATCAGATCCGCGCGCATCTCGCGGCCATCGGGCACCCCCTGGCCGTCGATCCGCTCTACGGCGGTGGCCAGTCCCTCCTGCTGTCGCACTACAAGATAGACTATCGGCCCAACCGGCGCCGCCCGGAGCACCCGTTGATCGCCCGGCTGACCCTGCACGCTGCCCGCATCACCTTTGAGCACCCGGCGACCGGACAACCGCTGACACTGGCGGCGCCTTGGCCGAAAGACCTGCGCGCGGCCGTCACGCAGCTCAGTCGCTTGCTCTGAACCGGCGGGGGCGCAGTGCCTGCGGCCCGAAAATCCTAATACTGTGGCCGCGCGCGCTCGGCAGCCGTTATTACAATAGGGGCCCGGCACCGCTGTGCGCGGTTCCGGCATACGGTGCTCCCACCGGGGGGCGCTGGCGCGTTTGAGTGCATTGATGGCAAACCCGCCCCCAGATTCGTCCGACACCCGTCGCGCGACCCCCGCTGCGCCTGCGCCACAGGTGCCGCCCACCGCGCCCACCCCGGCCGGCGACGGTATCAACAGCATCATCCGCGACATCCGCGAGGGGTTGGCGCAGATCTCCACCCGCGAGCTGGAGCTGCGCCGCCGCGAGCAGGATTTCGGCCGGCAATATCGCGAGCTGAAGCAGGCGGCGCATCGGGCGGCGGCCGCCGAGTTTGAGCAGACGCAACACCGTGTGGCCGAGCAGATCGCCGAGCTGAACGCCAAGGCCGTCGAACTGGCCGCCAAGCGGGCGCGGCTCAACGAGATCGCCGACCAACTCCGGGCGCGACAACTCGAGCTGGAGCAACAGCGCAGCGACCTGGTCTTCCGCAGCGAGCGTTCCCGCCAGCAGGCTGAGCACCTACGGGCCTGGCAACGCCGCCAGCACCAGGTCCTCAAGCGCCGCATCGCGGTCATCCGCCAGCACGAGCGCACGCTGCGGCAGCAGCGCGACCAGGTGGACGCAGTGGTGGCCCGGCAACGCGATGAGCTGGAGAGTCGGGCCGTTGAGCTCGACGCGCGGACCGCGCAGCTCGCCGCGGCCGAGCAGGCCCTGCTGCGGGAACGCACGGCGCTGGAGCAACGTCTGCGCGCCGGCGAGTCCGCGGCCGACACGCTGGCGCAACAGCGGCGGGAGCTGGCGGAAGAAACGACGCGCCTCGCGCAGACGCACGCCGACCTGGCGCGCCGGGCTGCCGAGCTCGACGCGCGGGCCGCGCAGCTTGCGACGGTCGAGCAGAGTCTGGATGGGGAACGCGCGGCGCTGGCACGACGGCTCCAGGCCGGCGAGTCCGCCGCCGCGGCGCTGGAACAACAGCGGGAAGCGCTGGCCGACCAGACCGCGAGCCTGGCGCGCGTCAGAGACGACCTGACGCGCCGGGCCGCCGAACTTGACACGCGTGCGGCCCAGCTCGACGCGGCCGCGCGGGGCCTGGACGAGGAGCGTGCCGCGCTCGAACGGCGACGGTGCGCGGAGGAGTCCGCGGCCGCGGAAGTGGAGCGCCGGCGCGGCGAGCTGGCGGATGATGCCACCCGCCTGGCGCAGGCGCGCAGCGCGCTCGCGGCCCGCGCCGCGGAACTCGAACGGCAGCGCGACGAGCTCGCCGCCGCGTCCGCCCGCTTCGAGGCCGAACGCGGCGCGCGAACCGACCACTCCGCGCGCCTGCAACAGGAGCGGGACGAGTTGGCCCGCGCGCTCGCGAGCGTGAACGAGGAGCGCGCCGCGCTGACGGCCCGGGCCGGTGAACTGGACCGGCACCAGGCGGAGTTGGGCCGCGCAGCGGAAGCGCTCGCCGCAGACCGCGCTGACCTCGCGCGGCAACGCGAGCGCCTGCAGCAGGCCGAGCAGGCTCTCGCCGCCCAGTACGCCCGCCTCGACGACGAACGCAGTCGCAGCGCGGCCGCCACCGCGGAACTGGAGACGGAACGCGCCCGCGTGGCCGGTGAGTGGCAGCAACTGGAGGTGGCCACGCAGGCGCTGGAAGACGACCGCGCGCGACTGGCCGACGAGCGCCGGGAGCTGGAAGCCGCGCAGCGCGACCTGGAAACCGCTCGAGCGGCGCTGGCGACGCCCGTCGAGGCCGGGCCGGCGGTCGCGCACCACGCGGCCCCGCGCCTGTCGCTGGCACGGCGTACCGTCGTGGCGGCCGGTGTTGCGGCGCTGTGCGCGCTGGCGTGGTTCAGCACCCATCCGGCCCAGTCACACGCGACCGTTCGATTGCGGATCGACAGTGCCGCCGCGTCCGTTGACGTGACCGCGCGTCACGCGCGGCAGTTGTGCGATCCACGTTTGCTGGACGGGGCCGCGGCAGCCCCCGAGCTGGCCGCGGCGTGGCGCACCGCCTGCGCCGCCGCGCGCGTCGTGGTGACAGCCGCGCCGGACGAGCCAGTGCTCTGGCTCAGCGTGACCGCCGCCCGCGCGGACGAAGCGGAGCAACTGCTGCGGGCCGCGGTCGCCGCGCACACCGTGTGGGTCACCAGCGGCGCTGGCGACGGCCCGCTCCCGGCCGAATACCAGGCGTTGCTCCGGCGACATGCTCAGCTCGAAAGCGCCCTGCAGGAACTGCACGCCCAGGAGTCGGCCGCGCAGGCCGCGACCACCACGGCGCCGGCGCTGACCTCGCGCACGCCGCTCATCACCGCCGCCGATGACCTGGAGACCGAGCTCGGGGCGCTGACCACCGCGCTGGACGAGCAGCGGGCTGCGCTGGCCGTGCTGGTCGCTACCGAGGTGCCGCGCGGCGAAGTGCAGCCGACGGCGGTCGAGCGGGCCCTGGCCGACGACACCATCCACCGTGAGGACCGCGCGGAATTCCAGGCGGTGGCGCTGGAGTATCGCAGGGAACTCGGCGTCGCGATGCTGCTGTTGACCGATCCCGCCAAGGTGTTGCAGAAGACGCTGGCTGACTTCGCGGCCACGCTCGCGGAACAACGCAGCCTGGATCCGCCGCCGCAGATCGCCGCGGTGCTCGAAGCGTGCGCGACGGCCGTCGACGAGGCCCAGGCGAACCTCGCGCCATTCGTCGGGCAGTGGCAGAACTGGACCGACACGGTCCAGGGGCTGGATGTCAGCGCGGACGTTGTGCAGCTCGTGAGCCAGCAAAACCTTGTCGCCGACGCGGCTCGCCAGGCGGCGGAGACCGCCGGCACGCTCCTGCAGCGGATCGGCGCGCAGATCGAGACTGTCGATCAGTCGCAGGGCGGCACGCGCGAAGTCGTGGTCGCGGCCGTGCTGCGCGACGAGCAGTCCGGACTGAAATCCGCCGTGGACGCGTTCACCGCCGCCGCGGCGAAGATCGCGGTAAGCGGCAACTTCGAGCTGGACGCGCGTGACCGCAAGCTGCGCGGTCTGCGCGCCCGCTTGTCCAGCCGGCGCGACACCTTGCAGCAGCAGCTCCAGATGGAGGCGGACCGCGCCGCGGGCGAGACGCATGCGGCCCGCGTGCAGGCGGCGCGCGAGGCCGTGCGCCAGTTGGAGCGCCGGCGCGAAGAGGTTGTGGCCAGCCTCGTCATCACGCTGCGGCAACTGCGCAACCTGGATGACGCCACGCGGGCGCGCATCGACGCGGAAGCCGTGGCCCAGCGCCGCGCGTCGGAAATCGAGTGGCACGCCGCGCGTCTCCGCGAGCTTGAGCAGGAACTCGTGGACGCGCAGCCGCAGGGTACCGGGCCGGAGCTCGTCACCAGCGATGAGCCGGTCATCGCGACCCGTGCGCCCGGTCGCGTGCGCAACAGCGCCCTCGCCGCTGGCGCCGGGTTCGGCGCGACGTGGTTGCTCGGCGCCCTCCTGACGGCGAGAATGCCCGGACGGCGGCGCCGAGACGCCGCCGGCATGTAGCCCGGCCTTGTCGCGAGGGACGAACATGAAATACGGCGCGCGGAATCAACTCGTCGGGGAAGTCGTCGAGATCAGGAAGGGGGGCGTCATGTGCCAGGTCAAGCTCAAGGTGCGCGGACCCGCCACGATGTGCTCGGTCATGACCACCGAGTCGCTCAAAGAGCTCGGCCTGAAGAAGGGCGACACGGTCAACATCATTGCCAAGGCGGTGAACGTCCTGCTTACGAAGGGCAGGTAGCCGCGCTGCTGGCAACATCCCGCGGACGGGTACTACGGTTCCGCCGGCTTCTCCCGCTGCCGCCGCAGCGCCTCCAGCGCCTGCCGGGCCGGCGTGAAATCCGGCTTGAGTTCCAGCACGCGCTGCAGCGCCGCGGCGGCCGGCTCATGCTGACCCTGGGCCGCCAGTGCCGCAGCCAGGTTGAAGTACGGCTCGAAGCGGTTCGGAGCGATCGCCTGGGCCTGGCGGTACTCCGCGATGGCGGCCGTGTACTGCCCCTGTGCGGCCAGCAGAATCCCCAGGTTCACGTGGGCCTCGACGTGTTGCGGATTGTGCGCGATGGCCGCGCGATAAGCCTGCGCGGCTTCGTCCGCCGCGCCCCGCGCCACCAGGGCCAGCCCGAGGTTGTAGTGTGCGTCTGCGTCGTTGGGATCGATGGAGAGCGCCGCGCGGAACGCGGCGATGGCCTCATCCAGACGCCCCTGTTGATGCAGTGCCGTGCCCAGATGCGCATGGGCGCTGCTGAAGTCCGGGCGCAGCGCCAGCGCCGTCCGCAGCGCAGCCTCGGCCTCGCCCGGCTGCTGCAGCTCGAGCCGCAGACGCCCGATTTCGTGATGCACGCCGGCCTCTTGCGGCGTGTATGTGAGCAGTGCTTCATACTGAGCCAGCGCCTCCGCGGCGCGACCTTGCCGCCCGAGAGCCGTTGCCAGCGTCTTGCGGGCCTCCAGGTATTCCGGTTTCAGCTCGATCGCCCGTGCGTACTCGGCGGCGGCCGCCGCGAAGTCGTTGCTCCGCGCATAGGCATCGCCGCGGGCCATGTGCCAACCGGCGAGTTGCGGCGTGTAGGCGGCCACGCGCACCTGCGCGAGTCCGAACAGCACGACGCCGGCCAATCCCCATCCGCACAATGGCCGCCACTCACGCGCTTGCGCCCAACGCGCCAACTGCACGAGCGCATGGCTGCCGATCAGCGCCAGGAGCGGTGCCAGCGTGACCCGGAAACGCTCGGCCACCAGGAACGGCAGGAATGACGCGAAGTACGCGCCGCCCACGGCCGCGATGAGGACGATCGACTCGTACTGCGGCCCGTTTGCCGGTCCAACCCCTGCGCGCCGCCGGGCAACGTAGAGCGCCAGGCTCAGCGCCGCGGCCGCCAGTGCCAGCGGCCAGCCCGGCAGCCAGCGCAGCACGTTCGAGTGCGACCGGTCGAAATGCACCTCCTTGTTGTTGGCCACTTCCATCGGTCCCCCAAATAGCAGCGCGCGGCGTGCGGTGAGCTGCAGCGCGTGCCAGGGATGCTCACGGATATATGACGCGGCCCGACCGCGGAAATATGCCGCGACTTCCGCAGGACGCAGCGTTCGGCCCACCCGGGCCTCGACGCCGCGCACGATCTGCGGATACAGGAACCAGCTCCAGGCGTTCTCGCCGCTCAATTCGTACAGGTCCGGGATGCGGGCCGTGTAGCCGTCGCTGCGCTCGTTGTAGCCGATGTACAGGTTGATGGGCCCGTTGCTGGAGACGAGCACGAGGTCGCGTGCCACCACGTAGTTGCGGATCGTGGCCGGCGCGATCGTCAGCCCCGCGCCGAGCAGCAGCGCGACCACGGCCGGCACACCGCTTCGTGCGCCGCGTCGTCGCCAGGCCACCCAGATCATCCACGCGGCGACGACCGGCACGCACAGGAGGATGTTCGGGCGCAATAGCGCAAAGACGCCCAGCAGAACGCCCGCCACCAGGGCGCGCCAAGCCGACGGCTGCCGCGCCCACGCGTGCAGCACCCACACGGCCCCCAGCAGCAGCAGCACGAGCAGACACGGCTCCTGCAACTCACCCTCGTAGTAGATGCAAGCCCAGTGGGTCGCCACAAACAGCGCGACCAGTAGGCCGGCGCCCCGCCCGAACAACGCCCGTCCCAGCCCCCACGCCAGCACGCACGTCACCAGCCCCAGTCCCATCTGCACAAGCCGGGCGGCCATGTAGCTCTGCGGCCCCGCGACCCAATACACCGCCGCCAGGAAGTACGGATACCCCGGCGGCCGCAGATATGCCGTCGTCCGGATCGCCGGGTCGGGGTTGCCCGGCGGCGGCGTCCAGTCCCCCGTCACCAGCGCGCTCGCCCAGTAATCATGAAACGCCGGATCGGCCAGGGGCGCGGCGAAGTCCGGCGTGTGCCGCAACTCGACCAGATAGGCGCTCCGCAGCCCGAGCCCAACCAGCAGTATCCCCGCGAGCGCCAGCCACACGCGCCCGCCGGACGGCGGACGAACGGCCGGCGGCTGCTCGCGCGTGGTCCTCTTCACGGCCAGATGCGACCCGTGGCCTGCGTTACAAAGCTCGCGAACCGGTCGCGCGTCGGCAGCAATAATGCTAGCACGACCAGACCGACTCCCGGCACAACCAGAGCCGTCCACTGCCCCGTCAGCATCACGACGATCCCCCCAAGCAGGCTCGGTCCTTCAGCCAGCGCCGCCCCGATGATCGTGATGGCCGCGTAGCGCGGTGCCAGTTCGGTCGCGGTGTCATCCGGCGTGCTCTGCTCCTCGTAGATCTGTCGCAGGCCGGCGATCATCCGGTTGCGCACGAGCGTGTACGCCACCGCCGCCACGACGACAAACACACCGAGTGCGAGCCCCAGCGGTCCGGCCAGCTCCGGCTTGAGCGACACACTCCCGCCTGCCGCGAGCACGCTGGCGACAACGGCGAGGGTGACAATCCCGACGGCCATCGCGGCGACGACGAGTCGCAGCGGTTGCAGGCGGCGATCCAGGTCCGGGTCGTGCACGGTGCCAGCCTCCTCGAAGGACCGGATTCCTGGCCGCGCCCCGCGCGCATCGCACGAAAGTTCAGACCCGGCCGGAGTTTACGCATTATAATATAGATAGCTGCCAGGAGGATCAGCCATGCACGTGGAACTGACTCCGGCGGAGTGCGATCTGTTGCTGCAGCTCGTCGATTCGGCACTTCGCGAAATTGGCCCTGAAATCCACCACACGATGACGAGCAGTTACAAGGATGACCTGCGTGAGCAGCGCCGCGAACTGCGGCACCTGCAGGCCGTCCTCACCGCCGCGTCCGCTGGAATGCCCTTGCCGACGCCCGCGTCCGCGGACTCGTCCGACGCCGTGGGCTTGGCGTAGCGGTGTAACGTGCGTCACGGAGGCCGGCGGTGCGCCCGTGCCCACCGCCCTTCGGCGCCGCACGGGGGGCGAGGGGACCATTCAGCGCGAAACCCGCCGCTACAGGATGCCGCGATATTGTTCGAGTGCGTCCGGGTTCGCGAGTGCGTCACGGTTCGGTACGTCCTGGCCGTGGATCATCCGCCGCACCGCCATCTCGACCTTTTTGCCGCTGATCGTGTAGGGGATCGCGCTCACCTGGCGAATGTGCTTGGGCACGTGCCGCTTCGTCGCTCCCTCGGCAATGGCCGCGCGCAGGCGCTTTTCCAGTGCCTCGTCCAGCTGCACGCCCGCTTTCAACACCAGGAACAGCACGATCTCCACGTCGTCGTCCGCCGTGTCGCGCCCCACGACCACGCTGTCGGCAATCTCGGGGAAGTTCTCGACCACGCGGTAGATCTCGGCGGTGCCAATGCGCACGCCGCCCGGGTTCAATGTCGCGTCCGAACGGCCATACACGATGACCCCGCCCGTGTCGGTGATCTCGACGAAATCGCCGTGCCGCCAGACGGGGGGCTTCGTGAAGTGCTCGAAATACGCTCCGCGGTACTTGGCTCCGTCCGGATCATTCCAGAAGCTCACCGGCTGGCAGGGGAACGGCCGGCAGCATACGAGCTCAGCCTTCTGTCCCGTCACCGGCCGGCCGTCGTTGCTCCACGCCTGCACATCCATGCCCAGCCCGCGGCACTGGATTTCGCCGGCGTACACCGGCAGGATCGGGTTGCCGAGCATGAAGCACGAGATGATGTCCGTGCCGCCGGAGATCGACGCCAGTTGCAGGTCGCGTTTCACCTCGTCGTACACCCACTCGAACAGCTCGACGCTCAGCGGCGAACCGGTCGAGCAAATGCACCGCAGCGCGCTCAGGTCGTGCTCGCGGCCCGGATGCAGCCCCGCCTTCTGGCAGGACGCGATGTACTTCGCGCTCGTGCCAAACACGTGCAGTTGCGTTTCCTCGGCCATCTGCCACAGCCGGTCCATCGTTGGGTAGCCCGGGTTGCCCTCGAACAGCACGAGCGCCGCCCCAGCGCCCAGCCCGCTGACGAGCCAGTTCCACATCATCCAGCCGCACGTCGTAAAGTAGAAAATCCGCTCGCCGGCCCGCAGGTCCGTGTGCAGCATCAGCTCCTTCATGTGCTGGAGCAGCGTGCCGCCGTGGCCGTGGACGATGCACTTCGGCACGCCGGTCGTCCCGGACGAGTACATGATGAATAGCGGGTGATCGAAGGGCACCTCGGTGAAGGTCAGCGGCGGCGCCGGCTGATCCACCGGCCCCAGGAACCCGCGCCACAGCACCGCTTTTGGCACGCGCGCCACGTTCGGCTCGGCGTCGAGAAACGGCACGATTACCACGCGCTGCACGGACGGCAACTGCGGCAGCATTTCCGCCACGCGCCCCAGCGTTTCGAAGCGTTTGCCGTTGTACGTGTACCCGTCAGTCGCGATCAGCACGCTCGGCTCGATCTGCCCGAAGCGGTCCAGCACACCGCGCACGCCGAAATCCGGCGAGCACGACGACCAGATCGCGCCCAGGCTCGCGGCGGCGAGCATGGCGATAATCGTCTCCGGGATGTTCGGCATGAACCCGCCGACGCGCTGCCCCGCCGTTACGCCCGCGGCGCGCAGGGCCGCGGCGCAGCGCGCTACCTCCGCGCGCAGCTCGCGCCGTGTCATGCGCCCGCGCTGCCCGAGCTCGTTTTCGTGGAACAGGGCCACGCGATCGTCGTCGAAACGCAGCAGATGCCGCGCGTAATTCAGCTTCATCCCGGTAAACCACTTCGTGCCCAGCATCCCGCTCCCGCTCATCACGCTCGTCGCCGGCGCAGAGGGCTCGATCCCAACGAATCCGAGCAACTCCGGCCAGAACGCCTCCGGTTTGTCGATCGACCAGCGTCGCAGGGCCTCCCACTCGGGCGCGATCCCGTGCCGCGCTGCCACACGCGTCATGAACTCATGCATCTGCGTCGCCCGGATCCGTTCCGCCGTCGGCTTCCAAAGCAGCTTCGACATGGCCATTGAGCCGCGTCCTCCACAAGGTGACCTGGCACCTTCGCATTCTGGTCCGCCAGCCAAAGCCGGTCAACGCCATCCGCTGGCCCGCTGCGGCGGAACCTGCGATCATGCCGCCCATGCTGCCAGCTTCGACCCGCCCAGCCTGGGATTCCGACGCCCTGCGCGATCCGCATGCTCAGCCCGACAAGGCCGTGCGCGTCGAGGCCATGTTCGATGCCATCGCGCCGACATACGAGCGTGTCAACACGGTTGCCACGTTCGGGCGCGACACCGCCTGGCGCCGGCGCACCGTGGCCGCCGCCGATGTGCGGCCTACCGACGTCGTCCTCGATATCTGCTGCGGCACCGGCGACATGCTGCGCGCGTTCGCCGTCCACACGCCGCGGCCACGCCTGCTGCTCGGCGTCGATTTCTCCGCCGGCATGCTGGCGGCCGCGCACTTCGACGGCACGCCCGTCCCCATCCGCCTTATCCGCGCCGATGCCGTGCGCCTGCCGCTGGCGGACGCGTCCGTGGACGTCATCACCTGCGCTTTCGGCGTGCGCAACTTTGGCGATCTGGCGGAAGGGCTGCGCGAAATGCACCGCGTCGCCCGGCCCGGGGCACGCGTGCTGATCCTGGAATTCGCGATGCCCGAGAACGCCCTGCTGTGCTGGGCGTATCAGCTATACTGTGACCGCGTGGTACCGGCGCTGGCGGCGATCATCAGTCGCGACCGCACGGGTGCGTATCGCTACCTGCCGCGTTCGATCCGCACGTTCGCGAACACGCGCGTCATGGCCGGGCGCATCGCGGACGTGGGTTTCCAAACCGTCGCCGTGCAGCGGATGAACTTCGGCGGTGTGGCGTTGTATCGGGGCGTGAAGCCGGGACCAGTGAACATGGTGGATGAAAGGGCAGACCGATGACACGCAGCGCAAGCTTGGGCACGCTGGGATTGGGGCTGCTGGTCGCCGTGGCGTGTGAGCGTTCGGCACCGCCTGGCGGACCGCCCGCGGGCAGCACGTCGCAGCCCGCGACGGCGCCCATCGTCGCCGAAGAGCGCACGACGCTGGAGGAACTTAAGCGGCTGGGCGCGGAAGCGGAACGCCGGGCGAGCGAGGGGGCCGCGGCGGCGAAGGCGCTGCTCCGCCAGGCGCGCGAGCTGTATCAGCGCGAGGTCGAGCGCGAGTCGGAGCGCATGAACGAGCGCGTCAACGAGCTGCGCAAGAGGCTCGAGTCCGCCGCCGAAGACGTCCGCCCGGCGCTGCAGAAGCAGCTCGACGAGTGGACCGCCCGCGCCGAAGCCGCGCGGCAAACACTCGAGCGGCTGAAGGGCGCCAGCGACGAAGCCTGGCGCGAGATGCGCAAGGGCGTCGATAATGCCCTGCAGGAATACCAGGAAGCGCTGGAACAACCGCCCCCGGACGCAGCGCCGACCACGGCCCCGGGAAAGTGACGGCGACCGTCAGCGAAGCAGCCCGAACACGGGGCCCAGCCCCAGCCGTTCGAGCAACTGATCCTCGCGCGCGTGCATGCGCTCGAAATCGCGCGCCGTGTGATCGTCGTAGCCGGCCAGGTGCAAAATGCCGTGCACAACGTACAGCGCCAGCTCTGCCCGCGCCGCCGCGAGCGTGCCCCCACGCCGGGCCGCGCGCTGCTGCGCGACATCCGCACAAACATACACCTCGGCGTCCAGGCGCCCCGGCCCCGCCTCCGCGCCATAGTCAAACGTCAGCACGTCCGTCGTCCCGCCCGCGCCGGCGAAGCGCCGGTGCAGCGCGGCCATCGTCCGTGACCCGACCACGACGATGGTCAATTGCCCGGAACGAAACCCCTCCGCCGTGACGGCATAGTGCGCGACGCGCCGCAGCAGCGGCCCGGCGCCCCACGCCCGCCGCGGTCGCCAGACCACTTCGATGCCCACGCCGCGCGCCGCGGGGCCTGTGCCGCGCGCGGCCGACAGGGTGGAACTCCGACGCGTCGGACGTTTACGAGGCACTGCGCGGCTCCGGACTCTGCTCGGTGCTCGGATACGCGATGCGGCCGTGATAGATGCTGCTCAGGCTCTTCACCAGGCTGTTGCGGATCGTCTCCAGTTCGCGGAACGTCAGATCGCAGTCGTCGAACTGGCCGTCCATCATGCGCTTCTCGATGATCTTCGCGACCGTGTCCTCGATCCGGTTCGGCGTCGGCTCGGTCATGGCCCGCACCGCGCCCTCGACGCCGTCGCACAGCATGACGATCGCCGTCTCGCGCGACTGCGGCTTTGGCCCCGGATACCGGAACTGCTCATCGGAGATCTCCGGGTCCCCCGGCTTGCGCGCCCTGCTCGCGGCGTGATAGAAGTACTCGACGACGCACGTCCCGTGGTGCTCGGGGATGAAGCTGTGCAGGCTGGCCGGCAGTCCATACTCGCGCGCCATCTCGATGCCGTCTTTCACGTGTCCGATGATGATCAGGTGGCTCATCGCCGGCGAGAGCCGCTCGTGCCGGTTGCCGACCCCCATCGCCTGGTTCTCAACAAAATATTCCGGCTTGTTCACCTTGCCGATGTCATGGTAATACGCCCCGGTGCGGGCCAGCAAGCCGTCGGCCCCAATCGCCTCCGCCGCCGCGTCCGCCAGTGTCCCCACCAACAGGCTGTGGTTGTACGTCCCCGGCGACTCGGCCGCGAGCATGCGCAACAGCGGCTTGTTCGGATCGCACCACTCCAGCAGCGTCATGCTGGTCGTCACGCCGAACACCCGCTCGATCGCCGGCAGAATGCCTTCGACCAGGAACGCGGCCGCCAGCGTGGACAGCGCCGCCCACATGGCCTGGTGCCAGAACACGAACCGGAAGTACTGCCCCTCGATGAGCCCCGCCAGTTGCGTGAACGCCAGCGCGACCAGCGCCGCCAGCGCGCCCACGCCGATGATGTGGCCGCGATGCCGCACGTCGCGCAGCCCCAGAAACAGCACCATGGTCACCGCCATCAGCACGATCAGCAGGCTCACGCTCTGGCGCGTCGCCAGCGTGACCATCAACGCGAGCACGCCCCCGGCGGCGTACACCGGGCCGCCCCGCGACGTGATCGCCAGCAGCGCGATCGCGAACGCTTGCAGGCCCACCGCCAGATGCACGGGTAGCCCCTGCACGTACGTCGCCCGCGCCAGCCCCAGCACCACCAGCATGGTCAGCGCCGACGCCGTCCGCCGTTGCGCCCCGCCCGGCAGGTTTCCGTAAATGAGCATTACCCCGCCGCCGACCCCGATGACCAGCAGGAAGGCCGCGAACCCGCGCGCCCAGCGCTCCCGCACCAGCATCTGCGGCACGCCGCGCAGCAGCTCCGCGGTCTGCGCGTCCTGCATGCCCCAGTCCGGGTCGAGATAGCGGGCCTGCTCCTCCTTGAGCAGCTCGTACGTGGATTCGGTCAGCGTGCCCAGCGGCGCCAGGCGCGTACCGGCCGTGAAGACGTTATACTGCGTCTCCACCCGGTTCTCGGCGTCCTGCGCGGCCTTGTTCGAACGCCGCGTGTCGTAGCGATACAGCGGCTTGTGCGTGTTCGTCGCCGGGTCGCGCAGCATCTCCCGCAGCGAGGCCCGCATCGTGTCCCGCAGCGGCACCGCGAAGTCCGCCGCCGCCACGACCGTGTCCACCACCTTGAGCACGTGCTCCGGGTTGTTGGCGAACAGCAGCTCGCTGTTGGGCACGGGCCGCTCGAGTGCTTGCTCGACGTCCACCAGGATCGCGTTCAGCCCGGTCCGTCGGCGCGCGAGGTCGCTCGCCTCGGCCAGCGGCTGACCGCGCAGCACCCGCACGGCCCGATCGACCGCGTGCTGGTATTCGGAGGCGTCCGGCAGGGCGGCCAGCCGCAGGATTTCCGCCAGGCCCGCGTCGTCAAACAGAACCTTGATTTCCTCGGCCTTCTCCTTGAGCTTCTGCGGCTCCGCCGCCTGCTCACGCGCAATCCGCAGCGCGTTCGTCAACCGCCCCCGAATGTCCTGTAGCAGTGACGCGTCGAGCTCGTAATGGTCCTCGGCGTTGTCGCGCGCCCGCGACCGCATGCGGTCCGTGGCCGCCTCGTCCACAATCCGGAATGTCACCCGCGACGTGATGTCTCGCGGGAGCTTCTGCCCGACCGTCAGCCCCAGCCCGTCCGTGCCGGCGTTCACCAGCAAAGCCGTCGTGACCGCGCAGAAGACCAGGAAAACCGCTGGCCCCATGTGCACCTGGCCACCCAGGCGCTGGTACCACGCCTGACGCCGCTCGGCCCGCGAGCGCCGAATTTCCTTCTGTCGCGCTGTCTGTCGGCCAAAGAAGCGCATGGTACTATGCGTCGTCGCTTTCGCCGCCGACCTTCAGGCCGGACTCCGGCAACCCCGGCTGATCCGGGGCATCGCCCGCGGCGGGGGCGTTAATCTCGGACGTGCGCACTTCCGGCCGTCGCGGGGCCGCGCCGTTGGCGTAACGGTTCACGATCGCCTGCACCAGCCGGTGCCGCACGATGTCCACGTCCGCCAGACGAATGATAGCCACCCCTGGGCAACCGCGCAAGCGCTGCACCGCGTCGATCAGGCCCGACGGCTGGTTCGGCTCCAGGTCCACCTGGCTGTCGTCGCCGGTCACGATCATCTTGCTGTGATTGCCCAGCCGCGTCAGGAACATGAGCATCTGCGACGGCGTCGAGTTTTGGGCCTCGTCCAGGATGATGATCGCGTTGTTCAGCGTTCGCCCGCGCATGTACGCCAGCGGCACGACCTCGATCACGTCGTTGACCATGAACCGCTTGAGCTGGTCGAACGTCATCATGTCGTGCATCGCGTCGAACAGCGGGCGCAGGTAGGGGTTCACCTTCTGTTGCAGATCGCCCGGCAGGAAGCCCAGCTTCTCGCCTGCCTCGACCGCCGGCCGCACCAGCACGATCCGCTTCACGTCGCCGTTCTTGAGCTGGTGCACGGCTAACGCGACCGCCAGGTAGGTCTTCCCGGTGCCGGCCGGCCCCAGGCACAGGACCAGATCATTCCGCAGCATGGCGGCTACGTAGTGCCGCTGCCCCTCGGTCTTCGGCGTGATCACCGTCTCGCGCGAGAACACCGTGATGGCGTCCGGGTTACGCGCTCCCTCGCGTTCGCCGAGTTCGACGATCGCCAGCCGGACCGAGTGCTCGTCCAGGTCCGCCTTCTGCCGCAGCATCTCCTGTAAGCGCTCCAGCACGGCGGCCGCCCTGGCCACGTCCGGCGATGCTCCGAGGATGCGCACGGTCGTGTTGCGGGCCTGAATCTGGACGCCGAGCAACTCGCGTATCTGCCGCAGGTTGCGGTCGCCCGGCCCGAAAAGCTCGGCCCGGCGATGCGGCTGCTGGAGGGTAACGGTCAGTTCCATATGGAATAGGGTAGTCCCGCAGCCACGCCGTTGGCAACCGGGTGAGGCGCCGTGTGGAGACTGGGCGCGGAACGGCCGTGCGATGGGGCCGCGATGGGCTGTTTTGAGCTCATCACCGGCTTCAGCCAGTCCGTCGGCACCGCGCATACGCGATGCTTCCCGGCAGCGGTTGACTGCGGCGCGCTCGATGCAACTGGCAAAGGCTCTTCGGGGCGTGTCACGGGCTGGCGCGGGGGCGCCGAGGCGCGTTACAGGTGTGATGCGTGGGCTCAGGAGCGGGGACGCTCGGCTCAGCAAGATCGAGGAGTCGCGCGGATGCAACCGGCCGCCACGCGCCCGCAGTGGATTTCGAGGAGCTCCGGGGTTATCGATGTCACAGTCCCACGATGGAGAGAAACAGCGGATGAAGTCGCGCAGACGGGCGCGCCCGCGGCATGTCCCGTGCGTGCAGCTACTCGTGCATTACAGACGGGCCGGCGGGCCGCGTGGTGCGACAATCCCCGTCGACCGGAGCCGGTTGCGTTGTAACGATCTCGACGCTTCGGGGGCGGGAGGCCGGAGGCTGACCAGCCTGGAGGGAGCGGACGGCGCCCGTTTTTGAGGGGGTGGGGGCGGACTCGGCCGGAGTTTGGCGCAGTTGTGCGCAGCCGCGTAGCGCGTCCCCGACCGGGCGTGCTCCAAAGGGTTCGGCGGTTGGTTACGCCGGGGCCCGCGCCTGCAGCGCCTGGGCGATGGCCGAGAGCCGCAACTGGCCCAGCGGACCGTCCCGCCGCGGAGTGCTCGCCAGCAGCGTCGCGAGCCCGGCATGCACGACCAGCACGGTGCTCAGGAAGGCGTGGAAGCGGCGCGGGCCGACGATGTTGCCGTCGTCCGCACCCCAAAACACCTTCAGCCGGGCGTTGACCCGTTCCACCGCCGTCCGGCCCTTGTACAAGCGCT
>JAGNKU010000018.1 GCA_017999985.1 Phycisphaerae bacterium | reverse complement strand
TCGGGCGACATCCTGGTCGCCGATCGCGGTTTCTGCTCGTATGCCCACCTGGCGTTGCTCTGGCAGCAAGGCGTCTTCGTCGTGTTTCGCCTGCATCAGAAGCAACTCGTGGACTTTCGGCCACACCGCTCGGCCGCGCAGCCTGGCCGTGAACAGGGCCGGCCGCGTTCGACCCGGCTGGCCCGCTGCGGACACCAGGATCAACTCGTCCTGTGGCCGCGGCCCCAGAACGTGTCGCGGACGATGACGCCGGCGCAGCACGCGGCGTTGCCGGAGTACGTCGTGGTGCGGGAGCTGCGGTATCGCGTGACCACGCCCGGTTTCCGCACGCGGCAGGTCACGCTGGCGACGACCCTGCTGGATCCACAGCGTTATCCCGCCGCGGACCTGGCCGAACTGTACCGCCAGCGCTGGCAGGTGGAGACCAACCTGCGGCACCTGAAGCAGACGCTCGGCCTGGCCGTGCTAAAAAGCGAGACCGTGGCCGGCGTGGAGAAGGAAATCCTGGTCTTCGCGCTGCTGTACAACTTGGTGCAGAGCGCCATGGCCGCGGCCGCGGCCCGCCAGGGCGTGGCTCGTGAGCGGATCAGCTTCGTGGACGCGTTGCGGCACCTGCGCTGGCCGCTGGCGGCCACGGCTCCGCCGGAGCTCTGGGTCAATCCACTGCGGCCCGACCGTTACGAACCCCGCGTCCGCAAACGCCGCCCGTTGGAGTACCCGCTGATGAAGCAACCCCGCGCGGCCCTGCGCAAAGCCTTGCGGAAAAACAATGATGCAGCCTAAATTAATGCCATTCGGGACATTCTACTTTTCCCCAAGCACAAACGGCGAAAGTCCGAGCATCCCAATCTCACGCAGTTGGGCATATTCCGCACCTCCACCGCCACCAAGCGCGCACAAATTTCCACCCACCCCGCCATACACCGCCGTTTCCAGCCCCAACCTTCGCCCCCGCCGCCCGCGCCCCTATCTGTCCTAGGATGGACCGCGGTCGCCGCCCCGCTTCGGTCCCTGGACCCAATCCCGCGCACCGGCCGCCAATCCCCGCCCAACCCCGACAATCTCGCGGTCCGCGACCCCATGCTTGCCCCCGCAGCGCATACTCGCAATGTCGCACGACACTCGCGACCGCTCTTTGACAACCGATGCCGGCCAACTCCCGCATCGCTGCGTCGCTCCGTCGCTCCTCTGTTCCCTGTTCCCTGTTCCCTCCTCTTCGTGGCTGCGTGGCTCCGTCGCTTCGTCGCTTCCCTTCTGGCTGAGGGCCGACGGCTGAAGGCTGACGGCTTTGGGGTCCCGATGACGAAGAGTGCCAAATGGGCCGCGCGAAAAAAAACGCGCTTGGCACCCTTGGGCGGATAGCACCAGAATCGCGGTTCCGACTGCCGCTGCCGTAGGGGACATTCTGCTTTCTTGACCCGACTTTGTCGTGCGGGTGCCCGCGGGGCGGGGGTGCCCCGGCTTGACGCGCTGGCCATCTGCCGCGGACAATGAACGGGTTGTTGCAGCCGAATCCCCGGTTGACGCCGGGGAGCGGGGAACCCGACGCCGCGCCGCCTGAATGGCGTGGCCGGGGCGCAGGGATCGGTCGGTCCCGGGCCACTTTCAGGGCCTAGCCCGTCAGCTAACCTCGCAGGCCTGTGAAAGAGCACGACGCGCAGCTCTCCTGAGACAGCCGGTCGACCGACCGTGTGTTTCCCGGGCTCACGATTGTGCGTGGCTGGTGTTCCGTCTGCGCGTGCAGGAGCGCGCGGTAGGCGGGACAGCAGCAAGCGGTCATCCCCATGGAGCCCTCAGCTTCCCGCCCAGAACAGAAGTCTCAATCCACCACTCGACCCGGCGACCGGTCCCCTGGAAGGCAGCGTTGGCGCCGTGCACTGGCGATTGTCGGTCGCCGCGCTGCGCTGGCCGTCCGCGTGCCGCTGCGTCGCGTCGTGGCCGCTTGGTCGCGCCTGCGCCCGGCGCAACAGTTGACGCTCGGCTTCGCCTCGTATGCGGCGATCGGCACGGCGTTGCTCTGTTTGCCCTGGGCCCAGCAGAAGCCAGCGGGAGTCGTCGATCACCTCTTCACTGTCACCAGCGCCATCTCGACCACCGGACTGTCAACCGTCAGCGTTGGCGAGACGTATAGCTTTTTCGGAGAACTCGTCATCTTGGCCTTGTTCCAACTCGGCGGGGTCGGCTACATGACGCTCTCGTCGGTGATCATCCTGGCGCGGGGCAAGCCACTGTCGCAGGCGCGCACCGAGGTGCTGCGGGCGGGCTTCTCTGTGCCGCACTACTTCGTGATCTCGCGGTTCATCGTGCATGTGGCGGTGTTTACGCTGGCGATTGAGTCGATCGGTACGGCGGTCCTGTGGTGGCGGTTCAGCGCGCTGGGCCTGGCGCAACCACTCTGGTCGGCGCTGTTTCACACGGTCTCCGCGTTCGCGACGGCCGGATTCAGCCTGAACAAGAACAGCCTCGAGTCGTTCGCGGGCGACTGGATCGTCAACCTGACGATCGGAGTACTGTGCTATCTCGGCGCGATCGGGTTCATTGTCGTGCAGGACGTGTGGTACTCGCTCAAGTGGCGCGAGCACATGATCACTTTCACCTCGAAAGTGATTCTCACCATGACTGCGCTGGTCTTCGTGGTCGGGACCGTGGCGCTGTTCCTGATCGAGCCGAGCGTCAGCGCACTACCTTTCGGGCAGCGCCTGATGGTGTGCAGCTTCCAGGTGATGACGGCGTCATCCACCGCCGGCTTCAACACGATTCCGATCAGCACGCTCTCTGTGGCCACGCTCCTGGTGCTCTCGCTCGCGATGGTGATTGGGGCATCGCCGAGCGGCACCGGCGGCGGCATCAAGACCACCTGCGTCTCGGCGCTGCTGGCCAACTTGGGGAGCGTCCTGCGCGGGCGTGACCGGGTGCTGTGGCTGGGGCACGAGGTCCCGCTGATCCGCGTACTCTACGCAGTGGCCGCGACCACCCTCTACCTGAGTCTGCTCGCCGGCGGGGTCATCGTCCTTTCGCTCGTGGAACGGAGTGAGCTCCTGTCGCTCCTGTTCGAGGCGGCGAGCGCGCTGGGTACCGTGGGGCTGTCCCTGGGGATCACCGCCGATCTCTCGACGGCCGCAAAGCTCATTTTGGTGATACTGATGTTCGCCGGACGGTGTGGACCACTGACGCTGGGCTTGGCACTGCTACGACCGGACCATCCGGCGGGCAGTCCGCCGTGCGATGACTTGGCAGTCTGAGACCGTACGCTTGGGCTCACACCGGTTGTGGTCGTTTGGGTTCCGGACGAATCAACCGGGTGGTGCGACCGCAGTCGCCGTGCGCTACGGACAACTAGAACGCGGGCAGCTCCGGACGCGCGGTGGGTGTTATGGCGAGGCCTTCAAGCTCGACCAGCCAGGCCGGGCGGCAGATCGGTGCCACGACGACCTCGAGCGGCAAGTTGCCGCATCGAGCGCGCAACTGCTGCAGGACCGGCGCCTGGTCGCGCTGGTTGCGCACATACGCGATCAGCATGGCCAATGTGCTGAGGTCCGTTCCCGCGTTACGCAGCAGGGCCGACACGTTCTCCAGCGCACGCTCGAGTTGTCGCGACAAGTCGCCGGCGTGCAGGAGCCGGCCGGTGGCGTCGATGCTGGCCGTGCCGGAAATGAAGATGTGCCGGCGATCGCGATAGGCGACGGCCGTGCCGCGCTCGAAGGTGACCCCGTAGACGTGCGTCGGGCACATGTGGTCGGGGGCGGTCAGGAATTCGATCTGCTCCGGCCGGACCCCGGCCAGGGCGTACGCATCCAGCGTGACCGCGGCGCGTGGATCCGGGCCAGAGCCGGCGATGCCGGTGCTGGCAATGTAGTGCGTGCTGGGCGTCAGGCCGTGCTCGCGGAACAACATGCGTCGGCTGGCTGCGAAGGCTTCGTAGTCCGCATCGATGTCGCGGATGAAGAGCCAGGTGCGGATCACATGCCGCGCGAGCGCCAGGCGGCGCTGCCGCAGCAGGGCGGCGTACTGCGCGAAGACGTCGCGCGTCTGCGTGTCGCAGGTCGGTGCCGTTGGGGCCGACAGGCCGGTGGTCCAGCAGTGCGTCAAAGGCGGTCGTTGCCAGGTCAGCGTGGCGCCGTCCAGCCGCTTGTCGAGTGCCCCGCTCGGGTCGCTCGCGTGGTACGCCCAAAGTGCGATGCGGGCCGGCGGTGCTGGTGGTTGCTGAACCCAGGAGACAGCGCAGGGCTCCTCATGCCCGTCCCGAGATGCAAGCGGTTGCGCGGCCAGTGCCGCGGAATCATGCTCGAGCTCGTCGCAGAAGAAGCGCCGGAACAAGGCCGTGGCCGTCGTCAGTCCCAGTGTGGCCAACGCAGCGCGGTAAGCGTCCAGCAGCCAGTCCAACTGTGCCGCGAAAGAACCATCCGCGGTCGGGCGGACAAGCAGATGGTATTCATTGACGTTGTCGCTGCCGCGGAAGCAGGCAACCTGTGCGACGGCGGGGACGTCCGTGGGGCAATACTCCAAGTGCTCCATGCGCGTTGTCCCTGAAGTCCGACGCGCGGACGGCTAGGGCGCCACGACCTCGATCGGGATCGCCGGGAGGAATCCGCCGGAGACCCGCGACTTTTCCGCTCCCGCTTTCGGGTTCCGCCTCGGACGCGGGACCTCGACGAAAGCTTCGACAATGAGATTATCGGCAAACCCCGGCTGAACCACGTCGGCCTTCGCGCTCAACACGAGCGTCACGCCGTCGGGCTGGGGCGCCATGCTCTCCAGCGTGATGCCGGCCGGCGGGGTGTTGAGCTCGAGCTTCACGATCCGCTGCGACGCGCGCGCGGGCAGGCGGACTTCCACGCTGGCCGTGCCGCCGACGCTAATCCGCACGGGCGTGGCGTCGCCGGCGATTGTCCCGGCCGGAAAACGGTTGCCCAGCACGGCGACGACGAGTTGCTCGGCGGGCGTCAGGTGGCGATACAGGAACGCCTGCATCATGTCTTCGGCCGGAACAGCCGGGTGCCGGACCTCGGTCTCGTTGATCACGGCGCGGCCCTCCAGGTGCAGAACGATAAGCTCGTCGGACGGCTTGGCCGGCGCGGTCAACGTCATGCGGATCCGGTCGCGTCCGGCGGGGACGCGCGCCCCGCTGAGCTGAAACCCACGCGGGGCGCCGCGCAGCGTGATCTCGATGTCGCCGTTGAATCCATCCTTGCGCAAAGCGTACACGCAGATGGGCACGGTGCCGCCCGCGGGCACGTTGATGCTGGCGGGTGTGACGCGGAGCGCGAAATCCGGACTGGGCGGTCCCACGCGCAGCCGGTAGCCGTACGCCGGTCCACCTTGTCCCTGCGAATCGGTCAGTTGCACGAAGTACTCGCCGTCGGCGAGGAGCTTGAAGCGGAGATACGAATCGGCGCTGTGCGTGAGCAACCCCGCGTCCATGTAGAGCACGCCGTCCACCTGCTCGTGGTCATCGTTCCAGGCGAGCACGCGTCCCGTCGCGTCGGTCAGGCGCAGCAGGGAGTCCAGCGGCGAATTCAGCCGGCGGGCCTGCACTTCCGCGACCACCTCGTCACCCGCGCGGCCCTTGAATCGAAACACGTCGACGTCGCCCGGTGGCGCAATGCGCCCGTCCAGGATGCGCGGCAGGGTGACCAACTGCGCCTCCGTCGGCGTATCGTTCGTTTCGGCCTCCGGGCTGGCCGCGAGCTGGTCCACGGCGTAGGTCAGGCGGTTGGAGGCGCGCCGGCCCGTGCCCCAGTGTTTGTGTTGCGGACCCTCGGCGTCCGGCTGCGGGTCCAGGTACAGCCGATCGGTCGTCAGGTTCCAGCCGTCGATTGCGACGTAGCGTTTGTGCCCGGCGCGCGTGCCCAGCGGGAACATGGACGTGATGAACGGGTGCGCGCCTACGCTGATGCGATAAACAAAGTCCGCGCGTCCGCGATAGAGCGCGTCGCGGATTTCGACCTCGTACTCGCCGTCGGCGGCGATTTCATAGCACAGCACCGGGTCGGGATCGAAGCGGTAGTCGTCCGCGAAGGCAACTTCGTGACCCTCAGAGTCGTACAGTGCAACCGTGGCCTGGAACCAGCCCGGAACGGCGTCGGCCAGGTAGGGGATCAGCCGCCGGGCGGACGTCGCGATGACGAGCTGCTGGCCCGCCTGTGCGTGGAAGCGGAAGCGGTCGACGTCGCCGGGCATGACTTGACCGTTGAGGACGACAGGCAGCGTGAGCGGCGGCTCCGGCGGCAGAATCGCGGTCGCGCCGGGGTCGTTGCTCTCCAGTTCGATGGTCTCCGGCGCGGCCCCCACTTCAAAGACCATCGGGTTGGTCAGGCCCTGGCGCCCGCGCAGCCGCAGCTCGCGGTCACCCAGCGCGGCGTCGCGGTCGATCGTGACCTCGAGCAGCACCGACTCGGCGAGCTGCGCGTTGAATTGTCCCTTGCGCAGGTTGACCATGGCGTGCCGGATGTGCAGTAGCTCGCGCAGGCTTTTCTTGTCCAGGTCGTACAGCAGCGGGTGCTCGGGCAGGGCGGCCGGCGCTGAGGTGGCGGACTCCTCTCCATTCGCGCGTCGCGGGCGGTTTCCGCCGGGCAGCAGCAGTTCCCGCCAGGGTGGTCGGGGGCCGACGCGACCCGCAGCGCGCAGTTCGTCCCAGCGCTGCGCGATCAGTACCCGAAGCTTGCGGACGAGTGCTTCACGTTGCTCGGGCTGAATATTGATGACCGGTGGATACGTGGCGAGGACCTTGGCATGTACCCCAGCGCCCGTGAAGTGCGCGCGCGTGATGCTGCGCAGACTCTGGCCACCCACCGTGACCTGTACGACCGTGCCCCGGCGCCCGCCCGCGGGGTACAGATAGCTGATGTGTGGCTCACGGCGCTCCTGCTGGGCCAACGCCGCCGCACCGCACAGCCACAGCACTGCCAGGCATGCGTACCGGATACGACTCATATATTCATGATCTCCCGCAGCCGGCCGCCCGACGCCATGCCCTCGTCGGCGGGTGCCAGGACCGGCACGTCCAGTCCGCGCGCGTTCGGCAGCGGCCCGTCGGGATCAATCCCCAGCAGCTCGTAGAAGGTGCCGATCAGGTCTACGGGATGCACGGGTCGCGTGGCCACCGTCTCGCCGGTTTCGTCCGATGCGCCTACGACGTGCCCGCCCTTGAACCCGCCGCCGGCGACCACTGTGCTGAAGCACGGACCGAAATGGCCGCGGCCGCCATTCCACGGCGGCTCCCACTGGACGCGTGGCGTACGTCCGAACTCGCCGCCCCACCAGACGATCGTCGTCGCGAGCAGATCGCGGTCGGCCAGGTCCTGCAGCAGCGTGGCGAAGCCCTGGTCCAGCTCGGGCAGCTTGCGGCGCATGGTCTGAAAATGCTGTTTGTGCGTGTCCCAGCCTTTGTAGTTGATGGTTACGTAGGGCACGCCGGCTTCGACCAGGCGGCGCGCGGCCAGGCACGACTGTCCGAACGTGTTGCGGCCATAGCGGTCGCGCAATTCGTCCGATTCTTCCGCGAGGTCAAAAAGCTGGCGCGCTGCGCCGAACAGCAGGCCATAAGCGTCTTGGCCGCATTGGTCGAAAAGCGCGAACTCGGGATGACCGGGCAGGGCCGCGCCCAGCGTATCGAGCGCCTGCAGCAGCTCGCGCCGGCGTAGCTGGCGCTCGTCCGAGATCCCCGGCGCGATGATGCCCTCGACCGCGAAGCGCTGCTGATTCGGATCGCCGCCGGTGGCGAACGGCTTGTAGCGGTGCCCGAGGAAGCCGGCCTCCGAGAAACGTCCCTGCGGCTCGGTCAGCACGATATAGGGGGGCACGATGCCCGCGTAGCCGTGATCGTAGCCCTTGAACAGTGATACGACGGCGCCGACGCCGGGATAAACCAGCCGACCGGGCTTGCGCCCCGTTTGCACGAGGTAGGCCGCCGTCTCGTGGGCGTTCACGCCGTGCGTCATGCTGCGGATGATGGAATACTTGTCGGCCTGTTGAGCGAGCTGCGGCAACAGCTCGCCGATCTGGATGCCGTCCACGTTGGTGGGGATTGGCTTGTCCAGTGGGCCGCAGTAGTCGTAGCCCGCCTTGGGTTTCGGGTCGAAGGTGTCCAGGTGCGCCGGGCCGCCCCACATCCAGATCTGGATCAGCGCCTTGGCGGGCGCCGTCCGGGTTACCGACTGTGCCACGACGGGTCTGTTCCTCAGGCCCGCGATGCCGGCGGCGCCGAGCAGCCCCCAGCGCAGCAGCGTACGGCGCGTGAGCTCGCTCGCGGGAGACTTGGGATTCGTGCTGGCGGCTTGGTCGGCCACGGCGATCTGGCTCCACTCAATGCCGGTACAGGAATTCCTTCGTATTGATCAAGGCCCAGGCCAGGTCGTCCAGAGCCTGCCGGGGTTTCACGCGCGGCGTGTTGAAGTACGCCTCCGCGGCGCTCAGCTCAGCCGCTGTCGGCGCACGCGATAGCATCAGCAGGTACAAGGTGCGGACCGCGGCCCGCCGATCGCGCCCGCTGGACCTGAGGATGGCGCGCAATCGCTCGCTTTCCGCGATTTTCTTCTGGATGTGGCTCGAGTTGAGCAGGTGCAGCCGCTGGGCGTCGCTGGGCTGGTTGTTGCGTTCCGAGAACAGGCCCGAATCCCGCGCTGGCCGGCCGAACAGCTCGAGGAACGGACTGGTGATGCTGCCATCGGCCAGCGCGATGGTCCGCTCGCGTTCCGGGATATGCGTGAACGGTTCGGGGATCGCGCTGGAATAGCCCTCCGTCGCGCCGAACACCTGGTTCAGCGCGTCGATCAGCACCTCCGCGTCGAGCCGGCGGATCGGATAGCACGCGCACAGCCGCTCCGCGTCAGGGCTGGCAGTGCGGGGCTTCGCGGATTGCTGATAGGTCCGCGAGTTCAGGATCAGGCGGTAAACGTGTCGCAAGTCATAGCGGGCCTGGACCAGTTCCTGCTCCAGGCACGCAAGCAGCGCGGCGTTCACAGGTGGATTGTCCGGTCGGAGGTCGTCCGGTTCGTGGATGATCCCGCGGCCAAACAGCCAGGCCCAGATGCGATTCACGACTGCCCGCGCAAACCACGGATTCCCAGGCTGGATCAGCCAGTCGGCGAACACGCGGCGCGGGTCGCTGCCCGCCTCCAACCGCACCGCCGTGCCGTCCGGCAGAACCGCCGCGCGCGTTTTCGCCGGCGTCGGATCCAGGTAGACGATTTCTTCCTTCCACTCGGCCGTCGTCTTGTACGCGACGCGTGCGAAGAACACCTCCAGGTCCCGCCGGCGGTCCGCCGGCCAGTGCTCCACCCGCGTGCCCATGAACGTCAGCGCCACGGCGGCGGCGATCGTCGCCGGCTCGCGTCCCTGCAGCGCGCGGTAGAAATTCACGGGCGCCACGCGGAAGTTGCTGCCGCTGGACGTCAGGAGCTGACGGGCGAATTCATCGTAGGGCATGTTCCGCGCGAGCGCGTCGTGTACCCAGCGGTGGTACGCCTGCACCGCGTTCGGCCAGAGGTTGATGGGGAACTCCGCCTTGACCCGCAGCAGGTCGCACCATTTCAGCGACCAGTAGTCGGCGAATTCCGGGCGCGCCAGCAGCGCATCGATCAGCATGGCCCGCTTGTCCGGCCGCGTGTCCTCCAGGAACGCCGTCACCTCCGCCGGCTGCGGCAGCGTACCAATCACGTCCAGGTACACGCGCCGAACGAACACCTCGTCTGAGCACGGGTTGGCCGGCGTTAGGCCGCGCTTGGCCAGCACGGCGAGTACGTGTTCGTCGACCGCGTTCGCGGGGGTTGTCCAGTCCGTGCGTTCGTAGGGTGAGTCCCCGGATGCGGTCGCGGCCAGCATGCAGACCGCCGACACGGTCACGATGGTGAAGCGCAGACGCATGATCTGTGACCCAACGGGGCTCATAAGAGAGTAATCGGATGTTGCCGGCGATGCGAATGCACCCAGCCACCAGAAGCATAACGCCGGGCGCACGCGGCGATTGCGGCCGCGCAGGGGGGGCGAATGGGGGGCTGTGCATGCGGAGTCGCGCGGTACAATGTTGGTCGGTGCGTCCGGAGGCCACGTCATGCCAGTCCGGGCTGGCCAGTTCATGTCGCGCTGCGGATGGTACACGGGCGGACCTGGAGTTCCTGCATCCAGTGGGGGCCGGCGACTTCAGGCGCGACCTTGCCGCGTCGTGGTGGCCACCGCGTTACTGGTCGTTATCGGGCCGGAATGGTCGCTTCTGCCGCGCAGCGTCTGCGCGCAGGTGCCGGAGGTGCCCACCGACAGCCGGCCGGCTTCGCCGGGTGTGGCCACGACGCAGCCGGCGGCCACTCAACCGACCGCGGAGCTGCCGCTGGTGACGCGCGACGCCGATGGCCGGCTGGAGTGGCCCCGGCCGCGGGTGACCGACCGGCAGCGCGAGCGCGACGCCATGGTCGCCACGCAGATCGCCGGGGACGATGCCTTTCGCGATCCCGTCCGGGCTGAGCCCGTCCTGGCGGCGATGCGCGCGGTCCCGCGCCACGAATTCGTCCCCGATGAGCGGCGACGCAGCGCCTACGACGACACGCCGCTGCCGATCGGGCATGGCCAGACGATCTCGCAGCCGTACATCGTGGGGCTGATGACCGAGCTGCTCGATCTCAAGCCGGGTGCGAAGGTGCTCGAGATCGGCACGGGCTCGGGCTATCAGGCGGCGGTGCTGGCTGACCTGACGCCCTACGTTTATTCGCTCGAGATCATCGAGCCGTTGCTCAAACAGGCGGCGGAGCGGCTGGCGCGGCTGGGGTACAAGACGATCCAGACACGGTGCGCCGACGGCTACGATGGCTGGGCCGAAGCGGGGCCATTCGACGGCATCATCGTGACGTGCGCGGCCGGTCACGTGCCGCCACCGCTGTGGGACCAGCTCAAGCCTGGCGGCCGCATGGTGATTCCGATCGGCGGCGTGTACGAAACGCAGCGACTGATCGTGCTCACGAAGCAGGCAGACGGCGGGCGTCGCAGCCGGACGATCATCCCGGTACGTTTCGTGCCCATGACGGGCAAGATGCAGGCGAAATGAGGCCGGGGCCGGCGAGCCGGGCTGCATCCGGGGGCGGGGCCGCGCTCAGCGTGGCTGTGGCGCTGATCAGTGCGGGGGTCATTGCCTATGAAGTCGCGCTCATGCGCCGCCTGTTGCTCGAGCATTGGCACCATTTCGGGTACCTGGTCATCAGCGCGGCGCTGCTGGGTTTCGGGGCCAGCGGCAGTGTGCTGGCACTGGTCGAACGCCGCGTACGAGCGTGGCCGGCTCGGGCCCTGTACTGGCTGGCGTGCGGCCTGTTTGCGGCGCTCATGTGCATGCCACGAGTCGCGGCCGTCCTGCCGGTGAGCGCGCGTTTCATTCCGGGGGACTTGTGGCTGCAGGCGCGCTGGTGGGTCCTGTACTGGCTGGTGGTGCTTGTGCCGTTTCTGGTGGGGGCGCTGTTTCTCGGGGCGGCGCTGCTGACGGCAGGGGAGCGCGTGGGGCGCGTGTACGCCGGCAACCTGTTCGGCAGCGGCGCCGGCGCGCTACTGGCGGCGGCGCTGGGGGCCACGTGCGGCGCGGAGCAGGGATACTGGCCGGCCCTGGCCCTGGCGGGTGGCGGGGCGCTGGCTGCGGCGCTGCAGCGGCGGGCGCCGCGACACATCTGGCCCGTGCTCGTCCTGGCGGCAGTGGCGCTAAGCGCGGAAATCGTCTGGCCGCTGGTGCCGCGCTATGACGAGTACAAATACGCTGCCCACCTGCGGCGCCTCGCGGCGCAGGGCTCCGCACAACGCGTGGATCGCCGTGCCGATCCGCATGGCTACGTCGAGCTCTACGAAAGTCCGCTGTTTCACGACCTGCCGTTCCTGGCGCTGCGGGAAGCCCCGCCGCCGATGTACAGCTTGGTCGTCAACGGCGACCCGGCCGGCTCGGTGCTGCGCATCACGTCGGCGGAACAGGCCGGTGTGCTGGACGGCACGCTGATGGCGCTGCCGTATCGGCTGATCGAGGGCGCGCCGCGCGTACTGCTGCTCGGCGAAACGGGCGGCGCGAATGTGTGGCTCGCGCGGCGGCGGGAAGCGGTAGGCATCGACGTCGTACAACCCAATGCGGGCGTGGTCGCGCTGGTGCGCCGCTGGGGTGGTGGGGTGTACGACGCTCCGGCCATCCGCGTGATGGCTCAGGATCCGCGCCAGTTCCTTGCATCGCTGTCAGACTCGCGCTACGACCTGATCCAGATCGTCGCGCTGGAGGGATTGGGCGTCGGCAGCGCTGGCGTGCGGGGGCTGGCTGAGGATCATCTGGCGACGGTGGAGGGGCTGGCCGCGTGTCTCCGCGCGCTGCGTGATGACGGCTTGGTGGCCGTTGCCCGCGGTGTTCAGGAACCGGCGCGCGAAAACATCCGCCTGTTTGCCACGCTGGTTGCCGCGCTGGAGTCGATTGGCGTAACCGAGCCGGCGCGGCACATGATCCAGGTCCGCGACTACCTCGGCGTATGCACGCTGGCCGCGCGGTCGCCGTTGACCGATGCGCGCCGCGAAACGTTGCGGACCGCGATTCACGATTTCAACCTGACGCCGGTGTGGTACGACGGCTTGCCGCCTGACGAGGTCAACCAGCCGGACGCGTTGAGCGGTCCGCCCGGCGCGCCGGTGGACTGGCTGCATTTCGCTGCCGCGGAGATTCTGTCACCGCGCCGCGTACACTTCTTCGACGCGTGGTTGTTGAATGTCCGGCCGACGCACGATGACCAGCCGTTCTTCTGGGACTTCTACAAACCGGCGGCGCTGCCGGCGTTACGGGCGGCGTACGGCGATCTGTGGCTAACTCGGGCGGAGATCGGGCGGCTGTTCCTGTATGTCTCGCTGGTGGTCGGGACGGGCGCGGCGCTTCTGTTGGTTTTGGTCCCGCTGCTGATTTGGCAATTGCGCTGGCGCCGGGTTCGCACGCCAGTAGCGGACAACCCGGGAGGCGGCGCGACCGATGCGCCGCGCTCCGGCGTCGCACTGCTGGGAATGATCCTCTACTTCGCCGGCATCGGCTGCGGGTTCATGGCGGTGGAGATGGCGCTGATTAGCCGGGCGATTCACTGGATCGGCGATCCGGTCCGCGCGAGCGCGTTGGTGATCGGCGGGTTGCTGGTGGTCAGCGGGCTGGGCAGCCTCACGGGGCTGCGGCTCGTCCGGCGGCACCTGTGGCTGGCGCCGGCCGCGGTGGCTGCGCTGGTCGTCTTGTTGCGGCTGGTGGGCTGGGCGCCTGCTGCCGCGGCTTGGGAGGGGCTGCTGAGCTTACTAATTGTCGCGCTGGCGGCGGGGTTCTGCATGGGCCTGCCCATGCCGGCTGCGATACGTGTACTGGACCGGCAGCGTCCCGAGTGGGTCTGCTGGGGATGGGGCGTGAACGGCGTCGCGTCGGTCGTCGCGACTTCGGCGGCGATCGCCGTGGCGATGACGGCCGGCTATCGCGCCGTGGTCATCCTGGCCGCGGTGGCCTACGCCGTGGCTGCATTGGCGGCGGGCGGCGTGTGGTGCCGACCTGTCGTGTCGCCGCACGCGGCGCGGTAATCGCCAGCCGTGTCAGCCTCGCGCTGCAGCGCGCCGGGGCTGCGGCGCCGTGCCGGGCGTGGGTCGTCGATCCGATGCGGCCGCGGGCACGCGCTCCGCGCTGTGCTGCTCCACGAACGCCAGCACCTCCTGGAACGGTGTTGTCTCGAGCAGGCCGAACGCGGGGTGCGTGCGCAGCCTGGCCCGCGTGGTTGCCGGTGACGACAGACCGCAAAGAAACCGGGCGAGCTGCCGGGGCGTGGCCAGTGCGGCGTGCTTTTCGGCGCGGAGCGCGCGCAGGCGCGCTGCTTCCGGCTCGCGCACCGGATTCCGGTGTGTCAGCGGCAGCGGACGGGCGGCTTCACCGTCACAGCGCGCACAATGCCCGCAGGCGTTGCGCTTCTCGCCAAAGTACTCCAGCAGATGCTGCGTCAAGCACCCGTCATGTGCGGCCCACGCGCACACGCGGCGGATGCGCGCGACGTCGTGCTCTTCCCGGCGCATGAAGCGCGTGGCCAGCGCTGCTGCCAGCGCGGCACGGTCACTGGACCCGCGCGCCCGACGGTAGCCGTGGCGCAGTCCGGTGGCTTCCAGCACCAGGTCGCCTTTTTCCTCCAGGTAGCTGAGCGCTTTGACGATGCGCTCGCGCGGCTCGCCGAGCGTGCGACTGACCTCGTCGACCTCGAGCGTGAACCAGGTGCGTCCCTGGCGCGCATGCTGCAGGACGCCCCGCAGGAACGCGGCACGCTCCGCATCGAAGCCGCGCAGGATCTCCTGTGTCGGCCGCCGCGGCTGGAACTTGAACGTCGTGTAGAACGGCCCGGTGGCGTGGATCACGTGCTCGAGCTCCAGGTAGGCCAGCAGCGTTTCGACGACGAGGGGACGCACGTCGTACTGTTGTGACAGCTCGTCCACCGAGATGTCGAATTGCTCAGCGCCGTCCAGGAACTCGGTCAGCAGCGCGTCGATGGCCGCCTGCGTGGGTGTGTCGCCGTAGGAGAAGTTCTCGAGTGTCGTGACGTCGTCGGTGCAGGCGAACAGCTCGCACTGCGCCGGTGCCCCGTCGCGGCCCGCCCGCCCGATTTCCTGCATGTAGCTTTCGAGACCCTTGGGCAGGTTGTAGTGGTAGACGTGCCGAATGTCGGCCTTGTCCACGCCCATGCCGAACGCCATGGTCGCCACCACGATCATGTGGTCGGACGCCATGAACGCATCCTGCACCGCGTGGCGCGCATCGGCCTCCATCCCCGCGTGATACGCTCGCGCGGTGAACCCCGCCGCGGACAGGCGCTGCGCGACTTCCTCCGCCGTGCGCTGCAGCGTGACGTAGACGATGGTCGGCCCGGGCGGCTGCGCGCGCAGCCGCGCCAGGAGCAACTGCGGGCGCTCCTCGGCCGCGCACGGCGTCACGCGGAGCCGCAGATTCGGTCGGTAGAAGCCGGTATGGACGATGTTCTCGGCCGCAATGCCGAACTCACGGGCGATGTCGGCGGCGACCACGGGTGTCGCGGTTGCCGTCAGCGCGAGAACGCGCGCAACCCGGAGCTCCTTTGCCAGGCGGGCCAGCTTCAGATAGTCGGGACGGAAGTTGTGGCCCCACTCGCTGATGCAGTGCGCCTCGTCGATCGCGAGCAGCGCGATGCGACGCCGCTGCAGCAGGTGCACGAAGCGCTCGCTGCCGAAACGCTCCGGCGAAACGTACAGGAGTTTCAGCCGACCGGCGCCCAGGTCGCTGTACACGGCGCGCGCCGCCTCGTGGTTCAGGCTCGAATCGAGCCGGGCCGCTGGCACCGCGTGGGCCGTCAGGAACTCCACTTGGTCTTTCATCAAGGCGATCAGCGGCGAGATGACCACCGTGAGCCCGTCCAGCAGCAGGGCGGGCAACTCGTAGCAGAGGCTCTTGCCGCCGCCGGTGGGAAAGACCGCCAGCACGTTGTCGCCGGCGCACAGCCGCGTGACGACGGCTTCCTGGCCATTGCGGAACTGGTCGAAACCGAAGACGCGTTTCAATACGTCGCGCGCCTGGGCGGAAGCCGCCGCTGGAGCCGGCTCGCCACGCGGCGTCGCGCGATTGGCTGCGAACCCGGCCGAAGCGCCGTGGCCGGTGGGAGCAGCGCGGGCACGTGATTCGGCCGACCCGCGCTGGATGACGGCTGGGGTCAGGGCCGGGGCCGGGTTGGCCGTCGAACCGGCCGTCCGCGGTGCGCTTGGCCGGGCCACTCGTTCATGCACTCCGTCTGCCATGTACCATTCCCCGTACGCGCAAGGCGAAGCTCGTCCCCGGCAACGTCCAGGGGACCGGCGGGCCGCGCGCTGCCAGTTGGGTACTGCCCTCATCCGGCCCCGGGGACTGCATGCTAACAAAAACCTAATATAGCACGGAATCTGCGGACGTCAAGCGGATTTGGGAGTTCCTGTACGCAGGCGGACAAGCGACTTGCCGTATCCGGCGGCTGCGTCTCACCGAAACCATGCTTCGCGTGCACCTTCCGCCGCCAGACGCCGGTGTCGTGGGCGTTTTGCCGCGCGTCAGTGTCCTTGAGGCCCAGCAGGTGCGGCGCTATGCTGCGCGCGACTTCTGTCGCCACAACCACCCGGAACCCAGAGGAGCCACCCGCGATGATCAGCGCGTACCCGCTTCATGATCGCACGCCGTCCCACAGGCCGCAGCCCCGCGTGCGGGGAACAGGTTCTGCAACCGTGCTGCTAGGGTTGCTCTGGCTGGCGGGCGCCTTCGCGCCTGCCGGCGACCTCGACGATCTCGCCCGCCCGCAGGAAGGCCGCAGCAGGCGCGCCACGTCGTCGCATCGCCGCGGACCCGACGGCAAGTATGATCCGCACGGCGAACTTGATCCCGACAGCAATTCGGACAACCAGAGTGTGCCGCCCGGCGTGACCAAGGTCCTGCTCGACGAGCAGGGCCCCGGGGTCATCACGCACATCTGGATGACGTTCCTCGGCCCGGAGCCCCAGGACTGGGCAAAGAACGGATCCGCGAACCACCAGGAAATGCTGCTTCGCATCTACTACGACGGGCGCGAGCGCCCCGGCGTCGAGGCCCCGGTCGGTGACTTCTTCGCCAACGGATTTGGCCAGCGCCGCGCGGTCATTAGCGTGCCCGTAGTCGTCGAGGACGCCGACTCGTACAACTGCTTCTGGCGCATGCCGTTTCGCAAATCGATCCGCATCGAAATCGTGAATGAGAGCGAGAAGCCGATCAGCCTGCTGTACTACAACATCGACTGGATCAAGCTGAACACACTGCCCGATGACACGCCCTATTTCTACGCGCAGTACCGGCAGGAATACCCGGTGGTCGGCGGGCGCGACTACCTGATCCTCGAGACACAGGGCAAGGGCCACTACGTCGGCACCGTGCTCAGCGTCCGCACGCGCAGCCCGTCGTGGTTTGGCGAGGGGGATGAGAAGATCTATATCGACGGCGAGTCGAAAGCCTCCATCTGGGGCACGGGGACCGAGGACTACTTCCTCTCGGCCTGGGGCCTGCAGACGACCAGCACGCCGTACTTCGGAACGCCGTATTTCGACCAGTGGGGCGTGGTCGGCAGCCGCACCTGCGCCTATCGCTGGCACATTCACGACCCGCTGGTGTTCAACACCGGCATCAAAGTCACGATCGAACATTACGGCTGGATTTCGCCCGACGAGAACCCGGAGTACAAGACCCACAGCTGGAACGAGCGGCAGGACGACTATTCCAGCGTCGCCTTCTGGTACCAGCAGGGTGAGCCGACGTTCGCGGCCCGCGCCCCGCACGCCCGTGACCGCACCTTGCCCAACCTGGACACGATCTTCTACGCCGCCGATGTCCCCGGCGGTGTGCGCCACGGCGACGGCGTGACCGAGGTTCAGCAACTGCTGGGTTACACCAAGGGCCAGGTGCTTTACAGGCCGTCCCAGGTCGCAAACGCGTGGATCGAGATACCGTTCACCGTCGAGGAGAAGGCCCCGTTTCGCCTGCTCTTGAACATGACCCGCAGCAATGACTTCGGCCAATACCAGGCCACGCTCAACGGCGTCAAGCTCGGCGGCCCCCTGGACTTCTACAAGGCCGACACCGACAACTGGGAATACCACCTGCTGGATTTCTGGCCTGACCCCGGCGAGTACGTGCTGCGGCTTGAGTGTGTCGGCAAGCACAACGTGTCCACAGGCTACTACCTCGGCATCGAATCCGTGCGGCTCCGCGAACGGCGGCCACGGGTGCTGGAGTGGGGCCACGAGAAGGACCATGATTGGCGCCAGGGCCCCAAGTTGTACCAGTAGGGACGCATCACTCCGCGAGCGCGTCGTGGCCGCGTCTGACGCCGAGGGGCAGTGGTTGCGGCGGAAGCTCTGGCTGGTGAACCGCCGTCGGTCGCAGGAAGTTGGCGAACACCCACTGCCCCAGCGCCAGTCCGGCCGCGGCCACGTTGTCGTACTGCCAGTGAATCCCGCCGTAAACGCGGCTTCGACCCGCCTCTTCGGCCGCTTCCGACAACGACGTGAAGCTGCACCATACGCCCGGCAGGCTCTCGGACGCTGTGGTGAACGCAATGTTGTCCCGACCGAAAAATCCGCGGGGCTCGTTGCGCACGCGCTGCTGAACGTGCTGTGGCGGCTGGTATGCGTCGGAAACGGGGGCGTCGTGACCAGCGGCGTCCAGTCTGGGTTCGGCTGCGTCGCCGGGTTGCCATCCAGGTCCGCGCTGCGAATCGCGGTTACCGGTCGCCAGTGGCTGAAGTGGTACTTGTTGTCCCAACACAGGATCGACGCATCACCGGCGGTCAGGCCGAGGAGTGCGAACAGCCGCGCGTTCTCGATCAGCGTCAGACCGGCCTGCACCGACAGCTCCTGGGCGATCACCATCCAATGCGCGCATCGAATCCACCCGTGTTGCCAAGTCCGCGTCACGAGCGGTAGAAGCTCGGCGCGCGCGATTCTATGATGGCCTCGTGGCTTCCGAGGGCTTCCTGGGGACCGGTCTGTATCACCCGCATTTGGAGGTACGAAGGGGGGCGCTTCAGGGGTGTGCTTTCTGGGGGTTCGGCGGGGCAGCGTGCGACCTCCGGGGGCGTCAGCCGGTAATTACCGGGTGCCTTCCTCTTGGGGCCGCACCGCCCTACGCCGGGCGGGTACGCTAAGTCATGCGTTCGGCTACACTTACGTGATCGGAGTGACAGGATTTGAACCTGCGACCTCTTGGTCCCGAACCAAGCGCTCTAGCCAGGCTGAGCTACACTCCGTCTCGTCCCGCCCTTACGGACGGACTTCTCATCCTACCAGATTCCGGCCTCGACGCAAGGTCCGCGAGTCCTCCACGAACAGCGACCTGACGAGGTCGCCGGCGGGCCCGGACCGATATCGCGCGGCGGGCTGACGACCGCGGCGCCGGGCGTCGCCCCGCCCCGGCGGGCGTCACGCCGTCCCGCACCGCCGTGCGTTACGCCGTCCTGTCCCGCGGCGCGCCGCGCCGTCTTGCCCCAGCGTGCGACGAGCACTCACACGCCGGCGGCTGCGCACCGCATCACTGCAAATCCGCCAGATTTCGCTCGATCGACGCCAGCCGATCCTTCATCTCCGCCAGCCGCGCCCGCTCCTGCTCGACGACCGCCGCCGGGGCCTTGGCGACGAAACCCTCATTCGACAGCTTGCCGGCCAGTCGCTCGCTGTGTCCGCGCAGCTCGTCGAGGTCCTTCTGCAGCCGTCGGCGCTCGGCGTCCAGGTCCATCAGCCCGCGCAGCGGCACGTAAACCTCGACGCCGCGGAGCACCTGCGTCGCCGACTCCGGCGGCTTCGTCACGTCCGCGCCGATTTCCAACTGCTCGCAGCGGCCCAGCCGGCGGATCACCGCGATCTGGTCGCGCAGACCCTCGGATATCGCCGGATCGGTCCGCAGAACGGCGTGCGGAATCTTGCCGATTGCAGGCGTCTTCGCGGCGGCGCGGCTCGTGTTGATGCGGGCGAGCGTGTCGCGCAGGGCGCGGATGATGTCCTGCAATGCCTCCATCTCGCGTTCGACTTCGGGCTCGCGGCGAAAAGCGGACGCATCCGGCCACGCGGCCTTGATCAAAGCGGGCTCGCCGGGGCGGATTTCAGTTACGCCGCGCTGCGGGGCGCGCTCGTTGAGCTGCTGCCAGAGTGCTTCGGTGAGGAACGGAACGATCGGGTGCAGCAGGCGCAGGGCCCGGTCGAGCACGCAGGTCAGGACCTGCCGCGCGGCGTTGGCGGAATCGTCCGTGTGGACCTGCACGACGCCGGCGTCGTCCTTGCCGAACAGGCGCGGCTTGACGAGCTCGACGTACCAGTCGCAGAAATCGCTCCAGAAGAACGAGTACAGCGTGTTGGCGACCTCGCTGATCTGGTAGCGAGCCAGCCGGCGATCGACCTCGGCGATGCACCCGCCGAGCCGCGAGAGAATCCAGCGGTCTTCGATGGCGAGCTCATCGGGCCGCAGCGGCCGCGGCCAGCCGTTTCCATCTGCGGCACCGGAGCACTGCTCAAGAGCAGTGGCACCCTTGTTCCCTTGATCCCTCGATCCCTTGATCCCTTCTATGTTCGGAAATACAAACCCCGTCGCCGCCTGCCAGATCTTGTTGCAGAAGTTGCGGCCGAGCTCGAATTTCTCGCTGCTGTTGACCTGCCGGCCGTCGGGCAGCTTCACCGGCTTGACGGGCATGCGGACGTCCTGCGTCTCGGTGTCCATCTGGGCCATGGTGAAGCGGAGGGCGTCGGTGCCGTAAAGCGCGATAATGTCGAGCGGATCGACGCCGTTGCCGAGCGATTTGCTCATCGTCCGGCCCTGGCCATCCTGGATGATCGGGTGGATGTGGACGTGCTGGAACGGGACGCGCTTGGTGAAGTAGAGGGACGTGATGACCATGCGCGCGACCCACAGCGTGATGATCCCGCGCCCGGTGACCAGCGTGTTGGTGGGGAAGAAGTAGTCGAAGTCGGCGCGGGAGGGAGCGGGGGAGCGAGGGATCGAGGGATCGAGGCCCGCGCCCGGCGCAGGTCCTCCTTGATCCCTTGATCCCTCGTTCCCTTGATCCCTGTCGTCATGCGGCCACCCCAGCGTGCTGAATGGCCACAACGCCGAGCTGAACCAGGTGTCGAGGACGTCCGGGTCACGTTCCATTCCGATCGACTGCGCGAACGTCTCGAATTCTGCGATGAAATGGGGTGCTGGACAGAAATAGCTGTGTATTCGGGCCGAGTGAATTTCGAATACCCCGGCGTGGGGCGTGATTCCCCGCTCTGTCAGTACTTGGTGTGCCAACAGCCCCCCAGCAATGTATCGGTTCAGTTGCTCGGTAAGTTCGTGGCGGTCGCAGCGCTTGAGGAACGTGTCGACGGCCGTACCACGCAACGTCCACACCGGTATCCGGTGCCCCCACCAGAGCTGCCGGCTGATGCACCAGTCGCGCTTTTCACCGAGCCAGTCGAGATACATCTGCGCGTAGCGCGCGGGGAAGAACTGCACGCGGCCGTCGCGCACCGCTTCCATCGCCATCTCGGCCAGGTCGCCCATCTTCACGAACCACTGCTCGCTCAGCATCGGCTCGATCGGCGTCTTGCTGCGATCGCTGTGGCCGACCTCCGTCACATACGGCTCGATCTTCTCCATCAGCCCGAGTGCCTCGAGATCCGCCACGACCTTCTTCCGCGCGTCGTAGCGATCCAGACCCTTGTAGCTCCCGCCGTTCTGATTGATCTTCCCGTCCGGCGTAAGGATGTTGATCGCCGCCGCCTCGGGATGCCGTTGCCCGAACGCGTAGTCGTTCGGATCGTGCCCGGGCGTGACCTTCACGCAGCCGGTGCCGAACTCTTTCTTGACGAGAATGTCGTCGGCGATGATCGGAATCGCCCGATTCACGAGTGGCAGCAAGCAGTACCGCCCGATCAGGTGCTGATAGCGTTCATCGTCCGGATGCACCGCCAGCGCGGTATCACCGAGCATAGTCTCCGGCCGCGTGGTCGCGATCGTAAGGTAATCCACGCCCAGCCTGGCATTCGGCACGACGGCTTGGGCTAGCGCGGTGCGAGCGACGTCTTCCGGCAGACTACGGCCGACTCGGGGGTCGGCCGCTACGGATGCCGGGAGGATCGGGTAGCGGTAGTGCCACAGATGCCCCTTTACCGTCTCATGCACGATCTCGTCGTCCGCGACGGCGGTCTGCAGAAAGGCGTCCCAGTTCACGAGCCGCGTGCCGCGGTAGATGAGCCCGTCCTTGAACCAGCGGAAGAACACCTCGTACACGGCCCGCGCGCAGACTTCATCGAGCGTGAAGCGCGTGCGTTCCCAGTCGCACGAAAAGCCCATCCCGCGGAGCTGCGAGAGAATGCGCTCGCCGTACTGCTCTTTCCACTCCCAGATCTTCTTGACCAGCCCCTCGCGGCCGAGGTCGTGCCGCGTCAGGTTCTGCTCCTCCTTCAGCCGACGTTCCACGACCGCCTGCGTCGCGATGCCGGCGTGGTCCATGCCGGGCATCCACAGGGCCTCGTAGCCGCGCATGCGCGCGTGCCGCGTGAGGATGTCCTGCAGCGTGTTGTTCAGCGCGTGGCCGAGGTGCAGCGCGCCGGTGACGTTCGGCAGGGGGATGTCGATGACAAACGGCCGCTTGTCCGGATTGACGCGGGCGTGGAAGTAGTTGCCCGCCTCCCAGAACTCGTAGATCTCGCTCTCGACCGCATGCGGATCGTAACTGCCGCCGGTACTCATACGTGCTCCCTGGCGCCGCGGGCACGGATTCACGCGGCGCGTGAATACGACACCGCCCACGCCGAAACTCTCGCGGCTCGGCGCGGGTGCATCGGGTTGAGCTTCAAAAGACCCCTAGTTTATCCGCGACGGCGTACGGCGCAAACCGAAAGATTGGGTCAGGTGGCTGGCAACGGGGAGTACGCCGCATATTGGTTCTGGGGGACCGACCTCTGGTCGGTCATCAGACAGGCCGGAGGCCCGTCCCCCATAGTCCGGTGTCTCATGGCCGAACAGATCGCGGCAAAAGTTCACCGCGGCCGATCCTCCCGCAACGCCACCGGCGGCGCCAGGATTTCCGATAACACGAACGCCGTCCGCAGGTCCGTTCGATTGCGCAACATATGCAGGAGCTGCTGATGGGAGCCGGTCGGCACAGGGGCAGTCGGCTTTGGCGCGGGCCGCGCGACCAGGGTAGCTGCGCTCGCTATGGGCACCGGGGGTGCTTCCGGCATTACCTGCTGGACTTTGCGCTGCCGTACGCTGCGGCGCAGTCGCTCCGGCGTATAGACCTCGATGGTCGGCTCCGCCTGGGGACGGGTCGGCGGTGCCGGCCGAGCGATGGGGGGTCGTGGCATCGGTGGGCGCGGCGGAAGCGGCACCGTCACCATGAGTTCGGCCTCTGCTTCCCGCGGCGTGGGCTTGGGCTGCCTCGGCCGCGGGAGCGGAGCCGGCCGTGTCGGCGCCGGCTGCGATCGCTCCTTCTTGCCGGATTTCCAGTGCTGCGCCAGTGCCGCGAGGACGAGGATCAGTATGCCGAAGCCGAGCTTCAGCAGCTCCTCCGTCCCCGTTTCGTCGGCGGCGAGGCACCACGTTTCTGGAATCAGCGTCAGCATGTCTGCTATTCAGTCTTCGGCTTGCTCGGCTCGGCCGGCCCGCGCCCGGCGATGGAGTCGCGCATGCCCGTGTCCGCCTGGATGTTCTTCAGCCTGTAATAATCCATGATCCCGAGATTGCCGGAGCGGAACGCTTCGGCCATCGCCTTCGGAATCTCCGCCTCGGCGAGCACGACCAGGGCGCGGTTGGCTTCGACCTGGGCGCTGTTCTCCTGCTCCTGGGCGATGGCCATCGCCCGGCGCTTCTCGGCCTCGGCTTGGAACCGCTTCTTGTCCGCTTCGGCCTGGTCCGCCTGCAGGCGGGCGCCGATGTTGTCGCCCACGTCCACGTCGGCGATGTCGATCGAGAGGATCTCGAACGCAGTGCCGGCGTCGAGCCCCTTGTGGAGGACCGCCTTGGAGATGCGGTCGGGGTTCTCCAGCACCTCCTTGTGCGACCCGGCCGAGCCGATCGCGGACACGATGCCTTCGCCGACACGTGCGATGATGGTCTCTTCGGTGGCACCGCCGACGAGCCGTTGGATATTGGTGCGCACCGTCACCCGGGCCTTTACCTTGAGCTGGATGCCGTCCTTCGCGACCGCGTCGATCGTCGTGCGGCCGGCGGCCGGGCTCGGGCAGTCGATCACCTTGGGATTCACGCTCGTATGGACGGCGTCGACGATGTCGCGGCCGGCGAGGTCGATCGCGCAGGCCGTGCGGAAGTCGAGAGGAATCTTCGCCCGCTGGGCCGAGATCAGCGCCTGGATGACATTCGGCACGCGGCCGCGCGCGAGGTAGTGGTTCTCCAGGTCCTCGGTGGAGATGTCGGTCAGCCCGGCCTTCCACGCCTGGATCTTGGTCAGCACGATGACCGTGCTGTTCACCTTGCGCAGCCACATTCCCAGCAGCTCGCGCATGGCGATCTGCGATTTGGCGGACCACGCCGTCACCCACAGCCGGCCGAAATTCGCAATCAGCGCGAAAAACGCCAGCGCGATGATGACGATGATGATCCCACCGACGATCCACAGCCATTGGCCGGCCTCGGACTTGGCCGCCAGCAGAAGTAGTTCTGGCATACGGTCTCCCTCGTGTTGATGGGCCCTGGATCAGGCCGTGCCATCGTGCGGCAGCGGCTCGACCACGATCGTCATTCCGGCGCGGCGGATCACCTGCACGCGCCGACCCGCCTCGATGTATTCGCCCTGGCTCTGTACGTCAACCACTTCCTGGCCGAAACGCGCCTGGCCGCCGGGGCGGAGGTCACCAGTTACCACGCCCACGTCGCCCACCTGGGCCACGTCGGGATGCGCATCAGAAATTGCCAACGCCGCGCCCTGCGGGTTGGCCGAGATCACGCCGGCCACCATGCGCGAGCGAGGCAGGTAGCGCGCCACCAGCACCATGCCCACCATCGAGATGACGATGCTGCCGATAAGCACCTTCAGCCCGGTCACGAGACCGTCCCAGGTGCCCTGCAGGCTCGGCAGCGAGAACGTCGGCGCCTCGGGCTCCGCGGGCACGAATGACGCCAGCAGCGCCACAACGATCAGCAGAATGCCCAGGATTCCGGCGATGCCGAACCCGGGGATGACGAATATCTCGACCGCCAGGAGCACCGCCCCGATCACAAAGACGATGATGGTCCAGATGCTGGCGAGGCCGGCGGCGTAGGGGGCGGCCAGGAACACGACCAGGGCGATCAGGGCGGTTACGCCGGGCAGGATCAGCCCCGGCGACTGGAACTCCATGTAGGCCCCGATCATCACAATGACCAGTAGGATTCCGCGGATCAGCGGACTATTGAGCCACATCGCGAAACCTTCCCAGCCGGTCTTCTCGTACACCTTCGGTGTCGCGGCCAGGTCGAGCTTCTGCGACAGGTCATCGAGGCTGCTGGCGATGCCGCGCGCGAAGCCGAACGCGACTGCGTCGTATTGTGACATGGTCAGCAGCTCGTTGGCGCGGTCGACGGGCTGCGTCACTGTGATAACCTTGCCGGTCATGGCGTCCGTGTAGCTCTCGACCGGCTTCCAGGCGCGCTCGTCGGCCGCTACATCATCGATCAGCTTGGTCTTCTCGGCGGTGGTAACGAAACGCCGCTCTCCGGGATCGCTCACGTTCTCCAGCCACCAAACTTCCTCGCCGACGGCCACCATGGCCCGCGAGAGCAACTGGTCATAACCATTGCGCACGGCCGAGTCGCGGAATTCCTGGAGGATGGGGCTCTCGGCCTTGGCGCGTTCGGCGTCGCCGAGTTCGGTGACGCCGCCGACGGGCGTGACCATGATGGGCGCACAGTCGCCGATCGAAGACGAAGGGCTCATCCAAATCTCGCGGCAGGCCACCGAGATCATCGCCCCGGCGCTGTACGCCTCGGGATGGACCCAGGCTACGGTGCGGATTTCCGGCGGGAGATTCTTGATCAGCCGGCAGATGCCAAGGGCGCTGGTCACGGCGCCCCCGGGCGTGTCCATCTCGAAGATGATGGTCGTCGCCCCGTCGGCCCGCGCATCGGCGATTCGCCGTTCGAGGCTGTCGCGCATGATGTCATCGATGACGCCGCGGATCGGCAGCACGGCTCCGCGGCTGGGCCGAGTGGCCGGCTGTGCTGCCAGCGGGATGCTCAGCGCCAGCAGGACGCCCAGCAGGCCGCTGACCAGTAAGCCCCGCCGGAGCGGCGCGGACCGCCGGGCGAGGGCCTGACGTCGCCAATCTATCCGCATCGTGCCAACCTCCGTGCAATGCCGGCCGTGGTCGCTGCGCCGCGGCCCCGGACGCCGCGCTGCGGCAGTGTACCTCAATCATAGCCGGCGGGCGAGTCGGTTGGCGCGTGCCCCGCCGGCCCGGCGCGCGGAGCGACAGGGGCGGCCCGGGGTTCCCGAGCCGTCGGAATTTGCGCCGTCGTTATTCAATTCGCCGGACCAGTTACCCGATAACTCGGAGGAGAGTTTTTTCACGGCGAACCGCAGCAGGCCCAAGTGGAGAGCCCTATGCCACCGAGAAAGATGACTTCCCGCAGGAACTACGGCAAGACCTATCGCACTGGCAAGCGTTTCACCCGGACCACGACGAGCTATTCGTGCAACTCGCCGAAGTATCGGGGCATGCGGAACGAGTGCCAGTGGCGGATGGGTTCATACTGGAACGTCTACAGCCAGTTCACGGGCACCGGCCAGAAGACCATCATCTCGCCGACGACCGCGAACCGCTGGATGAAGTACATCAACAACGGCGTGCAGGTGTACAAGTTCACCAATCGCGATTTCTGCACCCACTTCGGCAACCGTTGGGCCTACACCAGCCCCACTGCGGCGTATCGCTATCTGCGGACCCGCTTTGGCAGCGCGATCAAGGATGTCACGCGCGGCAAGGGCAACTGCTGGCTGGTCGCCACGACCAAGACCCCGACGGCCCGTCCGTTCACCAACTACAACTGGAAGTAGTTCGGCCGGTCTGCCCGTCGTGCGGGCGGATACGCAGCATATCGAAAACACGGCCTGCTGTTTCGCCTTCAACGCGGCCTGTCATCGCGAGGTGACGGGCCGCTTTCCTTTGCGGTGGTATGGGCATCTTGCCCGTTCGTGCGACGGGCCGGACGCCCGTACCACCCTGCCGCTGAAACTGCATTGGCCCGGCAGAAATCAGCGCCCCCGCAGCGATACACGCAGCTCCGGATGCAGCACGTGCTGGCCGAACACGTTCTCGAAATCCACCCATAACGTGCAGGTGTCGCCCTTCACCGCCGGCAGCGTGACACGGAGCTGACGCTTGCCCAAGTCCAGCCGGAAGCGCGCCGCCTGCCCGTCCACACGGACCACGACCGAGTCCGGCAGAATGCGATTCTGATCAGCGCCCCACCCGCCGCGCGCGCTGAGGCCGTCATCCAGGCCGACGGTCGCTTCGCCGCCGCGCTTCGCCGCGCCATTGCCGGGCTCCAGCAGCGCCACGCGCGGCAGCCCGGCCTGCGCCCAGCGCGCCAGCCCCAGGAACAACCCGTACGCCTCGCGCCGGTTGTACACCGGATCCCGCAGGCGGCGTTCCTCTTCCGGGTTCGAATGAAACGAGGCCTCCGTCAGCACGGCCGGCACCTCGGCGAGGCGCAGCACCGCGAACCCGTTGCGATCGTAGACGGCGAAGTCGCTGAGCAACGCGCACTCGAGGTGGGTCTCCAGCCGCAGCGCGTCATTCAGGCCGGCCAGCAGAAAGCGCCCCGCCGCCACGCTGGCCGGATTGTCTCCCGCCGCGCCGTGATAGAACACGGACGTGTAGTTCGGCTCGGGCTTGTCATTCGCGTTGTGATGGATGGAGAGGAACAGGTCGGCGCGCAGCTCGTTGGCCACCGCCGCGCGCTGCCGGAAATCCTCCTTGTCCGGCAGGTCCAGGCTGCGGTCCTCGGTGCGCGTCAGCACGACCTTGGCGCCGACCGCGTCCAGGAATTCGCGCAGGAACTGCGCAACCCGCAAATTCACTTCAGCTTCCCGCAGGCCCGTTGGACCGCGCTTCCACGTGCCCCCCGGATCACGCTGCCCGACGTGCCCTGGGTCCAACACGATCTGCACGCCTTCCAGGAAGCGGGCGTAGGGCGGCACGGGGAACGCCGCCGGTGGATGCGTGGTCCACGGGAACTCCCGGGCGGGCGTCCGCAGCGGGTCCAGTGGTCGGAGCGTCTTCGCCCGGTGCCGGTCCAGCAGCGGCTGGCCAACCCACAGCAGCGCAGTCGCGACGATCGCGCCGCCGACCAGCGCCCCAATGAGGTAGGGCCAGGGCAGGAACCAGCCATCGCCGCGCCGCGCCTTCCGTGGCTTTCTGCGTCTGGGCACTTACCGATCCTCGGGCGCACGCTCTGCCGGCGAGGGCTGCGTCGCGGGACGTGCCAGCTGCGCCAACGTCGCCGCGATCGCGGCGTCAAGCTGCGGCTGGCGCGCCTGGGTCTCATCGGCCGGCGTCACGAGTACCTGGACGTCCGGCACGGCGCCATTATTCTCCATATCGACGCCCGCCGGCAACGTGTACCACCCGCGGCCGGGGATGCGCACCTGGGCGCCGTCGATCAGCGTGTAGCTGCCGGTGCTGATCACGCCACCGGCCGTACGTGCACCGACCAGCGGACCACGCCCCAGCGTCTTGAACGCGTGCGCAACAATTTCCGCGTTCGAAAAGCTCTGCTCGTTGCACATCATCGTGGTCGGCTTTGTCCACGCGTAGAAGATCAGCCGGTCCTGCGGATACCCGGGCTCGCCGCCACGTGGGACGGTGAACGCGTGCCGGCGTACGCTCAGGACCGCCATGACCCAGTCCGCCGTCCACCCGCCGCCGTTGTTGCGCACGTCGACGACGAGGCCGTCGCGGCCGTAGCCGGCGGCGTAGAGGTCGCGCTCGAAGACGCGGAAGGAACCCTCATCCATGCCGCGGATGTGCAGGTAGCCGACGCGCCCGCCGGAGTGCTCCTCAACGTACTTGCGGTTCTGCTCGACCCAGGCGTCGTACATGAGGCCCGCGAGCGCGCCGCTGGAGATCGGGCGAATGACCAGCTCCCGCGTCGCCGGCTGCGTAGCGGGTGCGGTCGCGGGCTGCGCCGCCGCCGATTCCGTCGGGCGCCCCGCTGCCGGTGCGTACTCGACCACCACCTCGTCGCCGACCGTGTTGATGAGGGCGGCGTCCAGCGCCTGCTCCGGCCCCACGGGCACGCCGTTCACCTTCAGCAGGACGTCGCCGGTCACCAGGCGGCTGGCAGCGCGATCGGCCGGCGTACGCGGGATCACCGTAGCCACCTTCAGCCCGGGTCCAGTATACGCCCGGTCGAGCTGGCAGCCGAGTTGCCCCACCTGCTCCTCGCCGCCGGCGCCCGGGCCGGAGATCCCCAGGTGCGAGGCATTCAGCTCGCCCAGCAGCAGCGTGAAGATCTCGTTGAATTCGTGGATCGTGCGCGTCTGCAATGCCAGCTCGCGGTACTTGCGGGCCAGCCCCGCCCAATCGAGCCCCTTCATGGTCGGGTGATAGAAATACAGCCCGAGTTGCCGCACGGCGTCGTCAAATTTCTGCCCGGCCTCCTCCGAGCGCACGATCGCCAGCTTGGCCTTGAAAGCATGCGTCTTGGCGTCGCTGCCGCTGTCGCTGCACGATTGCGGCACTCCGCCCCTCAGGTACAGCAGCCGCTTGCCGTCCAGCGACCAGCGCAGTCCGCGGGCGCCGTCGTTGACGATCCGCTTCGTATCCTTGCCATTCCACTTGACGGTGTAAACCTTCTCTTCGCCCTCATGCCGCGATGCGAAAGCCAGCGTCTGCCCATCCGGTGCCAGCGCGAAGGCGCTCTGATCACCGGGCAGCGTCGTCACGCGCCGAATACGCTGATAGCAGGTGGCGAGCTCGTATTCGTACTTCTGCGCCGGCTTTTTCCTGGTTTGTTCCTTGCCATCGCCGTCCGGCTTGTCGGGCTCTTCGAGAAAGCCCTTGAGCCACGCGCGCACCTTGCCCGCCAGCTCGCCCGCCGCGCTCTCCGGCGCGCCCGGCGCGCTGGTTGGGTTGGTCGCGGGCTGCGACTCCACCGGGCGTGATGTCGCCCCGCCAAGCGCGATCGGGCCGCTGGCAACGACTGACTTCGGCGGTTTGCGCTTCTTGAGCGCCTCGCCTTGCTGCTTGAAGTACTCGTCGTGTTCGACCGGGGCGCTCTCGTCGAGCTTGCGCGACAGGAACACGAGATACAGGTCCGTGTCAAAGCCGTCCCGTCGCGACGTAAAGGCCAGCACCTGCCCGTCGGCTGACCATTGGGGCTCGCCGTCGAAGTCGGGATGCTGCGACACGTTGACGTCCGGCTCGTGGCCGTCCGCCGGCCCGACCCACACGTCGGCATTCTCTTCACGATCCTCGCGCCGGTAGGCCAGCCAGCGGCTGTCCGGCGACCACTGGAACCGCGGGCGGCTCCAGCCGGTCAGGCGCACCTGCTCCTGGCCGCTGGCAAGGTCGCGCACGATCAGGTCGCCGCGCCCACGCACGAACGCGAGTTGTTTGCCGTCGGGTGAGATGGCCGGGTCGATCTCCACGGCCGGATCATCGGTGACCCGCTCGATTCGGAAGCGCAGCGAATCCGACAGCGGCTGCGGAGGCTGCTCGGCCGAAACGGCGCGGTAGATGTCCTCCTGGCCGGCCTGGTCCGAGACGAAATACAGCGCCTTGCCGTCCGGCGACCAGGTCACGTCGCGCTCGCGCGCCGCCGCCTCCGTCACGCGTCGTGTCGGCTTGTCCTCCTGCGTCTGCAGCACGAAGACCTCGCCCCGCACGACGACCGCGATTTCCTTGCCGTCCGGCGACGGCGCCAGCTCGTCCGCGTCCTTTGTAAATGTCCTCAGCTCCACGTCATTCTGCGGCGTATCGTCCGGCACCGTGATCCGCACCGCGCGCGCGAGTGCATCCCCGGGCGACAACACGTAGACCTTGTCCCAGTGCGTCAGCGCGAGTGTCCGGCCATCAGCGGCGAGCGAGAAATCGCGCACGTCTTCGCCGGTCATGTGCGTGATCTGCTCCGCCGGGCCGCCGTCCAGCCGCTGGCGCCAGACGTTCGCGCTGCCGCTGCGCTCGGACAGGAAGTAGAGCGTGCGTCCGTCCGCGTCCCATTGCGGATCGCGATCGGGGCCGTCGAAGTCGGTGAGCTGGGTAAACGAGTCGTCGGCGGTATTGTGGATCCACACGTCGGAGGCCGCGCTGCCCCGATAGCCGCGCCGACCCCAGAGTGTCGCGCCGCGAACAAAAGCAAACCGTGCGCCATCCGGGCTCAAACGCAGACTTGCACCGTGACAATCCAGGACGCGCCACGACTGCCCGCCGGCCGCTGGGACGCGGAACGGCCGCGGCTCGCGCGACATGTCGCCCTCACGCCGGGAGTGGAAATAGACCCAGGCGTCGTCCGGCGACCAGTCCGCGGGAATCTCGTCGCGATCAGAGAACGTCAGCCGCCGCAGAGCGCTGCCGTCGCGGTTCATTACGAACACGTTGTCGGCGCCGTGGCGGTCGGACGCGAACGCGAGGCGCGTGCCGTCACGCGACCAGACCGGACAGCGGTCATTAGCGGGATGGACGGTCAGCCGCGTCGCCGCTCCGCCGCCGCTGGGCACCGTCCAGATGTCACCCGCCCAGCAGAACGCAAGCGTGCCGCCGTCGGGGGCGAGCGCCAGGTGCCGGGCGAAGACCACTTCCGCCGCCGCGGCCGGCCGGGTCGCCAGCGCGCTCAGAACCGCCGCGCACAATGGCAGGGCACACGAACTTTCACGCATCCACCGCATGGACTCTCTTTCTCCCCGCGTTCGGGGGCGAGGCATCGTACCAATGCCCGATTGTATGCCGTAGGCCGGCGGCGCCCACCCGGCAAAGCGGGCAGCGCGTGGCCGGGCTGCCCGCCAGCGAGTATCCTTCTGCGTCTGGACTGCGGCGCCGTGTGGGCGGCGCGGCCTGGACTTGAGGACTCGGTATGGCAGTTTCACCCTCCGGCGGCGCCGCATCGCGCGTGCCGCTCTCGGTCCCGCCGCTGAACCTGGCTGGCCAGTTCGCGAGCATTCGTGACGAACTGATCACGGAATTGACCGCGGTCGCCACGTCCGGCTACTACGTGCTCGGCCCCAAGGTCACCGCGTTCGAGGAAGCCCTGGCGCGCTACTGCGGTGCCAGGCACGCGCTCGGCGTTTCGTCCGGCACCGATGCGCTGCTGCTGGCGCTCATGTCCCTGGGTATCGGCTCCGGCGACGAGGTCATCGTCCCCACGTTCACGTTCTTCGCCACGGCGGGCACCGTGGTCCGCGTGGGCGCCCGGCCGGTCTTCTGTGATATCGCGCCGCAGACCTTCAACATCGACGTCGCACAGGTGGAGCAACGCCTTACGCCGCGCACGCGGGCGATCATGCCGGTGCATTTGTATGGGCAACTCGCGGACATGACGCCGCTCATGGCGCTGGCCGAACGACACCAGATCCCCGTCATCGAGGATGCGGCGCAGGCGATCGGCGCGGCGGCGGCGGACGGGCGCATGGCGGGCACGTTCGGCCGCTTGGGTGCGCTGAGCTTCTACCCCACGAAGAACCTCGGCGCGCTCGGCGACGCCGGGGCGCTGCTCACCGATGACGACGCCCTGTTCGAGCTGGCGCGCAAGCTGCGCATCCACGGCAGCGGCCACACGTACTATCACGACCAGGTAGGCGGCAATTTCCGGATCGACGCCCTGCAGGCGGCCTTGCTGACCATCAAGCTGCGGTACCTGGAGCAGTGGACGCAGTTGCGCCGGGGGCGGGCGGCCCGCTACACGGAACTGCTGACCGAGGCGGGCGTCGCGCCGCTGTATGTCCAGCCGCCCCCGGAGATCACCGGTCGCCACGTGTATCACCAGTATGTGTTGCGGGCGCGGCAGCGGGACGAACTGGTCGAGTTTCTCCGGCAGCGTCAGATCGGGGCGGCCGTGTACTACCCGCTGCCCCTGCACCTGCAGAAGTGCTTCGGCGACCTGGGCCACCGGCCCGGGGACTTCCCGCAGGCGGAGCAGGCCGCGGCGCAGGTCGTGGCCCTGCCGTTGTACCCGGAACTGACGAACGCGCAGCAACAGGCCGTTGTAGACGCTGTTGTCGAGTTCTACCGCAAGTAACCCGTCCGTGGCGATTCGCCAACGACCGCGGGTGCCGGACGTTGTTGCCCACGTCCGGCACCCGCGTGGTGTCTCTCCGCAACTCTCCGCTACGGCCGGCCTACGGGCCGGTCAGCAGGCTGACAAACGGGTTGATGTCGGCGAAACCGACCTGCCCGTCGCCGTTGATGTCGCCGTTGGACACTGGGCAGTCGGGGTTCGCCGCCTGCCAGCCCGGCAGATCCGTCATGATCTGCACGAAGGGGTTGATGTCGGCGAACGTGACCTCGCCGTCGCAATTGAGATCGCCCGCGACGGTCGGATGCACGATGCCCCAGATCTCGACGTCGTCGATGTTCCAGCCCGGGTAGGTGACCGAGTAGTCGGTCGGCCCCATGCCCCAGCGGACGTAGACGGCCGCCTGCCGGTCGGCGACGGCGTGGATGTCATACGCCTGCGGGCTCCAGGCCGCCTCGTTGTAGCCCATGCCGAGGCTGTCCCAGACGCTCGTCCAGCTTGTCCCGTCGTTCGAGACGTCGATCGTAGCATGGTCATACTGCTCGACGCCCAGCCAGCGCCAGAAGCGCAGCTCCGCCGCCGTCACGTTGCCGAGGTTGATCGCCGTCGTGGTCAGGTAGCGCGCCGGGTGACTGTTGAGGTAATCGCCGCTCAGGTTGTAGCCGTACACGTTCGCGCCGCTGTACCCGCTGACCGGGTCGCGATTGTGCGTGCCCGCGCCGGCCGGGCTACCGAAGGCCCAGGCGCCCTCGGTGACCCAGCCCGGGTTCACATCGAGCGGGTAGCTGTGCACGAGTTCCGGCGTCGCCACGATGTCGATGGCGATTTGGCCCGGGTTGGAGTTGCCGCCATCCGGCGGGGTGCCACCGTCGTTGGCGACGAAGGTGAAGCTGTCCGCGCCCACGTAGTAGATGTTCGCGTCGTACTCCACCACCGTGCCGTGATTGACCAGCATGTAGGGCACGCCCTGGATCGCGCCCGCGCCGGGGTCGCGCAGCCGCCCGCGCGCCGGCAGGGCCGTGATGATGTAATCGAGCGTGGCCGGCGGGTTTGGCAGCCCGTCATCCACCGCGTGCAGCACCACGTTCAGAACTCCGCCCGGCTCCGTCACGAGGTTCTGCGACTGGGCGATGGGCGGGATCGGCCCGATATTGACCTGCAACTGGATCACCTTCTGATTGATGCGGCTGAGCGCGTCCGTGACCTTGAACGTCGGGGTGAAGGTCCCGGACTCCGTCGGAATACCGCTCAGCACGCCGGCGGGGGTCAGCGTCAATCCGTTCGGCAGGCGCGTGTAGGCGCCGCTTGTCGACACGCTCCAGGTCAGCGGCGGTTGCCCGTTGGTCGCCGTCAGCGTCACCGGATAGTACAGCCCGTTCAGCGTGGCGGGCGGCAGGCTGGTGGTCGTGATCACGGGCGCCGGATACATGACCAGGATGTCGACCGTGGCGATGTTCGAATCGCCACCGTCGGGCGGGGTGCCGCCGTCGTTCGCCTTGAACTGGAAGATGTCGGTGCCGTAGTACCCGGGAGCAGGCGTGTACAGCACCTGGTTGCCGTAGCTTACCAGGCTGTACGGCAGATCGCCGGCCTCGATCACGTGGCCGTTGCCGATGTCGGTCAGCGTGTTTCCGGCCGTCGGCAGCGTCGTGATGATGTAGGTCAGCGCGCCGGGCGGATCGGGCAGCCCGTCGTAGTCGGTCGCCAGCAGCGTCACGGTCAGCGGTGTCTCCACCGGGCTCTGCAAGTGCGCATCACGCGCCCGCGGCGCGCCGGAGCACATGCTCAGGGCCAGGCTCACCGCCTCAAACGCATCCACCATGCCCCAGCCGTAGTTGTTGTCCTTGCCCGTCGCGCCCAGGTCGTGGGCCGTGTCGTACAGGATCTGCTTGATCTCATCCACGCTCAGGTCCGGGCACGCCTGCCGCATCAGCACGATCACGCCGTTCACGTGCGGCGAAGCCATCGACGTACCGTCCCACCCGAACGATTCGTACCCGCCGCCGGGGACGGAGGAGCGCACCGCGACGCCCGGGGCGGCCATCTCGGGCTTGATCGCCGCGCTGCCGTTCGGCGTGCAGTGACTGGGCCCGCGGGACGAGAAACTCGCTACCGGCCACGACGAGTTGTTGGCATCGACGGCCCCGACCGCCAGGGCGTTGTAGCCGTTGGTGGCGCGATCCGCGGGGCGGCGGAGCGTTTCTGCCCCGGGGCCTTCGTTACCGGCCGAGAACAGCAGGACGATGCCGGCGGCCTCGCAGTTGTCGATGTAGCTCCAGAAATTCTGATCGCAGGGCGGATAACCGTGGCTGGTCGTCACGCCCCACGAGTTCGAGTTGACGGTCGGCACGTCCCAGACCGTGCTCGGGTTGCCGTCCGGGTCGATGATCCACTGGAACGCGAGCTTCGCATCGGCGACGGTCGTCGGGATGCTGACGCGGTCGATCACCGCCGCGTGGATCCACTGTGCCCCCGGGGCCACGCCGATCTGCTCGCCGGGCGCGCCGCCGCATACCGTGCCCATCGTGTGGGTACCGTGAGCGCCAAATGACTGCGGGAAGGTCGTGTTTGTCCGCGGGTCGAACCAGGCCCACTGCGGGTGGCCGGCGTACAGCGGGTCCAGGCCGCGCCACCGGCTGGCCAGTGCGGGGTGGTTGCCGTCCACGCCGGTATCCAGCGTGGACGTCAGCATGCCCTCGCCGGTGAAGCCCATCGCCCAGACCTCCGGGGCGCGGACCGCAACGACGCCGGTGACCGGCGTGCGCTGGCCCTCGTCGGGCGCCGTGGGGGTGTCGGGCTTCGCCGCCACCGGCGCGATCGTCTCGATCTCATAGTTGTAGTAAATGATCTCGACGTCGGGGCGCTCAGCCAGCAGCCGGATTTCGGCTGGCGTGGCATCCACGCGGAACGAGTTGTCGATCCAGTATGCCTGTACTTCGGTCGCGCGGCCGGCGCGCACGAGGTCATCCAGGTACGCGCTCAGTCCCGCCTGGGTCGCCTGCGCCTTCTCCTGCAACGCGCGCACGACCGTCTCGTGCCGCGCGGCGAGTGTCGCCCGGCTCTTGTTCAGGCTCGCGTTCAGGGCGGCGCCGTCCACGCGGTCTTTGAGGAATACGAGCGTCGAGACCGTCTCACCCGCCGCCTTGGACGCCATGATCTCGTCCAGGTTCGAATCGATCACCCCGCCGCGCGCCGCCGCGCTTGTCAGGGCCAACAGCGCGGCCAGGCCGCACAGCACCACGCACGTTCTCATACAACGTCTCCATCGTCCCCCTGCAACCGTGCCACACGCGCCAGAAGACTTGTCGGCGCCATCCCGCATCTTGCGCACACGCGCACTCTCACGACCCACCGGTCCCCGGCGTCCCGTATAAACGAGACCCGCCCGGGTCGACCGCCACTCAACCGAAATGGTGATCCGCGGTGGCTGCTTCTTGTCTCCTCCACTCCTGGGTCGGTCGCCACAGCGCCCGCGCCACGCGCCCGCTTACACCACCGCATTCAGTGTAGGCCGGTTGCCGGTCGCGTTCAAGCGGAAAGCCCGGCGCGGGCCTCGTCCAGCGTGGCCACCCCGCGGCCGTTGCGCTTGGCCCAGTACATCGCCTCGTCCGCCATGCGCAGCAGGTTCTCACTTGAGTGCGCCCCGTGCCGTTGCAGACCCGCAACGCCGGCCGACAGCCCCAAGCTGTGGGTCACGCCCTCGAGTGTTCGCGTCCATTGGGCAAACAGCGCTGCCAGACGCCGGGCAATTTCCACCGCCTGGCTCGGGGTCGTGTTCGGCAGCAGCAGCACGAACTCGTCGCCGCCGTACCGCACCGCCCGGTCGCTCGACCCCCGCACCATCGCCCGCAGGAGTGTCCCGACGAACGCCAGCACGCGGTCGCCGACCCGGTGCCCCTGCGTGTCATTGAGCTGCTTGAAACCGTTCAGATCGAAGAGCACTACGGACAGCTCCGCGCACGTGCGCCGGGCGGTTTCGAACGCCGTCGGCAACTCGCGCTCCAGCACGCGCCGATTGTCGAGCTGCGTGAGGGCGTCCGTGTCGGCGGCGCGCTCCGCCATCCGCTGCGCCTGCGTCGCGTGGTGCGTCAGCGCCGCGACGCGCGAGTCGATCGACTGCCGCAAGTCGTCCGCTTCGCTCTGCGTCAGGGCCAATTCGTTATGCAGGTCCGCGAGCGACGCCGCCAGGGCCTCGATTTCCCGCAGGGGCACGCCGTCCGCGTCCACGGCGCCGAGCGAGTCGCGATACAGTACCAGACGCCGATTGAGGTTTCGGATCGGTCGGACCACGCCGTAATGCAGCCACGTAAACGCCGCCAGCAATCCGGCGGCCGCCAGCACCACGGCCAGAACCAGATCGCCCACGCCCGGTTCGTCGATGCCTCCAAGTGCGCTCGGTGCGGTCGTGAGCGCCCCGGCCCCGACGGAGGCACTATCGCGGGCGATGGCGAGCTGCGCGGCAACGTCCCGGGTTGTCTCCGCCCGGACCTGCCGGATTCGCCAGCCGAGCGCGACGTACGCCGGCAACGCCACCGCGGCGATGACAATCGCGATGAGCAGCGCCCCGCGCGCAGCAAGAGTGCGGGGGACGAGCGCGCGCACGATTCCACGCCAAGCCAGCATCCCCCTTTACATCGGTTCAGAATCGAAATCGCGTGATCTGGAGAACCGCAGCGCTGCGCATAGCGGTAACGCTATGCGCCTGCTGCCGCCACCGGGGTTTCCTCGGATGTGGCCGGGCTGACCGGCGGGCGACGCAATGTGAGCGTCTCCATCGGCGGCAGGTCATCCAGGTCGGCAAGGCCGAACACGTCGAGGAACTTGCGGGTGGTCCCATAAAGGATCGGGCGACCAACGATCTCCGCGCGTCCGACGATGCGGATCAGGCCCATCTCGCGGAGGCGGTTGACCACCTCGCCGGACCCGACCCCGCGAATCGCCTCTATATCTGCGCGAATCACCGGCTGCTTGTACGCGATGATGGAGAGCGTCTCGAGCGCGGCCGCGCTGAGCCGCGTCTGCGCCTGCTGCCGATTGAGCTTCGCCAGCCAGGGGCGGTACTCAGGCAGGGTGAGCATCTGGTAGCCGCGCGCGATCTCCTCGATGCGGAACGAAAGACCCGCGCGGGCGTACTTCTCGTTCAGGTCGGCGACGTACCGCTGCACGTCGCGCGACGTGCCGATGCCGGCGAGTTCCGCGAGGCGGGCGGCGCTCAAGGGCGTGTCAGCAGAAAAAAGGAGCGCTTCGATAATTTGTGCGGGGGTGATGTCGGTGGGTGCGGGGGATTCACACACCGCGCTGCTCAGGGCTGGCTCCATCAGCGCGACGTCGGAACCACAGGCGGTCGCCAAGACATCGCCGTCGAGCATGGCGCATTCTTCGCGGTCCATCGCGGCTACCTCGCCATCCGTGACCAAGACCTCGCTTCGAAACCACACATATACTACCCCTGCTCGGACTCCGCGTCCAGAGGATTGTGCCCGGGGAGGCGCGACACACCGCGGATTGTGGTACCCTGCGGCGCAGCGCGGTCCGGCGGCCGGTGGAGCGGCCGTCGCCGCCGCGCCTCGTCCGCTGGAGAGACAGGGACCGATGCAGAACTTCCGCGTGGACCGGTTGGATTGCGAGCACGCCCAGTTGCTCGTGGTGGATTTCCAGGAACGGCTGCTGCCACAGATCGCCGAACATGAGGCCGTGCTGGCGCGGGCGGAGTGCATGATCCGCGCTGCCGTCGTCCTCGGCTTGCCGATTACCATCTCCGAGCAGTATCCAAAGGGCCTCGGCCACACTGCCCCCGCGCTGCTGGCGGCGGCCGAGGGCGCGACACGCCTCGAGAAGATGACGTTCAGCTTCTGCGCCGATGACGCCTGCCGCCGGCGTGTGTCGGCGGTGCTGCGGCCGCAGGTGCTGATCGTCGGTATCGAGGCGCACGTGTGCGTGCAGCAGACCGTCCTCGACCTGCTCGCGATGCAGATGCGGCCGGTCGTGCTCGCGGATGCCGTCGGTTCGCGCCGGCCGTTCGACCGCGATACGGCGCTCCAACTGCAGCGCGCCGCCGGCGCAACGGTCACCACGGTCGAGGCGGCGATCTTCCAGCTCGTGTACGAGTCGGGCACCGACCTCTTCAAGCGTATCCTGCCGATCGTGCGTTGAAATGACTACCCGCGTTGAACCACCCGACGACAGCGACCACGACTGGGACGAGCTGGATCCCGAAGGCCCCCAGGCGCGAGACCTGAGCCGCGACGACGACGAGACCGCCACGGTCCCGTGTCCGCATTGTCGTCGCCCCGTGCCGGATTTCGTCGACCGCTGCCCATACTGCGGCGACTGGATCGTGCAGTCCGCCGGCGAGCCGCGGCGGCGACACATCTGGCTCGTGCTGTGCGTCCTGCTGGCCGGGGCTCTGCTCCTGCTGTGGGGCATACGCTGAGCCGCCGCGCCCGGCGCGTGTACACGTTCCGGAGCGGCGTTACAATTCCGCACGCCAGTGACAAGCAATCGAAAGCAGGTGCCACATGCCGGATATTCAGGACCTTCTCGCGAAGGCTCGCGCCTTGGGTGAGGCGCTGGCTGCCCATCCGACCGTCAAAGCCCATCACGCGGCCCAGCGGGCCGTGCGTGCTGACGCCGCCGCGCAGAAGCTCCTCCAGGACTATCAGAGTCAGATCGCGCACATCCAGGAGCTGGAAGCGACCGGCCGCCCCGTCGAGGTCGCTGATAAGCAGAAGCTCAAGAGCTTTGAGACCCAGATGGCCGGGCAGGACTCGCTGAAGACCCTGATGCGCACTCAGGCCGACTACGTCGCGCTGATGGCGCAGGTCAACGGCGCGATCGACGGGCCGCTCGCCGCCCTGGCGACGCCGGAGAAGCCCGCGTGAGCACCGGCCCCGGCGAGTCGTCGCCGCTCGGGGCGGTGTTGCCGTGGCGGCCGAGCACCGTGGCCTGGTTCCTGGCGCTCTTGGGCTGGACCACGCTGTTGGCGTTCTACGATCTTGGTGCGGCGGTCCGGTTTGAGCCGACCGACGGCTGGGTCGCGCAGACCGCCCGCGAGATGTACACCGGCCCGGCGCCACGCAGCCTGATCATCCCTCGTTTCTCCGGCGAAACGCGCATGCAGAAGTCGCCCGGGCCGTACTGGGCGGTCATGCTGACAACCTGGCTGCGCGGGCAGGCCGCGGTGGACGAAGTCTCCACGCGCATCCCCAATGGTTGCGCAGCGCTGCTGATCGTCGTCACCGTGTTCTGGTTCACGCGGCGGGTGGCCGGAGAGCGCGCCGCAGTCTTCGCGGGCTTCGCGTCAGCCGCGAGCATACTCATACTTTATTGGTCGCATCGCGGCGCCAGTGACCTCGGTCTGGCCGCCCTGACCACGCTCTCGCTGGCGACGCTCTGGGTGGCCGCGGAGCAGGAGCCGCCGGGCCGCCGGCGCATCCTGCTCTGGTTCCTCGGGTACTTCGCCGCCGGCCTGGGCATGCTCTACAAGCTGCCGATGCCGCTGGCGATTGTCGGCGTGCCGGTGTTCTTGTATGTGCTCGTCCGGCGCCGCTGGCGCGTGCTTGTGGACCGCGTCCACCTGTGGGGTCTGCTGCTCTTCCTGCTGCCGTGGCTGCCGTGGGCCATCGCCGTCGTGATTCTCGAACCCACCGCGCTGGCGAAGTGGAAAGTCGAGTTCCTGGATCGCTTCACCGGGGACCTGCCCAACGTCGAAGGGCAGCGGGCGTGGTACTTCCACTTCGTATATCTGGTGCCGCCCCTGGTGTATTGCCTGCCATTTTCGCTTTCACTGCCCCAGGCCGTAGCTCGCGTCTTCCGCCGGCAGCCCGGTCTCGACCGGAATGCCGCGTTGTTTCTCGGGCTGTGGTTCGCCGGCCTGTTCGTGTTCTTCACGGTTTCCGCCGGCAAGGAGTACCGCTATTTCCTGCCGGCGCTGCCCCCGCTGTTGATGCTGCTCGGCGTCGAGCTGGCCGACTTCTTCAACCCGTCCCGCCCGGCGACGCCCGTGCGCGACCGCAACGTGGCGATGGGTGTGTGGATATTGCTGCCGCTGGCGCTGGCCAGCGGCGTCTTCGCGCTCCGCGCCTGGCACAAGCGGCAAGGGCAGTTCGAGGGCTTCACCTGGGCCGAAGTGTGGCAGCCGTACATCGTGGCGGTGGTCATTTTCAGCTTGGGCGCCGCCGTCGCGGCCTGGCTCTATGTGCGTCGGCGCGAACACGCGTCCTTCGGCGCGTTGGTCGGCACGATGTGGCTCACCTGGGCGTGGATCTGGTCCGCCGTGCTGCCGGTGTTCGTGGCGCAGCGGCCCTTCCTGGATTTCGCGGCGCAGTTGCGCACACAGCTCGATCCCGCGCTGATCCCGCGCCTGCGGCAGGTGGGCAGCCATGACGCACGTATCATCTGGTACAGCGACCTCCGCTTCCCGCGGGTCATCGATCAGCTCGCACTCCTGCGCGAGCAGAAGGGCCGCCGCGACCTGGACTATGAAATCCGCCGCACCGGCGAAGAGGTCATTCGCCTGCTCGACGGCGAGGTGCCCGCGCTGCTTGTCGCCACGGTGCCGGACTTCGCGCTGCTGCTGCTCAAGGCGCCTGGCGAGCTGGCAGCGGAGGGCCGCGCCATGCCGTCCGTGCACGTGTGGCTCCAGGCCCGCTGCGGCACGCTCGATCGGCAGTTCGTGCTTTTCGGCAACCGGCCGCCGCCGTTTCCGGAACCTGAATTGCGCGTGCCCGAGAAACTGCGGGCCCGGTTGGCGGCCGCGCAGGCCGTGGCGCCGCCCGCCTCGCGCCCGTCATCCGCGCCCACCACGGTCCCCATGGGGCCCGGCTGATGCTCGCGACGCTCACGCGACCGCTGCTGGAGGTCACCGAGGCGCCCACGCTGATCGTGGCCCTCGGGCGCGTGGCGATCTACGTCGCCGTGCGTTTCTGGATCCTCATCATCCGCTGCTTCCCGATCGAGATGAACCTGGGCACCGCCCGGCTGATGGGGCGCATCTGGTGGGGAGCCATGGCCCGGCACCGCGCGCGGGCCATCGACAACCTGCGCCCCGCGCTCGGCGCGCACTACGACGAGCGCCAACTGCGGCGCATTGCCCGCCGCTCGTTCGAGCATTTCGCCCAGCTTTACCTCGTCGAGCTGGCGATGACGCCGCGCGTGCTTAGCGAGTGGTCCTGGGCCCGCCACGTCGAACTCGACCACCTCGGACCGGCCCTGCGTGAGCTGCTCGCCGACCGCGGCTGCATCCTCATCACCGGCCACTTCGGCAACTTCGAGCTGCTCGGCTACACGATCTGCCGGCTGGGCCTGCCGCTCACCGCGGTCATGCGGCCGCTCGATAATCCGCTGTTGAACCGCTACCTGATGGACTCACGCGCGGCGGGGGGGCTCAGCCTGCTGTACAAAAAGGGCGTCACCGCCATCGCCGGCGACATCATCGACCGCGGCCACGCCCTGTGCTTCATCGCGGACCAGGACGCCGGTCGCAAGGGGCTGTTCGTCGAGTTCTTTGGCCGCCAGGCGTCCACCTACAAGTCGATCGGGCTGCTGGCCATGGCCAAGCGCGTGCCGATCGTCGTCGGCTACGCTGTTCGCGTGCGGCGCGGGTTCCATTACCGCATCGGCGTCGAGCGCATCATCCAGCCGGAGGAATGGGACACGCAGGCCGACCCGCTGCACTGGATCACGCAGACCTTCTCCTACGCGCTGGAAGCGGCCATCTGTCGTTGGCCCGAGCAGTACCTCTGGGTCCACCGTCGCTGGAAGCACCGGCCCAAGTCGGAATGGACCCCGTGCCCGGCGGCGAGCCCCACGCAAAGCAACGGGCCGTCGGCGTGACTGTGCCGACGGCCCGCGAATGCCGCTTAACTTTCGGCTTGGCCGCCTAGAACCGTCTGCGCATGCCGTACAGGGCGAGGGGCACGACCGCGAGGGGCAGCAGCGAGCCGCCGCCGCAGCCAACCGGAGCGACCACATTGCCCGTGTCATCCGCCGCGGAGTCGTTCAGATCGCTCTGCCGGGCCGCCTGCGCGCCCGCGCTGGCGGGCCCCACGTCGATCGTCACGGACGCGGTGGCGCTGAGCGGGCTGAGCCCCAGTGGCGGCTTGTCGGTGACCAGCAGTGCGAAATAGTACGTGCCTTCCGTCTGCGCCACCCAGGAGACGGCGATGCTATTGATGCCCAGCAAGGGCTGGAAGTCGTTCAAGACCTCGTCGGTCATCAGCGCCCCGCCGACTTCGTTGGTTTGACGCCACAGGTATGTGAGTTCGTCGTTGTCCGGATCCGAGGACAACGCCGCGCTGAGGTAGATGCGGTCGCCGACCTTCGCGCTGACCGTTTTCAGCGTCACCACGTTACCCTCGTCATCCGAGATGATCGCGCTGGGGCCCCGGTTCTCGCGGAGTTCCGCGACCACCGTGATGGTCACCGAGTCCAGCGACGGCACGGGGTTGACCCCGTCTTCCACCGCGACCCGGTACACGTACTCGCCGGGTTCCTCGAGGGTCACTTCGGCCTGGCTGGCCTCGTTGCTGGCGGCCGGCACCGGGTCGACGCGCTCCGGGCCAGAAATCCACTCCCAGGTGTAGACGAGCGTGTCTTTCTCGAAGACGTTCGCGTCATCCTGATCGAAGCCCAGATTCGTACTGTCGAACGAGCGGCTCGCATCCAGCGTCACGGTCGTCCCGGCCGCGACGAGCTGGTCCTGGCCGGCGTCCGCGAACGCGGGCGGGTTCGGCGGCACCAGGCTGGCGTTCTCCACCGCGAAGAGCGGGAAGCTCGCGCCGTCCCACTGGCCCGCCTCCGGGGATTCCGAGTTGGAGACGCGCACCTCGACCTCCCAGAACACGTCGTAGTCAATCAATCCGCGCAGTCGGCTCTGGTTGGCGCCGTTGTATTCGGGCACCTGGAGGATGAATTCCATCCGCACGGCGTTCTCGGGGGGCGGCGCCAAGGGGGGCGACACCCCACTCGAAACATAGCCATCCGTCGCGCCGTAAAGCGGCGGTGCGTCGGGCGGGCCGTAGGAGCCCCAGCCCCGCACGTAGCGGAAGAACTCCATGTCCGACTGGTTCTCCGCGTCTGCAAGGTCCTGGTCGACCAGGACCAGGCTCACCAGGACGACGTCCAGTTCCTGGGCCACCTCCGTAAACGGATCGAAGGGCACGGGATCCGCCCAGAGACCGGAGTAGAGCCCATACAGCCCGAAGATGCTGCTGGCCTGGTAGTTGAGATAGTCGCGACCACCGATGTAATGCGCGATCTCGAACTCGATGTCGAATATGTAGGGTGGAAACTCACCCGTCTGCCCGGAGGCCGGAACGCTCAGCGTGACGGCCGCCAACATCAGTCCCACCAGCGTGTACTTTCTCATGGGCATACCTCAGCGATACATCTTCGCCCAGCGTAATTCTAGCACCGCGCGGCAAGCGGCCGGCGCGCCCAGCCTACGGGGTGGCGTCCGTTGTCGTCGTCGTCGTGGCACCGATCGTCACGATGGCGAAGTTCCCATCTGCATCCGCCTGCTCGTTGAAATCGAAGGTGATGTTGTCACCCTCATAAAACTGATTGTCCTGCCGCGCGCCGCCACTGTTGAAAAACAGCCCGGGGCGGAAAGGGCTGCACTCGTAAACGTCGACCTGCGCCAGCGTCTTGAAGCCGCCGGTGCGCGTCGCGCCGGCGTACGGCGCGTCGGGATCGCCCACCGGGACCGCCGTGAGCGGCTCGCCGTTCCGCGAGAAATAGAACGCCACGCTCTCGCACGAGACCGGGGGCTGCGCGTACGCCAGCACGGCATCCGGCGAGTTGAGCGTGAGCGCGAACGTGGTCGGGGTCAGGGCGTCATTCTCGCCGCCGCCGGTCGCGCTGCGGAGCACGATGTGCGTGGAACCGCCGGTCCCGCTGCCGTAGTAGACGAAGGTGCCCACCGGCAGCGTGTGTGCGGTCCCGAGCCGCAGCTCCTGGGTCAACTGCACATATCCGTTCTGGAGTAGCGCGTCCTGCTGTTGGGCCGAGCGGATGCTGCTGACATTCACCCAGGCCATGAGCGAGACGTTCAGGTCGGCGCTGGTGTGGTTATTGCGGAGCGTGATGACCGTGTCGCGGCGAAACCGCCCGCTGGCCTCAGAGCCCGCCGTCCCCGTGCCGCCCCCGGAAGTGTCGTCCTGCGTGCCGGCGATCCCGTATTCCTCGGTGAAGGCCAGGAACGCGTTTTTGTCGTAGCTCTCCGAACAGGCGCTGGCCAGCAGCAGCGCCAGACCCGCGAGCATCAGATGCCGTAGCCGCATGGGTGCGGTCCTTTCTCCAGAGATCATCGGCGTCAGTCTCCGGTCCCGTACAGCAGATATACCTCGCCGGCCCGGGCGCGGTCGCGCGGGGAGGCCCGCACCGAGCCGAACACCAGGTCGCCCCGGCCGTCCCCGTCGACGTCGCCGGCGGGGCCGATGCCGATCGCGCGGTCGCCACCCTCGCCCAGTCCGGCGCCCAGGTAGTCGCCGCTGTTGCGGCCGATAAACACGGCGCCGGGCAGATTCTCCTGGCCCACGTCACGCAGCAGGAGCACGCCGGGGTCGGTCAGCGTGCCATCATCCTGCACGCTCTGTTGGGACGTGAGGTCCGGCGACCCGTAGATCAAGTACACGACGCCGCACCCCTGGCGGTCGACCTCATGGTACCCGTCGTAATCGGCGTCGAGTCGCACCGAGCGGTTGGGAGCGGCGATGAGGATGTCGGCATTGCCATCGCGGTCCACGTCGTCGACCCCACACACGCGGGCGCCCGCGAGGTCGCCCGCCTCCTCGCCGACGAAGATCACGCCCAGGCCCCGCGCGGGGACGTCGGTGTACCGGATCTCGTCCTGCGTGAGGTTGATCACCTCGCGGGAGCCGAAGAAGACCATGGCGCCGCCGGTGCCGTTGTTGAGCAGCGGGGAGCCGATCACCAGGTCGGAGAAGCCGTCGCCGTTGAAGTCGCGCGCGTTGTCCTGCGACTGGCCGAGGCGCTCACCCGCGCTGCCGAGGATTTGCACGCCGTCGAAGAGGCGCTGTGTGGCCTGCGAGGAGCTGTTCATGGGGAGGCCCAGCTCTTCGAGCTGCAGCTCGCCGCTCCACACCAGCTCGCGAATGCGGCCGAAGATCAGGTAGCAGGCGCCGGCCCCGTCGTTGGCCTGCGGGGCGCCGATCGCCAGGTCGAGCAGCCCATCGCCGCTGACATCGCCCAGCCCGACGGCGTTGCTGAGCCGGGCGCCGACCGCCGTCGACCAGAAGCGGAGCGAGCGGTCGGGCGTGGCGATGTGCACGTCGATGACGCGTTCGCAGGGGTCGGAGTCGCCCGGGTCGACCGTGTAGCCGGGGCTGAGGAAGATGTCATCCATGATGTAGTGATAGGGGCCGCCGTGCGGGATCAGGCGGTCGCCCGCGCTCTGCACCGAACCGGGGTAGTTGAACGCCGTGTTGGCCGGCGGGGCCTGGTCGTTGCACCAGGGATAGAAGCCGTCCTTTACGTCGTTGAAATAGACGGAAATCACGCCGCCGCCGGGCACGCTGGGGGCGGCGAAGGCGCTCACTTCGGGATCGCGGTTCGGGGCCGACATGATGATGGAGTCGAAGTCCCACGCCGAGATCGTTTCACCGAATTGGTCGCCGAAGCCCGCGCTCGAGAAGCGGCATCCCAGCCGCACAGAGCCGGTGTTCGGCGTACCGGCGACGCCGGCGAGGTGCTGGTGGAAGTAGGTGCCCGGGCAGCCGCCGGGGGCCGGCGGGGCCTTCGGGCCCACAAAGCCCTCGACGCAGGGGCAGGCCCCCTCCGCGAAGCACGGTCCGCACGACAGGGGTATGTGCGCCAGCGTGCCGAATTCCGCCAGGTTGAATACGTTCCGGCCGGGGAAGCCGAGGTCGGGGCGGAGCGAGGAGCCCGCCGCGATGACCACGGCCCCCGTGCGGAAGTAACCGTTGGCGTCGAGCGGGGCGATGTCGTCCAGTCCAGGACCGAATGTGAACGCGCCGATGCCGGCCGAGTCGGTGAACGGGATGCCGAACGCCATCTCGCGGACGCCGTCCGAGTCCCAGTCGGACAGCAGCGCGAAGCTGGTGATGCCGCGGCTGGGGCGGATCGGGTCAGGCACCTCGGGCACGCCGGTGTAGATTTCGCCGCGGAAGAGCGTGCCGGTGGAGTTGAGGCTGACCGTGCCGCTGAAGCGTTTGGCGCGGCCGTAGACCAGGTAGGCCTCGCCGGCCCCGGTGCGTTGCAAGTTGTACTGGTAGCGCGGCTTGCCGAACTGTGCGACGATGATGAAGTCGTCGAAGCCGTCGCCGTCGATGTCGCCAATGGACTTGACGAAGCTGCCGGCGTTGTCGCGCGGGTTGAAGCCCTCGAAGATCACCCCTTCCACGCCGGCGTTGCCCGAGGCCATGTCGCGCAGATCGTAGAATCCGGCGAGCCGTGCCCGCAGCCGGATCGTGCCGGGTGCGTAGAAGGGGAACGAGTTGGCGCCGTCCGACACGATCGCCAGGAAGCGGTACACGCCGGGCTCGAACTGCATGGTCGGCAGGTCGAAGGAGAAGGCGTCGCCGGTCTGCGACGTGCTATGGTACAGGAGCACCTCGTTGCCGTTGGGCTGGTCGTCAGGATCGAGGTAGATGTCGACCGTGTCGGTCGAGTCGGGGTCGGAAAGGTTCCAGGAGACGGTGAAGCGCGGGTTGATGGCTTCGGTCCGGTCAAACGCGAGGCTGCCGCGCGCGCTGAGGCCCTCCTGGTCCGCCAGCACCGTGAAGTACAGGACGGGGCGCTCGTCGATCGTGACCTGCCCGGGCGCGTAGGCGTAGGCAACGATCTCGCCGACCTCGAGCAGCACCACGCCGATGTTATACGTGCCTTGCTGCAGCGTCGTCGTATCGACCAGCGCGCTGGTGGTGGTCAGCGCCAGGTTCGCGTAGGCGACCGTCTCGTTCGCGTTGTTCGGATCTTCGTCCTCGTCGATGATCACGTCGATCACCGAGGTCCGCGTCCGCGCGAAGGCCTGCCAGTTCACCTCGACCTGCGTCCCGCCGGCGATCGACAGATCGCTCACCGGCGTCAGGACCGCGACGGACGGGGTGTCGCTCAGCACCGTCGTATCGCCCGTGCCGCCCGCGATGTACTCGAGGTTCGACGTCGTGTTGGGACACCCGCCCAGCAGTCCCGCTGCCAGCAGCGCCGCCAGCACCGCGCTTGCGCTTCGTTTTGCGTACTTCATCGCGCACTCCAACGCATTGCTCTCGCCAACCGGCCGGTCGTGCTCGGCCGACTACTCCAAGCGCTCGATATAGGCAAAAATCCGGTATCCCGAAGCCGATTCCGAGGACGTCTGCAAGGTGAAGGTCACGCCTTCGCCACAGTCGTAGTTCACGCCCTCGGTCAACAGTACGCCGAACGCGTCCACCTCGATATAGGGGGCCACGTCCAGAATGGCGGGGTCCGTCACGTCGTCGACCAGGAACACGCGCGCCCCGACCGTAGAGAGGTTGGACACATCGCCGAGCGTAGCTTCCTCGATCGGACAGATCAGCATCTGTGCGCTCTTGTCGTTTGGCGCGACCAGCGTGGTGTAGCTCTTCGCGTCGCCGTCGCCATCGCGGTAGGAGACCAGCATGCGCGCCCAGCGGTCGGTGTTGTTCTGCACGGCCATCAGCAGGCCGGGCGCATCGTCGGGCAGGGACGCCACGTCACCGGACAGCCCCAGGGACGACAGCAGGTTCGGGTTGAAGAGGTTGCTGATATTGCCCGTCAGCACCCCGCAGCCGCACAACAGCACGCCGACTGCCAGCCCGACGCCGGTCACCACTCGTCCACTTCGCACCACCATGCGCGCGCTCCTTCCGCGGGCGGTCAATTGCCCGGAATCACCCGCACCGAAAGCAGGAACTCCTGCTCGTCGCCCACGGTCACCTGCGATAGCCTGATCTCGATCACGTCACCGCACGCAAACGTCGACCCGGACACAAGCGGCGTCCCCTCGTACGCGACGGTGGCGACCGCGGCCTCCCCGTCCGCGACGTCGCTCAATGTGGCGGCGGTGGCGTCAATCGAGAAATCCGTCCCCAGGGTGCCCGGCGAAACCAGGCCGATCGGGCAGTCTAGCACTTCATTCTGGACCTCGCCTGCGGTCACCTCGGCGGAAAAGTTCTTCGCCCCGCTCGTCAGATCGGTGGCGTCGCTCGTCTTGTACGCATAGAAGGTGGCCGTGTAGCGCGTGTTGTTCACGAACGCGACCAGGATCGTGCCCTGCTGTGGCTTGACCGTTGCGGGGTCGAGGCCTAAATCGGCGGCCAGCCCCTCGGCGAACAGGTCTGCCACCAGCGCGCAGCCGCCGGCGGATGTTAGCAGGAGCCCGCCCAACAACCACGGCCAAACCCGCATCTGTGCCAGCCTCATCGAGAGCCTCCTGGCGCGCCTTTCACCGCGCGCCAACTGCGTCGCCTGCCAGCCCGAAAGCGCCGGCCGGGATTGCCCGCCCGCATCCCGCGATTTACCGCGAAACCGGGCACGCGGCAAGCCCGTTTCCACGGCGCGCCTCCGGTTCGGCACCACTTGTATTCTGACTGCCCGGCAAAATCCCAGAGTGTCTCGGAACCCGCGGCGTCGCCGCCCGCCCGAGTTATCGGTAGCTGCCGCGTTGACCGTCGCCTCACGCCCGTCGCCGCACCATGGCCACATCAGTAGGAAATCACGCTGAACACCGGCACGTCTCCCAGGCGCGCCCGGCCGCCCAGCTCCGCCAGCTCGATCAATACCGCCACGGCCTCGATCTTCGCGCCCGCGTCGCGCACCAAGGCACAGCAAGCCCCGAGCGTCCCGCCGCTCGCGAGCAGGTCGTCCACCACCAGCACCTTCTGGTTCGGCCGGAGTGCGTCCGTGTGCATCTCCAGCGCGTCCCTGCCGTATTCAAGGTCGTACTCCCGCCGTCGCGTCGCCGCTGGCAGCTTGCCCGGCTTGCGCACCGGGACGAAGCCCACCGACAGCACCTTGGCGACCGCGGTCCCGAAGATGAACCCGCGCGACTCGGCCCCGACCACCAAGTCGATGTGCTTGCCGCGGAACGGCTGGGCCATCAGCTCCACCGCCATCGCCAGCCCGGACGGGTCCGCCAGCAGGGGAGTGATGTCGCGAAACAGCACGCCCGGCTTCGGGAAGTCCGGCACCGCGCGGATCAGCCGTTGCAGGTCGGCCGCATCGGACACGGCCCGCCACGGATCTTTCTTCGTTGGCTCCATATAACTCACACTGCCACCCGCGGCCCCTGCCAGCAGACAGTCCACCTGCCGGCGTCGCGCCGCGGGCGCGCTCGCCAACCGCCACTCTCACCCCCCCCGATTCGTGCCGGCATCGTAGTCTGGCCCTCCCCAACCTGCAACGGCGACCCGGGGGATTTGAGCCCGGCCGGCGGCCCTGCCGATAGGGCCTTATGGCGCTCACGGCGACCGGCGGCGTGTGGTCGAACCCGCCGCCGCCCCGCGGCCCCCGGCACCGGGTTTCCATCCCGGCGGAGCACGCACGCATGCCCATCTGGTTCTGCATTCTGGCCGCGACAGCGTTCGGTGGGGCGCTGGTGGTCTGGCATGCGGTCAGCGAGGCCAAGCACACCAGCGAGCAGATGCTCGAGAAATATCAGCAGGTGCTCGCCCAGGCCCGCGAGGAGAAGGCCCGGCAGCTCGCCAAGGAGGCGGAAGAGGCGGCCGAGGCGGCCGAGGAAGAGGCCAGCTAACGTGCGGCCTCATCGACAGCGACCGATCACGGGGGTGGTACTCATCACAGGGGTGGTACGGGTGTCCCGCCCGTTCCCGGAACGGGCAAGATGCCCGTACCACCCATTCCACTGATTCCAAGGCGCTATTCCAAGGCTAGGCGATCACCCCGGATGACGCCGCGCCTACGGCGTCGCACGCCCCGGCTGGGTCGTCGGCGCGGGTACCGCCTCGCCTTCTGATCCTGAGTCCTCTGCGTGGGCCGCGCGGCGCTGGGCCCTGGTCGGAAGCGGGTCGAGTCGGGGTTTGAGGCGCTTTTCGAAGATCTCGTCGACTGGCGCCATCAGCTTGCGGCGCTCGACCGCCAGCGGCTCGAACGCCTTCTCGTGCTCGGCCGGCTTCAGCTCACGCAACGCCGCCGTCCGCTGCTCCAGGGCGGCGAACGCGTCCTTGTGTCGGTCCAGGTACGCGCGGGCCTGCGACTGGCAGTCCGCCAGGATCTGCCACGCCTTCTGTGCCTGGTCCTCGTTCAGTCGGAAGCGCGCGATGAAGCGGCGCGTATACGCGGTCCAGGCACTTTCCCAGGTCACCTGCACGGGCTGACTCGCGGACGCGGTGCTGGGGCGGCTCGTCGCGGGTGGGGTTGGGTATCCTTCGCGCTCGGCCCTCTCACGCAGCCGCTCCAACTCCGCCTGCACCGTCGGGCCGCGCTGAAGTTCGCCGCGATCGAGCCGCGCGAAGAACTCCTTCCGCGTGACGGCCTGCGTGCCGTCCCAGTACTGCACGCGCGGCGACACGGCGGGATCCTCGAAGATCAACTGCGTCCCAACCTCGATTCCGATGTCCGCCGGTGAGAGCGCCTGCGCATCGTCCGGTGAGTTGAATGTGGCCGACGAAACGTTGATCACCCGGAAGGGCTGCTGCCCGTCGAAATGGCCCTTCGCGTAGTACACAATCGACTCCGGAAACCATGCTTCGCCGAACTGCTTGAGCTGCGAGACGCTCCATGCCTCCACCACCCCGTCACGGATCAATTCGCTGCGGACGGCATTCCAGCCGTGCTTCGGGTCGATCCACCACCGCAGCCAGGAGCCGTGCACGTCGAGTGTTACCACGTGCAGACCGGCCTCCACTGCCTCGGCATAGCGCACTTCTGCGCCGACCCCCATGCGCAGCAACTCGTACGGGCTACGCGTTGACGGCGTCGGAGTCATCCCGGTCTGACGCACGTCGGCGACGTGAAACTGATCGGCCAGCTTGTGCGCCAGCGGAAAGACGTTCGCGCTGGGAGCCCGATCCACGTGGAATCACGTCTGGCTGTTCTGGTCCAGGAACCGTATCGGCCCCGTGTAGTCGCATTGCTCAACGGGCTTCCCTTCGGTGCCCCGCATGACGACGCCTTCCTCGTCGCCCCAGTCGACCATCGTGAAATCGTCCCCTGCGATCTGTCCGCTGTGGAAGCGCAGCCACCCCGGAATTGCCGCGGTGTCCGCCTGCTCCACCGACCATTCGATGCTCCCGGTGCGCAGGGCCTCCGCGGAGCGCGCCCGCAGATATTCCTCCAGCGCGGGCGGCACAGTCGTCGTCCACTCCGTTGGCGTCGGTGCAATCTGAGCGTTCCAAAGCAGAAGCGCACCCGCCAGCACCACAGCCATGTGTCACCTACCCCTTCACGTGATCCCACATTTGCGGAGGCGGATTCGACTTGCTGCTGCGTTACTGCCCCCGCCCGTGGCATTGCTTGTATTTCTTCCCTGACCCGCATGGGCACGGTTCGTTGCGGCCGACCTTTGGCTGCTCCCGCCGGATCGTCTGCGGCTTGCCGCCTTCGCCTTGCTGGCGCATCGCGGCGGCCTGGTCTTCCGCGGCGGCCGCGAAGCCCGCACCGGTCGCGTCTGCCTTCGCCGCCGTCATCCCGCCCGCGGACGCCGGCGCCACTGCCGCCGGCTTGGCCTCCGCATCGCCGAAGCCGGTGGCCGCCGCGCCGCCGATGCGGACCTTGAAGATCAGGTCCGTGACGCGCTCGCGGTTGTTCGCCAGCATCTCGTTGAACATGCGCGTGCCTTCGCGCTTGTACGCGATCTTCGGGTCCTGCTCGGCGTAGCCGCGCAGCCCGATGGAGTGCCGCAGCAGGTCCATCGAGTACATGTGGTCTTTCCAGACCGTGTCGAACGTGGTCAGCAGCACGTAGCGTTCGAGCTGCGTCAATTCGAACCGCAGCATCTCGTAGCCGCAGCGCTGCAACTGGCCGCGCACGTCGCCGTTGATGTCCAGCGGCTGGCTGTCGAGCACTGTGCCGAAGCGCTGACGGGCCCATTGCAGCAGCGCGTCGCCCTCGTGCTGGGCCACGGCCGCGTCGATCTCGGCGTCGAGCTTCCCGTTGTTGAGGTAGTCCGCGTTGACCGCCTTCAACTCGTGGAAAATCTGCTCCGGCGTCTTGCCCGCGAAGTGCTCGTAGGTCCAGCCGAGGCCGTACTTGCGCTGCGTCCACGCCGCGATGCGGTTGTAGACCTCGTTCACATTCGATCCGCCGCGCTGCAACGCGAAATCGATCACCGCCATCACGGGGTATTCGATCTCGCGCTGCCGGTACGCGGCCCGCATCTTCTCGGTGATCGTCCGCTCGGCGTCGTCGCGGTTCGCCGTCGCCAGCTCATCGAGCGGAATGTCCACCTCGAACTTCTCGCGCGCCCAGCGCACCAGCCGCGCCTTGCCGAACAGCGGATCGACGTATTGCTGGAGCGGCGAAAGGTCCGCCTCCTTGATCTTGCGTATCGCCGCCTCACTGAGCTGCTCGAGCAGCTCGTCCGGGTTCGCCTTGCGGATCTGGTTCTGTGTCAGGCTCAGCCCGTAGTGTGCCGCCCACGCCGCCAACCCGCGGACGTCCCACTCCTCGGGGTCCACGTCGGGGTCGATGTACTCGCCGAAGGTCCGCTGGAGGTTCTGCCGCGACTCGTAGCCCGCCAGGTCGCGCACCTGCGCCTGCAGCGTGTCGAGCTGCGCCGTGTCGAGCTTGTCGGCCTCCAACGCCACGCCCAGGTTCTGTGCGGCCCATTCCGCCACACACAGCGCCGGGAACTTCGGGTCGTAGTAGCGCTCGATCGCATCCGCGACCGACTCGTCGATCATCTCCCAGATCAGCTCGGACAGCCCCCGGCCTTCCACGACGCGCTGCCGCATGCCGTAGAAGGTCTTCCGCTGGTAGTCCATCACCTCGTCGTATTCGAGCAGGTTCTTGCGGATGTGGAAGTTCCGCTCCTCGACCTTCTTCTGCGCTTTCTCGATGCCCTTGTTGACGCGCTTGTCCTCGATCGCCATGCCCTCTTCGAACCCGAGCATGGTCAGCATCCGCAGCACCCACTCGCCCATGAACAGCCGCAGCAGGTCGTCCTCGAACGACAGGAAAAACCGCGAGCTGCCCGGGTCACCCTGGCGCCCGCACCGCCCGCGGAGCTGGTTGTCGATCCGGCGGCTCTCGTGCCGCTCGGTGCCCACGACGTGCAGCCCGCCCAGCGCCGCCACGCCCGGCCCCAGCACGATGTCCGTCCCGCGGCCGGCCATGTTTGTCGCGATCGTGACGTTGCCGACGAGCATTTTCTTCTTGCCGCGCTGCATCTCGTGCTGCTGGCCGGCCTTGGCGACGATCTCCGCTTCGCGGGCGTGGTTCTTTGCGTTCAGCACCTCGTGCTCGATGCCGTAGCGGTGCGACAGCGCCGCGCTGAGCTTCTCCGAGTTCTCGACGCTCACGGTGCCGACCAGCACCGGCCGACCGGCGATTTGTGCGCCCATCAGCTTGCGGTAGCCTTCGGCCAGCGCCTCGTTCGCGCCTTCGTGTTCGCCGTTGCCAAACGCCGCCAGCGTCTCGTCGATGACCCCGATCTGTCGCGCGATCTCGCTGGACTCATCGCCCGCCGCCAGCGCAGTGTTCGCCGTGCCCCCTTCGTGCCGCCGTGCTGCCGTGCCGCCGTGCCTCTGTCCTTGCAGCTCCGCCAAGGTCCGCCGCGCATGCTTGAACATGTCCAGCAGCGACTGCGGGTCGCTCGGCAGGCCGTCCTGCGAATACGCCCGGATCTCCTCCACGATCGCGTCGAACTTGTTGGCAACCGTCTTGTAGATCTTGTCGTTGTAGTCGATGCGCCGCACCGGCCGGTTCGTCGGGATCGCGATGACCTCGAGCTTGTAGATCTTCATGAACTCGTCGGCTTCGGTCATCGCCGTGCCGGTCATGCCGGCGAGCTGCGCGTAGAGCTTGAACAGGTTCTGCAGGGTGATCGTGGCGAGCGTCTGGGACTCCTGCTTGACGGTGACGCGCTCCTTCGCCTCGACCGCCTGGTGCAGGCCGTCCGACCACTGCCGCCCGTGCATCAGGCGGCCGGTGAACTCGTCCACGATGATGATCTGGTCCTGGTTGACCACGTATTCCTTGTCGCGCTGGTAGACCTTGTGGGCGCGCAGGGCGTTGTCGATGTAGTGCGGCCAGTTCATGTTCTTGCTGTCGTAGAATGTGCCGATCGACAGCTCGGCCTGGGCCGCCTTCGCCCCGTGCTCCGTCATGTGCACCGACTTGCGGTCCTCTTCAACGACGAAGTACTGCTTGTGGCCGATGGCCTCGGCTTCGTCAGATGACAGCCAGTACGGGTCCACGCGGAATTTCTTCAGCCCCTCCTTGTACTTCGCGTTGTTGGGGTCCAGCCCGAACCGCAGCGGGTCGGCCTCGATCTCCCCCAGCCGGCCGCGCGTCTCGCGGTTCGCCGCCTCCTGCTTCGTGATCAGCGCCCGGGCCACGTTGTCCGCCACCCGGTAGTTACTCACGTCGTCGTGCGCCGGGCCGGAAATGATCAGCGGCGTGCGCGCCTCGTCGATCAGGATCGAGTCCACCTCGTCCACGACCACGAAGTCCTGGCGGCCCTGCATCTGGTCGCGCGGATGGTGCTTCATGTTGTCGCGCAGGTAGTCGAACCCGAACTCGCTGTTTGTCCCGTAGGTGATGTCGCAGGCGTAGCCCTGCCGGCGCTCCTCGGCCGCCGGCCCCCACGTCTCCATGTCCGAGCTGATGTGCCCGACCGTCGCCCCCAGCAGCTCGAAGATCGGCCGGCAGAAATCAGCATCGCGCTTCACCAGGTAGTCGTTGACGGTCACCATGTGGACCTTCAACCCCTGGAGCACCTTCATGTAGTTCGCCATGTAGCAGACGATCGTCTTGCCTTCGCCCGTCCGCATCTCGGCGACGTTGCAGTCCTCCAGTACCTTCCCGCCGATGAGCTGGCACTCGAATTGCCGGTGGTTCCGCGCCCGCCGCGACGCCTCGCGCACGCAGGCATACGCCTCCGCGCGAATCTCGTCCGGCGTCGCACCCTCCGCGAGCCGCCGCTTGAACTCCGCCGTCTTGCCTTGCAGTTGCTCCGGCGTCAGCGCCTGGATCTGTTCTTCGAGGGGGCTGACCGACCCGCGCACAAAGTCGCGCAGGCCCAGGACGACGCGGTCATTGCGCGACGGCAGGAACTGGAACGCCAGCCAGCCGGTGTACCCGCCCCAGGCCACCACCATCATCGAGACCGCGACGGCGACCAGCTCGCGCCGCAGCCAGGCCACGCCCGTGCCCTCCGGTCCCAGCACGAGCAGCGTGACCAGGAGCGCCACCAGCACCGTCAGCGCAGCTTCGATGACCAGTCGCAGCCCCCCGCGGCGTGCACGATACCAGAACACGGCGGCCGCGCTGGTCGCCTCACGCAGGATATCCGTATCGCCGACGTTCAGCAGCCAATTCACGGCTTAACCTCGCCGCGGGGATGCGCCGGCACGATCAAGCAGGACCGGCGCGGCACGACACCGTTCCCACATTCCCATGTTCCCACGTGCTCACGGGTTATCCCTTGGCCCGCTCCAGGTATTCGCCGGTCCGCGTGTCAATACGTAGTTCCTCGCCCAGTTCGATGAACGGCGGCACGCGCACGCGCAACCCCGTCTCCATCGTCGCATCCTTCGTCTGGTTCGTCGCGGTCGCGCCCCGGACGACGGGCGGCGTGTCCACGACCTTCAACTCGACGACGTTGGGCAGTTCGACGGCCACGATCTTCCCATCGATGAACGAGACCGTGACCTTCTCGTTGCCGCGCAGGTACTTGTCCGCGTCGCCCATGACTTCGGCCGACGCCGGGAACTGGTCGAACGTCTGCTCATCCATCAGGATGAAGTCGTTTCCGTCGCGATAGAGGTACTGGTACGGCTTGGTATCGACGAACGGCGTCTCGACGCGGTCGTCCACGGACATGCGCGCATCGGTCACACGCCCGTCTTTCAGCGACTTCAGCTTTACCTGCAGGTAGCTGCGCCAATTGCCCTTGGAGACCCGCTGAATGTCGCTCACCGTGTACAGCGCGCCCTCATGCTGGATCACACGGCCCTTCTTCAGTTCGCTCGCCTTGATCATCGACTCATGCTCCAGATGCCGTCGCCTGGTCGCTGCCGCCGGCCTGCGGCCCAGTCCCGGCCGCGGTCCCGGGGGTCAGCGACGGCGCAAACCCGGACCTGCCGTCCGAAAGCTCATCAGTATAGCGGATCGGGACACCACTGGCGAATCACGCCTGCCCCAGGTCGCCCCCGCTGGCGCTGCCATCCGCCGGGCGTCCATGCCCGGGCTGGGAGCGCGGCCTGCTCCGGCCCACAGCTCATCCGCTCACGTTCAGCCCCAGCAACCGGGCGAATTCGTGCAGCGCCGCCGGGTGCGCCGGCCAGGCCGGCCCGCTCACCAGCTTGCCGTCGACCACGGCAATCGATAGCCCCGCGTCCGGTTCGACGTAAGTTCCGCCGGCGAGCTCCAGCTCGGGTTGGCACGCCGGGTAACACGTCATCCGCCGGCCGCGGCAGACGCCCGCCGCGGTCAGCAGTTGCACGCCGTGGCAGATCACTCCGATCGGCTTGTCCGTGTCGCAGAAGTGCCGGATGATCGCCAGCACACGCGGGTTGAGCCGCAGATACTCGGGCGCGCGTCCGCCGGGGACATACAGCCCGTCGTACGTCGCCGGGTCGACCTTTTCGAAATCGTAGGTCAACGCGAAGTTGTGCCCGCGCTTCTCGGAGTAGGTCTGCTGGCCCTCGAAGTCGTGCACCGCGGTCGCGACCGTCTGCCCGGCCGTCTTGCCCGGGCAGACCGCGTGCACGTCGCAGCCCAGCAATCGCAGCACTTGGTAGGGGACCATGACTTCGAGCGTCTCGACGAAGTCGCCGGCGAGCAGCAGGATTTTCTTGGCCATCGGAGGCACCTCGCTGGGTTCAGGCGCAACCGCCGCCCGGCGTGCGCCGCCCGGGGATCATATCCCCGCCGCCGGCCGACCGGGTAGGGTCGGCTTCGCAGGTTCGATGGGGAGTGACCGTCAGTGCCGCTGCCACCGGGGCGAGGGCATCGGAGGGTTCCGGCCAGCGCGGGACTTCACGGTTGCTGCGACCGCGCGTGTTCTGGCGTGTGGCACGGTCTGGCGCAGCCAGGCCGTCGTGTGCCGTCACCGTCATCCTGTGCCGGCCGCAATCAACCCGCCGCACTCCGGGCACCGCCCGCTGACGTTGCCGGTCAGGTCGTAGCCGCACCGCTCACAGAAACCGGGCCGCCGCCGTAGCCGGTCGCGCCACCACATCAGCCCTGTTGGTGCGGCGCAGGCCACGAACGTCACCCACAGGGGAATCTCAAAGCTCCAAGAGGGCCAATCCACATGGGCGCGTGGCCACCAGATCAGGCGCTCGTGCTGGAGCGAAGCAATGAGCGCCCGCGCCTCTTCCACAGAGCACGACCCAAGCTTCATCGGTGGCTGTATCAGCACACGTGAATCGTCGACTTGGCCGGGAACCTGCGGTGGCAGTGGACAGTGGGAAATGTTGATGGCTGCCTGATGGAAGCGGAGACGCACGTGGAACGGCAGTTCCGCCTGCCAGTAGTAGGGCGAGATGCAGTAATGCGCGAACGCCGCCCCGATGAGCACGCACAAGATCGTGCCCACCCACTTGCAGACTCGTCGCGTTCTGGAATGGTTCATCACTCCCATCTTGTACGCGGCGCTCGCATTGTGGTTGCTTGTTGCGACGCGCGTACACGCGAGCCCACCTGACGGTCTGGCTCATGGCTTAAGGCTTCGGCTCCCTCGGCAGCCGCCCTTCATCGTACGCCCGGCACAGCCGCTCGTACGCCGTCTTGTATGCCAGAAACCGCACGTGATGCTCCGCGCGCGACTGCTCGTCCGGCGCCTTGTCCGGATGCCACCGCTGCAAGACATCCCGCCAGACATGCTTGAGCTCCTCGCGCGTCGCGCTCGCGTCCAAGTCGAACAGCGCCAGCGCGTCCGCCTCCGGCAACTCCGCCGCCGCCCGGCACACCTGCTCCTGCACCACCTCGCGCTCCGCCGGCGCCGCCGACTCGCGCAGCCACTCCCAGTCCCACACGTCCGGCAGCAGCGCCCCCAGGCTCGACCCCATCACCGTCATGAACCGCCCGAACGGCTTGCCCTTGAGCCCCAGCAGCCCGTCCACGAACAGCCCCGTCGCCGCCGCGAACTTGCCCCCGACCCGCGCCGCCTTCTTCCGCTGCTCCGCCCGCTGGTCGCGCAGCAGTGGCGTCACGTGGTCGCGCCACACGTGGCGGAGAAAACGCCGAAACGCCTCGTTGTCCTGCGGCTGTGCCATCCGGCCACCTGGGCTGGGCGACAATTCGCCGGCGGGGAGCATTCACGACCGGCGAAATGGTTATATCATGCCCGCAACGAATTGGGCAGGAGTCCGGCAGGCGGCGAGTGGAGTGCACGCGTGGCAGCGGCGTGGCTGGCCCAGGTAGGCGCAAGCGGCACCGGCGTCGGCGCGCTCGGCGCCTGGCTCGTGACCGTCGTCGGGTTGGCCGTGGCCATCATCGGCCGGCGGCGGCTCGCACCGGGGGTCAGCGAAGGGCTGTTCGTCGCGGCGATCTGCGGCCTGCTGCTGCTCAATTTCGTCGAGTTCGGGCGAACGGCGCAGGCCATCTTCCTCCTGGCGGCGAGCATGGTCAGTCTCTCCGTCGTGTGGTTCGTGGTCGCAGTCTGGGTGGAACGCGAGAGTGGCCAGAACCCCGAGGCGGACGCCGTGTGTCGCCGCGCCATCCGCCGCAGCCTGGCGGTTCACGCGGCGACGGTCGCGGGGCTGCTCGCCGCGGCGGTGATGATCCTCGAGTCGGCTACCGAGGGGACATTGCCGCCGGGACTGATCTTGCTGTTGGCGCTGCTGTTGATCGTGGCCGGCGGCCTGTATGCGCGGCAACGTGGCGCGCTGAGCCGCTACGCGATCATGGGCGTGCTGTTGCTGCTGTTCTGGCTGGCGACGCCGCCGGAGATCACGATCGGGCACCGCCGGGCGCTGGTGCTGGCTGTTTTGCTCGGCGGGGCGGCGTGCCTGCTCGTTGTCGTGGCGGCCTTGTTGCGCGATTGGCAGAGGCGCGTGCGGCTCTGGCAGGCGAACCCGGAGCAGCTCACGAATCCGCCGCCGGCCCGCCGACGCCTGTACAGTGTGGTTCTGGCGGCGTGTGCGGGGGTGGGCGCGCTGGCGCTGCTCGTGCCGGACGCGGTGGTGACCCCGATCGGTCTGGCCCTGGCGGCGTACGCGGCGCTGACGATCGGGCATCGGTGGCGCTCGAACGCGGTGGGAGAATTCGGCCTGGTGCTGGTGGGGGGGATCGTGTTGACCGTCGTGCAGGCTTGGTTGCCGGCGGCGCCGGCGAACACGCTGCTGGGCTGGGCGCTCGCCGGCGTGTACCTGCTCTGGCTCGCGCGATTCTGGGAGCAGCAGCTCAACGCGGGGCAGCCGTGGACCACGACCGGTCGGCTGGTCCCGGCGGCACGCCGCCTCGGCTACGCCGCAGTGGGGGGTGAGGTTGTGTTCGCAGCGCTCTGGTACTTGACACCCGCCACTGACGGGCCTGGGGGCTGGTTGTGTGGCGTGACGGTGCTGCTGATGCTGCTGCATTGGTCGATGCTGGTCCGCGATGCCCAGATCCAATCGTCAGCGACCGCGGCGCTGGCGGCGGCACTCGCGCTGGTGGCCGCACTCGTGCCGGTTCAGCAGTTGCTGCGGGGCTGGGGAATGGAGCCGGCGCCGGCCGTGTTGCTGGCGGTCGCGGGGCTGGCCTTCGCGGTTCGGGCGACCCCCCGGGGCGCGTCCGCAGACGCCCGCTGGCCGGTGAATGCGTATGTCGGCGGGCTGATCCCCATGGGGGTTGCATACGCTTTGGTCTGTGCGGCGGTGCAACCTGTGAGTACGGAGACGGTATGGATCGCGAGTGCCGGCGTCGTGTTGGCGCTGGCGTGGCGCTGGTGGGCGTGGCGCGACGCCGGGCGCGTCGCATGACGTGCCCACAACCGGCGCACATGGTTGTTGTTCGCGGGCGATGGCGTCCTATAATGGCGGTCAACTTGCACGCCGGTCGAGCGGATCGGCCGGCTTCCCGAGCCGCGACTGACCGGGTCAGAGCGGGCTGACAGTCGCGTAATGGAGGCGGACATGACGGACAACGCGTCCGAGCTTCGCAGCGTGGCGTGGTCGCAGGCATTTCCGTTTACGCGTTTGTTCCGCACGGCACGGATGGCACTGGGCGTCAACCGCCTGCTGCTGGCCCTGGCGGGGATCGTGCTGGCGTATCTCGGTGGGCGCATCCTGGATCGCCTGTGGATCGGCGCCAGCAGCGGCGTGCTCGTCCAGGGTGGTGAGGGGGTGGTGGAGAACGAGCTGCAGATCTACACGCAGTTGCCGCGCAGTGAGTTTGATGTCTGGCGCAGCGCGGCACGCGGCGCGCACGAGGTGTCGGCCATCGCGGCCCTGCTGCACTCCGGCAAGGCGAAGACCCCGGAGGAGGCGCGCCAGACGCTGGCCGACCGCAAGCTGCGGGACGTGCTCGTTGACAAGGAATTCCGCAACGAGCTGAAATCGCTGCGGCAGGACGTTGACGCACGGCTCGCGGCTGGCTTCGAGACCATCGCCAAGGACACCAGCCTCAGCGCCGACGAGCGGAAGGAACGCCGCGCGGCGCTCGTGACTGCGGCGGATACGGTGCAGCGGATGCTGGCGGAGAAGGGGCGCGGCGTACCGGCCACGTCGGGGGCCAAGGCGATCGAGGCCATCGCCGCGACCGACACCCAGGACAAGGGCAAGTTGCAGGCCGAGCTGGTCAAGGCCACGGCGCGGCTGGCGGCCTTGCGCGAGGCCGAGGACCTGGCGCCGCGCGGGCCGTTCATCACGCTGCTGCGCCACGAGAACCACTGCCTGACGATGGCCGTCCGCGGCGCGTTCAGCGGCCGCTGGGGTCTCGGCGGCGGCGCCTACGATGCCCAGCCGTCGCTGTGCGGGAGCCTGGAGTCCGCCGCGCGCGGCGTTTGCTGGCTGTTCAATCAGAAGCCTTGCCTGGGCGTCTTTTTGGCGCTGTGGAACCTGCTGGTCTTCAGCCTGTTCGGCGGCGCAGTGTGTCGCAGCGCGGCGGTGCAGTCGGCACGGGACGAGAGCATCTCCGCGGGCGAGGCGCTGCGGTTCGTGCGCGAGCGCTACAGCGGCTTCGTGCTCGGGCCGCTGCTCCCGGTCGGCGTCGTAGTGCTGATCGGCATCTTCATGTTCCTGGGCGGACTGTTCGGGGCGATCGGCTATGTCGGCGAGCTCGTGACCGGCGTGTTCTATCCGCTGGCGCTGATGGGCGGGTTCGGCGCGGCGCTCATCGTGCTCGTGACGATCGTGGCCTTCCACCTGATGTGGCCGACGATTGCCGTGGAGGGCTCCGACGGCTTCGACGCGCTCTCCCGCGCGTGCAGCTACGTCGGCAGCCGCATCTGGCACGTGGGCTTCTACTGGTTCGTGCTGCTGCTGTACGGTGCGGCGTCGTTTGTGCTCGTGCGGGCCGTGGCCATGGTCACGCTGAAGCTGGCCCACAAGCTCACCGGCGTGGGGATGAATTTGATCAGCAGCGCGGAGCTGAGCGGCACGGGCAAGCTGGACGCCATGTGGAGCATGCCGGCGTGGTCGGACCTGTCGTTCGTACCCGGCCGGAACACGATGCCGCTATGGGGTTCGTTCTTCAACGGCCCGCTGGACGGCACGGAGTGGCTCGGCGCCTGGCTGATCGCGCTGTGGGTGTTCCTATTCGTCGGTCTGCTGGGCGCGTTCGTCCTCAACTTCTTCTTCTGCGGCAGCACGCAGGTGTACTTCCTGTTGCGGCGTGACGTGGACGCGACCGACTGGGACGAAATCTACTACGAGGAGCCGGAGGAGCCGGCGCCGGTCCCGACCGGCGAGAGCGGACCCGCGCCCCAGGTGCCGACGGCGCCGACTGAGCCGCCGCCGGCGGACAGCGCCGACGCGCCGCCGCAGAGCTAGTGTGCCCTCCCGCTGGAAGAGTGGCAGGGGGAGGGTGCTGAGAGTGGCGCTGAGGCCGGCATGACGGAATCCACCAGCGACCCTGGCAAGGACTTCGCCGCCCTGCGGGCCACGGGCGACCCGGTCGGCGCCAGCAAGTCGATCGGCATGGCATTCGTCCGGGCGCGCGACAAGCTCGCCCGGCACCTGCTCGCGGCGGGGGCGACGCCGAACCGAATCACCATCGCCGGCTTCCTCGTGACCTGTGCCGCGGGCTATTGCCTGGCGCGCGGGGCGTCCCACACGGTGCCCTACTTTGCCTCAGCATCCGGTCCGACGAGCTGGTGGCCCGCGCTCGCGGCGGTGTTCCTGATCCTGGCGGGGGCCTGCGACATGTTGGACGGGGCGGTCGCGCGCGTCGGCGGACTCGGCTCGCGCGCCGGCGCGGTACTGGACTCGTCAGTCGATCGCTTCAGCGACATGGCGATCTACATCGGCTGCTTCCTGCATTTCGCGCTGCACGCGCCCATGAACATCACGTACCAGGTGCTCGCCGTCGTGGCCCTGTGCAACGCCTTCCTGATCAGCTATGTCAAAGCGCGGGCCGAGAACGTCATCGACGATTGCTCGGTGGGCTACTGGCTGCGCGGCGAGCGCTTCGCCGCCGTGCTCATCGGTTGCATCGTCGGTCACGTGCCGGCCGTGCTGTGGCAGATGGCGATCTCGTGCTTCTTCACCGTCTGGCGGCGGATGGAGTACACGTACCACACGCTGCAGGCCGTCGATGCGGGTCGGCCGCCGCCGCCGCGCGGACCGGTCCCGGGCTGGCGCGGCGTGCTGCAGCTCTGGCGGCGCCCGCGGGGCTCCGTGGCGTACGACGTCGTCACGGGCGCGCACATCGCCTACATCATTTTCGCCCCCTGCCTCTGGCCGGCATTGCTCGGGACGGGCACCTACGCCGACCCGCTGCGCGGTTGGCTCGCCGGTTGACCGGCGGCGTGGAGTGGGGAATACTGTGTTAGCCGCGGTTCGGGTGGTCACAAGCTGGCCACGCGGCTTGGAGGCACGCTCATGTCTCGAATTGATACCTGTGGCGTCAGGGCTGCCGCGTGGGCGCTGGTTCTGGCTGTCGGGGCGGTGGGCGCGCTGGCGCAGGCGCCGCCGGCGACCACGGAACCGGCGACCCAGCCGGCCGGGCCGACGCCGATCATGGCCCGCGTGCTCGAAGTGCAGGGCGATGTGAAGCACGCCCCGCTCGATTCAGAGGACTTCCAGCCGTGCCAGGTCGATGAGGAGTACCCCCCGGAGACCGTGATCATCACGGGCGTACGCTCCTCGATCAAGTTCCAGGTCGGCAGCGACGACACCTACACGGCCCTGGTCATCGAGCCGGTGACGCGGGCCATCATCAGCGAGGCCTACCAGACGGCGGACACGAAGCGCGTGCGGATCGGCGTGGGCTATGGGCGGATGCGCGCCGGCGTCGCCGAGGGCGGCCTGAAGAGCGACTTCACGGTCGACAGCCCAGTAGCGACGCTGTCGAAGCGCGGCACGTGGGATTTCGGCCTGTTCTATGAGCGCGGCACCGACCGCTTCGAGATCTTCCTGCTCGACCAGGGGCTCGTGGACGCCTTCAGCAAGGTCACGGGCGAGCGCCGCCAGGTGCTGCCGCGCGAACTCGTCATGCAGACGATGCTCCGCTGGGCCGCGCAGGCCCAGATGCAGCGCAACGTGCCGATCGCGGACATGCTGGGCCAGAGCGATTACGCCGTCGCGTTCAACACGCTGTCCTCGAGCGGTCTTGGCGTTGTCGACCCGGGCGGCGGCCAGTCGACCCTGATCAATCTGTCGAGTACGGCGGCCCAGGCGCAATTCGCGGAACTGGCCCAGCGCAGCCTGCCGAGAACGCCGCTCGCGCGGGAGCAGCGCGCCCGGCCGGAGGGGTACTTCGGCACGGGGCGCGGCGATGACCTGATTCCGCTCATCATCGAGGCCAACTCGCCGCTGGCGCAGAAGGGGGCCGCCCGGCCGGGGACGTACACGTTCCGCCGGTCGGCACTCGAGAACTGGCTCGCGCAGCACGGGCGTCGCTAGTGCGGCATCTCAGAATTACGCCAACATGGGTGGTACGGGCATCTTGCCCGTTCCAACGACGGGCGGGACGCCCGTACCACCCCTCTGATGAGTTGCTTTCAACGAGGCAGCACACCAGCTGCGCGTTCCGCCGGGCCGCCGATCCGGAAGTCATATGCCCCTGAAATTCACCAAGCTGCACGGGCTGGGCAACGACTACGTCTACGTGAGTCTGTTTGACCAGCGCGTCGCTGATCCGGGCGCGCTGGCCCGCGCGGTCAGCGACCGCCATCGCGGCATCGGCAGCGACGGTCTGATCATCGTGGCGCCGCCGGACGTGCCCGATGCGCACGTGCGTATGATCATGTACAACGTGGACGGCACGCGCGGCGAGATGTGCGGCAACGGCATTCGCTGCGTGGCGAAGCTCGCGTATGACCACGGACTGGCGCGGCACAATCCGCTGCGTGTGCAGACCGACCGCGGCGTGCTCACGCTGGAGTTGCGGCTGGATGCGGTCGGGCGCGTGGCCGAGGTGCGCGTGGACATGGGCCCACCGATCCTCGAACCGCGCCAAATTCCGATCGCACTGGCTGGACCGCGCGTGGTTGGCTATCCGTTGCCACTGGCGGGGCAGACGCTTTCGCTGACGGCGGTGTCAACCGGCAATCCCCACGCGGTGTTGCTCGTGCCGGATGTCGCGCGCGTGCCGCTGAGCGATTGGGGGCCGCAGGTTGAATGCCACGCGCTGTTCCCGCAGCGGACCAACGTACACTTCGCCGAGGTGCTGAGCCCGCAGCGCCTGCGCATGATCACCTGGGAACGCGGCTCCGGCGCTACCCAGGCGTGCGGCACCGGCGCGTCGGCCGTGTGTGTGGCCGGCGTATTGAACGCGCTGACGGAGCGCGCGGTCACAGTCGAGTTGCCCGGCGGCGAGCTGCAAATCGAATGGGACGCGGCGACCGATCACGTCTTCATGACCGGTCCGGCGACCGAAGTGTTCACGGGCGAATGGCCGGAGTAGCTTGGCTACTGAAGGCCACTCAGGCCAATCGCCGATGCGCACGCGTACTCGCCGCTATGCGAAATCGAGATCAGCACCTGCGTGATTCCCAGCGTGCGTGCCAGCTCCGCGGTGGGGCCGGACAGCGTGACCAGCGGTTTGCCCAGCGGGTCGGGCAGCGTCTCGATGTCGGTCCAGTCGACCCCGCCGCGCCAGCCCGTGCCCAGCAGTTTCATCACGGCTTCCTTCACCGCGAAGCGGCCGCTGAGACGGATGGCCGGGTTCCTGCAGTCCAGGCAGTACGCGCGCTCCGACGGCGTGTAGACGCGCTTCAGGAAGCGCTCGCCATGTTCCTGCCAGATACGCGCGATGCGCGGGCAGTGCACGAGATCAACGCCGTGAGCGACGATCGGCATGTTGAGTCCCGTGGGCCGGTGCGAGCGGCCCACCGGAGATCCTGTCATGAACCGCGCTGACTCGGCAACGGCTGTGTCGTCGCCGGGTCGGCGAGGTCTTTCCGCTGAAACACGTAGACCGTTTCGAACTTGGGTATTTCTTCGACGAGGTAGTATTCCTCGTCGATCCACGGGCCCAGTTTGGAATCCGAAGGCGTCTTGTCCACCAGTCGGCCGTGCAGCCACTCGTATTCCTCGGCCTTGATGGTCAGAACAGCCGGCGGGTGCGCGCGCAGCGTCGCTTCGATCTCATGGAGTATAAAGAGCGCGCCGACCTGGCCAACCTTCTCCGTGGTTGTAAAGCGGCACGCGCTGATCCGCCGGGCCTCCAGGTATACGCCCGGCATGTAGCCCCAGCAGTAAATCTCGTCGCCGGGTCTGGTGAAGCGCTTCACGGCGTCACCGACCACTTCCCAGTGCGCGGCCTCGTAGCGACCCTCGCCGGTGAGCCAGGGATCGATCCGCGGCACCCAGACTTTCGACACTTCTTCAAACTGGAGCTTGACCGCGTCCTGCGCGAAATAGCCCATGATGACGAACGCCACCAGTACCCACGCGCGCTGCTGGAAACGGTGCAGCAGGTGCGACTCGGCCCGCAGCACGTTGATCAGATACGCGTTCATCAGCAGCAGCGGCGGGATGGTCGGCACGAGGTAATGCCGGAAGCCGGCTGGACTGACCAGCGCCCCGTAAAACGCCACGAAGAACCACGTCGTGAACAGGAACATCGGCAGCGGACACGCCGGCCCGATTGCCCGCAGCGGAGCCTCGATCTCCGGCGGGCGATGCTGCGGCCGCAGCCACCACAGGAATGCGTGGATCACCGCCGCCAGTCCCATCAGCAGCGGCAACAGCAGGATCGGCTTGGTGTGCTCACTCAGTAAAGACCACGTCACGATGTTGTACGGGAATCGGCTGTCGCCGGAGGCGAAATACAGCCGGTTGAACCCGAACGTGGCGAAACACGCTTCGGACAGCACGCCCTGGGCGGCGAGCACGGCCGCGGCCACGCCGACCGTCGTGCCGGCGCCCGCCACGAGCAGCACGCCGCGCTTGAGGCCGACGGCCACGGGCAATTGCCGCAGCGCCATCAGCACGATCAGGTGGAGCCCCATGCAGCCCCACGCGGCCAGACCCACCTGCTTGAACAAAAACGCAAGCCCGCACAGCAGCCCGGCCACGTACCACGTCCACCAGCGGTCGCGCGCCCAGCCACGCATGTAGAACGCGACCGCGCTCAGTTCGCACGCGACCAGAAACGTCTCCGTGCGATTGGTGCCGCCGGTGTAGTAGGCGTGGGTGAGGAAGAAGCTCAGGAAAATCGTGGCCAGCGCCGCCGCGCCGCGGTGGAAGTTCGTGGCGCACACGACGAAGAACGCCGTGTGGGCGATCACCAGCGCGGCGACGCACAACGCGATGACGCCATAGTAGCTGTCCAGCCCGACGAGGAACCCGAGTGCGTTCACCCAGTAGATGGCGGGGGGCTTGTTGTCCCACACGTCTTGGTAGACGGTTGCGCCGTGGGCGATCCGCCAGCCGTAATACCCGAACATCTGGTCGTCGACGACGTCGACGCGCCAGTAGGCGATGACCTGGGAGAGCGCGATCAGCGGCGCGATGATGACAACCATCACGACGATCAGCAGCCCAAGCGAAGTGCCCGGGGGGCGCGCGGGCTGCAGCGCGACGTGGACGTCAGCAGCGTTCTTCTTCGATGGCATGCGGGCTAAGAGTAACGCCGGAGGCAGCGGGAGTTAAGAGCGCGCAGGCCGCCAGGTCGGGCAGGCCCGCGCTTACTGCTTCAGCATGGCGCCCCGGCTTGGACGCGGCCCTGGGGCCGGCGGATCAGTGGGCCTTCAGCGCCGCCTGCAACCGGGCCTCGACCGTGGCCCAGTTGATCACTTCCATGAACGCCTTGATGAACTCGGTGCGCTTGTTCTGGTACTTGAGGTAGTACGCGTGCTCCCACACGTCGAGCGGCAACAGCGGCACCGCCCCCCACGCCCCCTCGTTCTGGTGCTTCTCCGCCTGCAGGATCAGCAGCCGCTGCACGGTCGGCTCGTACGCCAGCACCGCCCAGCCGCTGCCATGGACCTGGGCCGCCGCCGCCGAGAAGTGCCCCCGGAACGCATCCAGCGACCCGAAGTCACGCGTGATCAGCTTCGCGATCTGGCTGTCCGCCGGCGGATCGCCGCCGCCGTCCTTCTTCATGCTCGGCCAGAACAGCGCGTGCAGCAGGTGCCCCGACAGGTTGAACGCCAGGTTGCTCGTCGCCGCCCGCACGTGCTTGATGGCCTCGCCGCCCGTCCGGCGGATCTGCTCCAGCTCCGCGATCGCGGCGTTCGCGCCTTTGACGTAGCCAGCGTGGTGGATGTCATGGTGGAGCTTCATCGTCTGCGCGTCGATGAACGGCTCCAGGTCCGCGTAGTCGTACGGCAGCGGCGCCAGTTGATACGGCCCGGTCGCGCCGCCCTCGCCGGCCGGCTGGGTCTGACCCAGGGCGCGCCCCGCGCCGAACACCATCCAACCGCCGACCACCGCGGCGGTGCCGAGTACTTCGCGTCGAGACATTTCGGACATGGCTGCAACCTCGCTTGACCTTCGGCCTGTTATCGCACTCTCCTGGGCCTGCGCTACTGCGTGCAGTCGCGCGGCGCCGGAATCAGGCAGATGAACTCGAACGTCGCGTCCCCGACGTTCTGGAACTGGTGCTTCTCGTTCGCCGGGATCCAGACCACGTCACCCGGCAGGCAACGGCGGTCGCCCTGGTCACTCTTCACGACCCCCTGGCCGTGCAGGATCAGCACCTCGTGCTCGTAATCGTGCGCATGGTGCGGCGTGTGGCCCCCGGGCGCGACCTCGAAATGCCGCATGTGGAACACCCCGGCGCCGTCCGCCGGCCCGATCAGCATGCGCATCTTGACCTTCTCCGCGCCGGGCAGCGTCACGGCGTTCTGCTCGTGCTGCGCGATGGCTTTGACCTTCATGGGCAGCCTCATGGGTTTGTCGACGGTTGGCGCCGGTGGCTACGGGCCGGCGCGGACGATCCAGCGGTCGGTCACGCGCTCGTAGCTGACGATCTCAGCCGGCTTGAAAAACAGTTCGATCTCCTTCTGCGCCGTCTCCGGCCCATCGCTCGCATGGACCAGATTGTACTGCTGATCGAGCCCGAAATCGCCGCGAATCGTGCCCGCGGCGGCCTGCTGGCCGTTGGTTGCGCCCAGCAGGTTGCGGACGACACTGATCGCGTTCGGGCCTTCGAGCACCGCCACGATCACGGGGCCGCTCGTCATGAACTCGACCAGCGAACCATAAAACGGGCGGCGGCGGTGCACCTCGTAATGCTGCTCGACCTGGGCCCGCGGCGAGTGCTGCAGCTTCAGAGCCGCGATCCGCAGCCCCTTGTCCTCGAACCGCGTCAGAATGCGGCCCACGAGCTGGCGGTGGACCGCGTCCGGCTTGAAGATGATCAGCGTCCGTTCCATGCGTGCTCCCGAGCAGGTATCCTCAACGGCTCGGAATTGTAGCGTCCCCCGGCGCGGCGCACCAACCCGGCGGAGAACGGCATGCCACTGGCGAGCCAACACGGTGACGGCGCGACCACGCGCGGCCTCGTCGCGTGTGCTGGCGTGCTGCTGTTCATCGCGGGTTGCCTCGCGCCCGGGTCGGCGCTCTCGTCCCGCGAGCGCGAAATCGCCGGCGCAGCGCAAGCCATCCTCACGCTCGATCCGAACGCCGTGTGGACGGAGCAGTTCAACCGCCTGGTTTCGTACGGGCCGGCGAGCATCGCCTACCTTGTGCGGCAACCGGCCCTGACGCGACCGGCCGCCCCCGATGACCTGCGCGCGTTGTTGCACACCTCGCTCGTGCGCTTGCTGGCCGATCCCGCCACCGCGCCGCCGCACCTGTCGGCCAGTTGCCTGGAGACCTCGCTCGGGCTGCTGCACTTCGACCTGAAGGTGCAAGGGCAGGGGCTGGGCACGATTGTCATTACCGATCCGGCGGAAGTGTCCGCGTGGCACGCGCTCTACCCGGCGGATTTCGACCATGCGCGGGCGGCACAGATCGACGTCGAAGCGGATCGGCAGGCGCTGTGCGAATGGTGGCGGACGCGCGGCGCCGCAGGAGGGGCGGCCCGCCGACTGGAGCCACAGACCGCGCGCCTCTGGCGCGTCCTCGAGCGGCGTTACGCGGATACGTGGGAATATCAGCCGGAGCCGCGCACGATCCTCTGCGCGACGGGTCAGCCGGGCGGGACGCTGCTCGCGATTCCCACGGTGGATTACAACATCGTCCGGGCGGCGTGCATCTGGCTGGGCACGTCGGCGGACGCGGCGGTGGAGCGGCGACTGATCGAGTCGGTCGGGAGCCCGTCACCGGTGGTGGCTCAGAATGCGCGGTTTGCGTTGCGGTTCTCGCGGAACCCACAGATCCGGGCGGTGCTGGAGCGGTTTGACGCGCAGGCACGGGCCAAGCGGGGGTCGGAGTAACGCGGACGCGCGCGGGCCTGTGACTGCGTTGGGCACGGGGTGACGCACAGCGGGCGCCGGCCCTTGGGCTTGCCTCGAGGCGACCCAGGCGGTATCTTTCCTGGCTGACGGACGTACCGGGGCCCCGCCGCGGCGGAGCTTTGTGGGCGTGTGTCCGAGTGGCCAAAGGAGACGGGCTGTAAACCCGTTGGCTTACGCCTACGGTGGTTCGAATCCACCCGCGCCCAATTCAGCCTGCCAGATGTCGCTGGCCCACCGGCCTGCGGTGGTACCTCAGGCCTCCACTGTGTCCACCCCGCCCTGATCAAACGTGTACGCTCACAGCAGGCTGGCGAGAGACCACGCGGCTCACACTGCGTCCAGCAAGTGCAGCATGCCGACGACCCAGTACACACCGTGCAGAATCCAGATGCCGGCCACCAGCCACCACTGACCCGCCGGCCGCCGGCGCATGAACCCCACGCGCTTGCGGTAGAGCCACACGGCCGCCAGCCCCTCCAGCGGCCCCAGAAACATGGTGGCCCATACGCTCCAGAGGTGCGTCGGCGGAAGCCCTTCTCCCAGGCAGATGCCGTAGATCGCCAGCGCCAGGGCCAGGGTCATGAGCAACGGGGTCTTGGCGAGCAGGAAGACGCCGAAGCGCGCCTGCATCGACCCGACCGACAATTGCAGCGGCGCGCCGCATTCCGGACAGCGGTCGCCGGTCAGGTCGCGCAGGTTGTAGCGGCAGACGGGACAGGGCGTGTCGTGGCCAGCCAGAAATTGCGTCAGCAACGTGGCGCGCCCCGCTTCGTCCACGACGGGTTCACGAGCACTCATGCGCGCATTATGCGAGCCGGCATCCGGCGTGCCAACGGCGTGCTGAATCTGGAGCTACACGGCAAACTGCGATGGCTTCGCGCTCACGGTCGGTAGGGGGGCGGACGAGTATCCGTGCTGGTACTACAGCGAAGGCCGGTGGTGGTACGACAATTGAGCGGCATTGGCCTATGCCCTGACGGCAATCCGGGGACAGGTAATCCGGACATCATACCCATTTCTGGTTGACGTTCTGGCGGTGCGCGGCTGGTTCGCTCACTGCCGTTCGCGGTTCGGACGATGCTCCGTCGCCCTGCCGTTCCCACACTCCCACATTCCCACGCACACGGCAGCAGAATCCAGCAATCCGATCTCTCTCTTCGCCCTCCGCGCCCTCCGCAGCTATCCTGTCAAGGGAGGATTGCATGTCCCACGTGCCCGCATCGCGCGCCGCTGCCGCTCAAATTGTTACCTTGTTACCTGCGGACCTTGTGACGTCGTTCCTGCGGCTGACAGCTTCAACGTCCCAATAACGAAGTGTGCCAAGTAGGCCGCGCGAAAAGAAACGCGCTTGGCATCCTTGAACGGATAGCGCCAGAACCGCGGTTTTGTCAGCCACCACGCCGCTGCCGGGCGGCTTCCGCCATCACAATCGCGCCGGCGTGCGAGAGCGACAGCGACGACGGCTCGCCACGCGTCGGGATCGTCACGAAGCTGTCACACAGTGATCGCACCGCGCCGCTCAAGCCGCGCTTCTCGCCGCCAATCGCCAGCAGAACCGGCCCGGTCAGATCGACTTCGTACAGGCTGTGCCTCGCGCCCGCGATGCAGCCCAATAGTCGCACGCCGCGCCGCTGCAACTGCTGCAACACGTCCACGTCCTCGATCTGCGCCAGTGGCAGCCGCTCGTACGCCCCCGACGCCGGCCGCGCCACCTCTACCGGATCGAAGTCCCACAGGTGCTTCTTGATCAGGACCGCGTGCACGCCGAGCGCATCGGCGGTGCGCAGCGTGAAGCCCAGATTCCGCGCATCGTCCACGCCCTCCAGCAGCAGCAGCAGCGGCGGCGTTCGCAGATTGTCCACCAGCGCCAGCAGCTCGACCGGCGTCAGTCGCGGCTTGCCCGTGCAGAGCGCCAGCACGCCGCCATGAGTGGCGCCGTGTGCGAGTCCGTCCAGCTCGGCGTTGTCGGCATACCGGATCGGCACGCCGCGCTGGGTGGCGAGGTCGATCAGGTCGGCGAGCTTCTCGCGGTGCGCATCGTGGCGGATGAGGATGACCTGGAAGCGGCGTTGGAAGGCCTGCAGCGCGGCCAGGACGGATTGTCGGCCTTCCAGATGTTCCATGGGCACCAGTCTACGGCGAAGGGGGCGGAAGAGAACCACCAAGCCGCCAAGACACAAAGTGGAATCCAGCCCTGACGAACCCAATATCCGTCGCACCTTGCTGAGGGGCGCTTCGGGCTGGAGGGGGGCGGCTCGGCGGGGTTGGAGGGCGTGGTCCGGGGGTCGGCCGACCGCTTTTTTTGCCGCGACACCCCTTTTTCGTGGCGCCGATTACTAAGTAGTATTACTTAGTAAGGTCTCCAGGCCGAACGTCGAGAATGTCGTGTACCCGCCGAGGACGCCGATCAGCAGCGCGACGCGGTACTCCTCGCGAATCAGCACGCGGCCTGCGAACGCCGCCGTGAGAAACCTGATCAGCAGGCAGCCGCTGACGTTGACGATCAGCGTTCCCAGTGGAAAGCGCCCGTCGGCCGGCCGCTGCCCCCAGCCGCCTAGCGCGTACCGCAGCACGCCGCCCAGGCCGGATCCGACAAAAATGAGCACCAGCTTGTACATCGCGACTCCTACCACGTGAGCGCCGCGCAAATGCGGCATCGCATCGCGCGCTGAGCCGCGGCCTTCAGGCCGCGCGGAGCCACTGCGCGACGCGAATGTCGCGGCTCGGATACGGTGCGGTTTCAATGAGGCACTACACTACCGGGCAGGAGTCATCAGGCCCGGGGCCAGTTCAGGGCGAACTCCAGCGCCGCCCCTATTCTTCGTCGCTTGACCAACGTTGGAAATGCGCTCCCGCCCCGCCGTTGCGATGCGCTTGTCGCCGCCCGTACGATGCACGCCCACCAGCTTTTCGAAAGGGCAGGCCATGAAACGTTCGCACGGTGTCGGGCTCGTTCTATTTGCGTCGTCGTTCGTGATCCTGGCGGCGGGGCTTCAGCCCCCGTCCCGTCAGGGCGTCGAGTACGTACCCAAGCACCGCGACCCCGTCGAGGCCGAGATTGACGCGCGGGACCGGCAGGTTGCCGAGGCCCGCGACGCGGAAACGGCACGCATCCGCACTGCGCAGTCCGAGGCGGCGACCAAGACCGACGCCGAAGAGACCGAGCTGCGCGCCGTCTTCGCCGACGTGCAGAAACCCGCTGCGCCCGCCGACTTCAAGCCGGCGTTTCACTTTCCGCCCGTGCAGCAGTTCAACACCGGCAACTGCTGGGCCTTCAGCGCTTCGTCCTACTTCGAGTCGGAAGTCGCGCGTCTGAGCGGCCGCCAGATCAAGCTCTCCGAGATGTACACGGTCTATTACGAGTACATCGAGAAGGCCCGCCGCTTCGTGCAGCAGCGCGGCGACTCCTTCTTCAACTGCGGGTCCGAAGGCAACGTCGTCCTGCTCATCTGGCCACGCTACGGCATCGTGCCGGCGGAAGCCTACCGCGGCACGCTGGCCGCGGACGGGCGTTTCTCGGATGGGCCACTCCTCGCCGACCTGAAGGGCTACCTGGACTACGTGCGGGAACACGACCTCTGGGACGAAGAGCTGGTTGTCAACACCGTGCGGCTGATCCTGGACAAGCACATGGGCCGACCGCCGGAGCGCTTCACCTATGAAGGCGCCGAACTGACGCCGCTGCAGTTCCTGACGGATGTTCTGCGGCTGAAGTTCGACGACTACGTCTGCCTCATGTCGACGATGGCGACGCCATTTCACACGTATGGCGAATACAAGGTGTCGGCGAACTGGTGGCACAGTGCGGACTACTACAACGTGCCGCTCGACGAGTTCTACGGCGTCATTCAGCAGGCCGTGCGGCAGGGCGGCACGGTGAAGCTCAACGGCGACATCAGCGAGCCGGGCCTCAGCGGCCAGGACGGGCTGGCGATCATCCCGAGTTGCGACATCCCGCGCGCGTACCTCGACCAGGCGGCCCGCGAGCTGCGCATCGACAACAAGACGACCGATGACGATCACGACGTGCACCTGGTCGGCACGACGCGCGTCGGCGATTACGACTGGTTCCTGATCAAGGACTCGATGGCCGCGGCGCAGTGGGGGCCGTTCAAGGGCTACATGTTCTACCGCGACGACTACGTGCGGCTGAAGATGCTGACGTACATGGTGCACGTCGATGCGGTGCGAGCGGTGCTGCCGGACTTCACGCCGCGCGCGGTCTCAAAGCCCGAACAGGCTCAGTAGCGTGAGCACGTATTGCCGCAGCACGCGGTAGCCCATGAACGTGGGGTCGATCATGATCGTCACGCCGAGGCAGAACCAGTGCATGGTGGCCAGCCGGCCAAGCATCGTCAGCAGGTGTCCGGCGAGTGGGCGGCGCGGAGGGCGCGTGTCGCGCCTTGAGCGGCGGTCCAGCAGCCGGCGCACGCCGGCGTAGATCACCAGTGTGCCGCCGGTCCACACGCCCCAGCACAGGCAGCTCCACTGTAGGCCATGCAGCAGTCCGCAGTAGATGAAGACCAGCAGGACGCCGAGCGGGCGCGGGCAGCGTAGCGCCCGGAGCGGCGCATACACGTAATCGCGCAGCCACTGAAACAGCGTGATGTTCCAGCGATGCCAGAACTCGTACGGGTCGCGCGCCAGGAACGGCCGCCGGAAGTTCTCCGAGCCCACTACGCCGAACGTGAGTGATACACCCAACTGGATGTGGGCGCAACTGGACTCGAACAGGTATAGCAGGATTGCCGGGACGTGGATCAGCAGGAGTAGCTGGACGACGGTCAGGCGCTCCGGGTGCGCTAACAGGTCAGCCTGCTGGCGATCGAATTCCGGGGGCAGGTAGTGTGACCAGATGGCCAGGACGATCCGCGCCAGGATCAGCACGACAACGCCGATCAAGATGCGCAGCAGTCCGCGCCGGAGGCGCTCCAAGTTCCAGTTGGCACGTGCGGCGGAGAGCTGCGCATGAAAGCTGTGTGCCCGCTCGATCGGTCCATGGCGGAACTGCGGGAAGTAGAGCATGAACGTTGCGTACTCGAGGAATGCGAGCGGCGTCGCGCCCTCGCGCACGCGGGCCCAGCAGTACGTGATCAGCCGGAAGAACGTCAGCCCGATGCCGCTGAACAGCACATAGTACACGGGCGTGCCGACGGCTCCGGCGCCGGCAGTGTTGTACGGCACGGGCACCGGCAGCCGGAAGCACACCCAGTAGCCAAGTTGCAGCAAGCCGAGCGCGACGACGAAGCCGACGCTGCGACCGCGCGGCAGTCGGGCGACCGCTTCGACCACCACCCACCCGGCGAGGTTGATCAGTAGCAGTCCGGTGCCCAGGATTGGCCCGGCCACGACGTAGATCGCCGCGACGCTCGCAGCCAGAAAGACGCGCGACCCGTGCCGGGCGGGTAGCCACAGGTAGACTGGCAGGCAAACCAGAAAGAGCAGGGCGGGTAACGCCGTCAGACGTGACAGGCTCAGCAGCTCAATCACAGTCGGTGCTCGTGTGGAACCGTTCAACCGCGCAGGCCCGGTCGCCGCAGGTCGCGAGTGAGCATCATGCTACCCCATCCGCCGGACAATACGAGCGGAGCGGGCCTGATCGCTGGATGTTGCCTCGCCCCGCCGAGGGGAAGTCACCGCACTGTCCTCCGGGGCAGCGCCGGCACGGCTCGACCGGACACAATGGGCCGCGCTATCATAGAGGCAGGTAAACGCCACCCTGTCAACGTGAACGCCCAGGAACGCACCGAAAGGAAGCCGCCATGCCCAAGATCCTCGTTCTTTACTACTCCATGTACGGGCACGTCGAGTCGCTGGCCAACGCCATTGCGGAGGGTGCGCGCTCGGTCGCGGGCGCCGTGGTCACGGTCAAGCGTGTGCCTGAAACGCTGCCCGCGGATGTCGCCCGGAAGCACGGCGTGAAACTCGACCAGCCCGCGCCGGTGGCGTTGCCGGCGGAGCTGGGCGACTACGACGCCATCATCTTCGGCACGCCGACGCGTTTCGGGAACATGGCCGCGCAGATGCGGAACTTCCTGGACCAGACCGGCGGGCTGTGGGCGCAGGGGGGGCTCGTTGGCAAGATCGGCAGCGTCTTTACCAGCACCGGCACCGGCGCCGGCAACGAGAGCACCGTCATGAGCTTCGTCAACACGCTCATGCACCACGGCATGATCTACGTCGGCTTGCCGTACGCCTGCCCCGAGCTCGGCGACATCAGTGAGGTCAAGGGGGGCTCGCCCTGGGGCGCGGCGACGATCGCCGGTGCGGACGGTTCCCGCCAGCCCAGCGCCAAAGAACTGGCACAGGCGCGTTTTCAGGGCCGGCATGTCGCGATGATTGCGCAGCGGCTCAGCGCTTGAGATGCGCGCAGCCCAGCCACCGCGCTCGGGAATCGAAAGCCGGCCACGGTGTGGCACGGTGTTCAAGAAAGCGGGCGACCGGGCTCGAACCGGCAACATCCAGCTTCGAAAGACGGCCCACCCAATCGCCCGAACTTCCCGCCGGAAAGACACTCACTGCGGACGCGCCCGTTGTCCAGCCGTCACTCATGCTCTGTCAGGCGCGGCCAGTTTCTCAGTGGCAGCGTGGGTCGAAACCTGCGTCGTGATAGCCGATCAGAATGACGCCGACGACGTACCGCAATTCCCCAGGGCTCGCTTCCGCACACGAGAACAGCGGGTCATATAAGCCGAACGTGGGGGGGCTGTTGCCGTCGAAGAAGGCCACTTCCACGCCGAAACGACTGGGCCCCTCAGGGTTGGGGACGCTCTGCTGGTTGTAGTGACGCAGGATCTCATCGCGTCCGAGCCTGGTCGAGTGCATCTCCGCGACGGCGTAATCGCAGTGATTGCCGTTGCCGGCCAAGAGTCCCACTCGGCTGACGGATGCGAGCTTTGTCGTTTGCGCTGGCAGGGGCAACGACGACAGCGAAGTGCGAAGACGCGCAAGAAACCGATTGTGTCGATGGTAGTCGGAGCGAAGGTATACGACGACGATGGTTGTCAGGATCAGAACAACGACTGCTGCCCGGATGACCGGTTTCCAGCCTGACCCGGCTACCCGGGTTGCGCGGACCGCCGCCGCGTCTACTCCTGTTGCCGGCGCGAAGGCGTCACCGCATTCAGGGCAACGACCGCTCTCGTTTTCTCGCAGGTTGTAGCCGCAACGATGACAATTGATGGGCGTCCCGCACTCACGGCAAACGCTCGACGAATGATCATTTGTTGTTGCCCCGCAGTCGCAGACCAGTGGACGCCTCATACGCCCCACAAACAGCCACCAGCCGCCTCGCCCGATGTAGGCGGCGACCAAGCAGTAGATCGGGATGAGGACCATCCCCGCGCAGGCGCCTGGACCTCCGCCCGCAAAGACGACCTGTCCCAGGAGATTCGCGGCGATACCGATCGGCACGGTGACACGGAGCAGTGGGCGATCATGGCTGCGCAATCCGATGAAAAACGAAACCGCCATGGCAGCGAGTTGAATGACCAACGACCAGATGTCGCCCGAAACGCCGAGAAGGGTGATCATCCTGCGCCTCTCAACCTGGATCCCCGCGGCAATGAGCACGTCCCAGCTTCCAGCGCCAGCACGCCCGGTCCCGCACAGACATATCGAGCTACCCGTAGCCGTAAAGGACGTAGGCCCGTCCTGTGTCCTGGTCCCACAGGACGGTCGTTCCCTCTATCGGGTCGCCGCGCCACCACAAGATTTGGACGTTCTTGGGTAGCTCGACGTTCTGCCACTCGGCACCACCATGTCCAGCGAAACCACCGAATAGTTGACGCCAAACGGTGGCCCGCTCGTCCTGCCACCACTTTTCGTGGAAATCGTCCCGCTGGAAGGACCGGTGCGAGACCAGGCGCTGAAAGGTGTTGTCGTCCGCGTTGAATTGGATCAGCACCCAGATATCGGAAGGCGGTCCAGCGGCGAGGCTTCCAAGGTAATGCCCGTGGACCACGACAGAACGAACTGCGGCTGGTGGCTCGCAGCCAAAAGCCCTGCGAAAAGCAATCGCATCGGTCAGTTGCAGACGGGAGCCGATACCGCCACCGATCAGACAGGCAAGTGCGAGCCGCAGGAGCAGAAACCGCCTCGGACGGAAGAACAAGCGGTCTATGATGGCCGCGGCAACGACGGCGAGGATCGCCGCATACGCGGCCGCGAAGGTCGAGTTGCTTCTCGGCAACATGACGATGGCGGCCGAAGCGAGACCTGCCGCCGCGACAACGAGGAGGCGACGACCACGGCCTGATGACGGCGGTTGCGAGGGTGGGGCGGTCCTCTCGTTCTGCTGGGGCCCGGTGGACATACGACAATCCCTGTCGGCGTTCACGGCAGGCTGGCGCTTGGGCTGAAGTAGTATCGGGTCGAACTGACAGACGCAAGCTCATCCAGCCCAGTTGCGTGGCGGTGGGCCGTCCAGGCGGTCAGCTCCTCGACGCGGTAGGGGCGCTCGGTGTGCTGCCGTCATTGCCGCTGGATGGCGACCGGCCGAACGCCCAACAGCGGCTCGCAGCGGGTGCAGAAGATGTTTGCGTCCAGAATTCGCTTGTACCAATGCTTGTACCAACTTCTGGCCGAAACAGCACGCTCCCGGTATCTGCCGGCAATTTGACGGAAGATCGCAGTCTGGCCGGCGAGGCGTTAACTGCAACTGCTGGAACGAATTGCGCACAGCTGGCATCTTCTGGCGGAAAGCGGGCGACCGGGTTCGAACCGGCAACATTCAGCTTGGAAGGCTGATGCTCTACCAATTGAGCTACACCCGCAAATGCTCCGCATCCACCTAATGATACCCGCACCAGACCCGCGCGCGAAGGTTCTTGGCCTGCGAAATGCCGATGTGCGTCCAACATGCGGCTCAGAACGCTGCATGCTCTTCCCACCGGGCGTCACACTGCACCAGACCGCCGGCTGACGCAGAGTCGATCTGCCCGGCGCGGGGCTTCCCCAGGTTCGGTGACGTGCGATGGCAGACAAATGCTACGGACCGCTTCGTCCACAGCAACGGCGGTGGACAAGGCGGTCCGCGCTGCCGGCTCGATTCCGGCTCCTATCCGCCGATGATCTGCTGATAGAACTCCGGATCGAGATACTGAGGTTCGTAGGTCACGCCGCGGCTCGCCAGCTGGCCGACGAAGGCCCGCAGGTGGTTCTCCGAGCCACGCTCGAGGTTCTGATAGACCCGCTGGATGTCCTGGTGCGTCACGTCTTCGAGTCGATCGAAGAGGTCAACGATGTCGATTTCCTCGATCGTCGCGCCCACGGTCAACGCGTTGATCAGGGACTGGCTGCCCAGGGCGACCAAGTCGGTATAAAGCGTCTGGAAGTGCTCGGTCGCAAACTCGCCCACGCCCATCCCGGCCACGGGGTCGGGTACGTTGTAGCGCATCAGCAACGTCAGAATCGAGTTCATGTGCGTTTGCTCGCTCGCCGCGATGTTCGCGAAGATCGCGCTTTGCCACTGCGCCGCCAGCGTCAAGTAGACGTCGCGCGCGAGTTTCTCTTCCTCGCGCATGAAGAGCAGGCCATCTTGTTCCGCGGGGCTTAGCGGTCGCACGCGGGGCTGCTGGCTCGTCCCATTGATTGACATGCGGGCTGTGCCGCCGCCCGCCGCCTGGCACTGCTTGACCGTGATCCGGTTGGCGACCAGCACACCATCCTGCATCGTTCCGCATGCGGCCACCGTCATGCCGACCGCCAGATTCTCAAACGGGATCGTCTGGCCGTTCTGCTTGATCACGGTCTGTTCCGTGACCTGCACGGTCGTGTTGGCGACCACCAATTGCTGCGACTCGACGTCAATCGCGGTGATCGCGCCTTCGATCCGCACCCCGCCCATTGTCGAGGCCGCGCCGCTCGCCAGCAATGCGACCACCACCACCATCCAACTCGTGTGTCTCATGCCACGTCTCCTTCCATGAGGTGAGCGCTGCACGGATGCTCCACTGCGTCGGCAGGCACACCTTGTCAGAATCGCGTGCGATGGGAGACCACTCTCCACATCCCGACGTTGAACGCTTGGGATGGGCACTACCTGCGGGCCGTACCCGAATTCTCGTGTGGTATTTCCGGAATCTCCCCTCAGCACACACGCGGCACCTCAGCCCAATGGTGACGTGACCGGCGACGATCAGGCTGGCGGCGCCTTTGTTCCGCAGACGTGTCGTGGAATGTGTTCCTGCGTTCGGCGCAAACTATCACTGCAGCGCATTCCCTCGGAATGCGCTCGGGCTGTGCGAAGGCCAGAATCGCACCTGCGCCTGGCGCTGCCAGCGCAGCTCATCGTTCAGCAGTAGCTTCCTGCCTGCACGACCTTGTGCTCACGGTTCAACGGCCACCCCGCGGTGACCTCGCTCACGGACTGCCGGACTCGTGCCGCCGACGTCGCGCACGGCGCTGGCATTTCGGCCACCGCGATACCCACGACCACCCTGCTCGGATTGTTTGGTTGGTCGGGTCGCGCTCGCCCCGGCGACCCACGCGAACCCGAAGAGCAGCGCGGTCACGGCAACCAGGAAGCCGGCACCGTAGGCTGAACGCCGCCTCGCTGACGCCTGTCCAGGTGACGCGCCTGCCACTGGAAACCATCGCGCCACGATCGCGCAGACCCAGGTCCAGTGCAGGGCAACGTGCACGATGAACAGCACTCCCATGGCTACGGAGAGCCAGAAGTGAACGTCGCCCCATTCGTGCCGGGTGAAGCCCCAGAGCTGCACACCCTGACCGCCTCGGTTGCCCGGCGGCAAGACGAACTTGAGGAGCAGACCCGTTGCGGCCATCGCCAATACGACGAGTAGCGTCACCACATCGATCACAAAGTTGACCATCTGCATGCGTGCGGGGTGACGCGGCTGTTTCGTGGCCGGGGGGCGTTCAGTCATGGGCAGCTCCCGGATAAGAGGCCCTCAGACGGCTGCGGCGACCTGCGACCTGCGACCTGCGTCAGCGACCCCAGCCGTGGCGCCAGCCACCCTGACCACCGCGGTAGCCACAATATGGGCAGCACAGTGTGTTCCAACTGACACGACCGCCACCGCCGCGCATGCCGCCCCAGCCCATTCCGGCCTGATTGCCGCGGCCGGCAGGGCTGAGGCGCGCGCAACTTGCAGGGTCGCGGAGCCGCTGCCGCACTGGTTGGCTATCCGTTGCTTGGCAGTTGTAGGGATCGCCTAGCCGCTGACGCATTGGGCGCTGCACGCTGTCCGGAGTGCTACGCATCTGGTTTTTGCCATGCAGGGCTTGAACTGCCGCGGGTCCTCGTCCACCGCGACGATCCCGGCCCCAGGCGCTCCCGCCTTGGGCCTGTGCCAGGCTTACGCCCACCAATAGGACAAATGCGAGTACTGCTAGCCGTTTCATGGCCGTACTCCTTCCGATCGAGACGCAGGTGCCGTCGTGGCGGGCTCGCTGTGGCGGCCGGGTACGTCAAATCCACCGCCCGGCCCACGCCCGCGTCCAGGTCCGCGACCCGGCGGCGGACCACCGCCTCGTCGTTCACCTTCGACATTTTCCAGTTGGCCGTTGCGCCAGCGCCAACCGGCGCCTTCGCGCACACCGCTGGCGAAGCGGTCAAACAGGCGTCTCTGTTGCGCGGCAGTCAGATGCGGCCGCATCGCCACCAGATGGGTGGCTACCCTCCGCTCCAGCGCATCGTGCGCCGCGATCACGTTCTCGACCTGCTGCAGGATCGCCTCGCTGCCGGTGGCCGGGTCCTCAAGCATGGTCGCGAGGCGCTCGCGCTCCGCGGCCAGCTTTGCTTCGAGCGGTGCGCGGTCGGCGGCAAAACTGGCTTCGATTTCGCGCACACCGTCGGCCTGCTGCGCAGTCAACCCCAGCCAGTTTGTTACACTCTGCGCGGCGGCGGTTGCAGGCCCACCGGTCCAGGCGGGATGCCCCTGTTGCTGCAGGGCGTACGTCGCGAGATAGCTGCCCGCGGCACACGCCACCGCGATCATCGACAAGCCACCGTAGCGTCGCAGATTCATAACTGCCCCTCCCCGGCTTCGGCGTCGGCCGGCACGTCCTGGAGGACGGCGTAGAGCCCGGCCGGCGAGATATTTCCGATGTACTGCACCCCGAGCGCGTCCATGGCGGCTTCTTCGACCTCGGCACCGGCAACTGGTTGTGGGCCTGGTCGCGTGGGCTGCCAACGGTGGGCAGCACCATAGCCCGCGCCGACGCCGATCATGATCGCAGCCGCAACGCGAGAGACGCGCGCGACATTGGACCAGAACGGATGCAGCGCTACCGACGCCGCAGCCAACTTGCGCTCGAGGCCGGGCAGCAGCTCGCGCGCCGTGAATTCAGGAGTCCATTGACCGAGGGTGCGCCAGAGATCCGCCTGCCGCTCGTATCGTCTCTGGCACGTGGAACACTCCGCCAGGTGGCGTTCCACTTCCGCGCGGCGCGGGTCGGCGAGCTCATCGGCCGCCAACTGGATCAGTTCAGTCTGCCGCACGTGTTCCATAACCGGTTCTCCACACGTTTTGAACGATTCCCGCCGGGCACACCTGCGGCGAGAAACCGCCTGTCGCGCGTCCGGTGGCACCGATGACCGTAATCACTCTAACCTCATATCTGATAAGGACTTCCTCAGGTTCTCGTAAGCCCGGACCAGGCACGACTCGACGGCGCTTTCGCTCCAGCCCGTCGCGTCGGCAATTTCCTTGTGCGATAGCCCCTGGTAGCGGTGCAGGATGACCGCCAGACGCTGGCGATCCGGCAGCTCGGCCACTGCCTCCTGAACACGCCTGATTCGGTCCCGGCTCGCCAGCGTCGCCAAAGGCGGGTCAGCGCTTCCCGGCGTAGGCGCCGCGGCGCGCAGCCGTAGGTCGCGGGCTGCCTGGCGCCGCCGGTCCCAGCACAGGTTGGTGGCGAGGCGATAGAGCCAGGTTGTGAACTGGGCTTCCGGGCGAAAGGTGGCCGCAGCCCGCCAGACCCGCACGAAAACATCCTGGGCGACGTCCTCGGCAGCATCCCAGCGTCCCAGAAAGCGAAACGCGAGCCCGACCACTTTTGCTTGGTGTCGCTGAACGAGCGTACCGAGCGCGTCACGGTTGCCCTGTCCAGCCCGGGCCATAAGCTCGTAGTCCGTCAGCCCTTCAGATCCGGGTTGGGTCGTGTCAGGCGCCATGGGGGCTCGGCAAACCGTCTGGCTTTCGGAATCTGACCGCAGGGCATCCACCGCGGCGGCGTTGAATCGATGGTCGCACGGATCGTCCCAGGACGCAACGTGCAGGCGAGCCATTAACAGCTGGGTCGGGCGCGATACGAATTCGATGGCCCCCGGCGAAGGAGAAGCTGCGATGAAACGTGTTTTGTCTGCGCTGGTGCCGGCTCTTGTGCTCTGTGTGGCGGCCGGCTGTGATCTGACCGACGTGCCGTCGGACGCCAAAGCGGTCTTGACGGTACAGGGTGTCGACCCGGTTGCCGTCGGTGACCAACTGCAGACGCGGCTGCACCTGCGGCTGATGGATGGTTCCTGCACTGGCGACGGGAGCCAGTATCGGTATCAGAACCGCGGCGCCGGCGGGGGCAACGGCGGCAACGGTGTTGGCGGCCAGGGCGACGGCCAACAACTGCGTCTGCGGGACGGCAGTTGCGGCGATGTCGACGGCAAGTGATTTCAGCGCTGGGTTTTCGAGTGGAGGCTGTCCGGTGATCTGACTGGACCACCAAGCCACGGCCAGCGCGAGGGCGGAGCGGTGTGGCTAATTAGCGCGAGCCGAGGGCGCGCGGGGCGCGGGTCTGATTCTTGAAACGCCGCTGCAGGCGCCTATCATCGCCTAATAAGGGTGTTGCCGGCCGGGTCCGCGGAGCGCGGCCGCCCGGCGTCGAAGGGCCGAAGGACAGCCGAACGGACCGAGGGCGGCCAGGCCCTGTCGCGCATTCTTCAGAAACGCGCTGACCGGGACCTTGCACTTCCAGCGGCAGCAGCGCCGTCGCCAGCCCGGACACCCATCCGCACGAGCGAGAGGCGAAGCATGAAATCGCACAAGTGGTTGGTTTGCCTGGTAGGTGCCTGCCTGGCAACGGGCACACCCGCGCTGGGGGCCTGCATCAGCGACACCGACGGTGACGGCGTCTGCGACAACGTGGACCTCTGTCCGAACACGGTCCCCGGTGCGCCCGTCGACGCCGACGGCTGCCCTGCGATCATCCCCGGCGACTACGACCGCGACGGCGACGTGGACCCCGCTGACTTCGCATACCTGGCGGCGTGTCTGACCGGCCCGGATCTCGCGGCCGGCCCCGCCTGCCAGGCAGGCGAATTCGATTACGACTTCGACACCGACCTGGACTTGGCGGATTCCGCCGCCTTCCAGCGTTGCTTCAGCGGTGAAAATCAGCCCGCCAGCCCCGACTGCGCCAGTCACCAGGCGTACCTCCAGGACGGCTGCCTGCACGTCATCGGCACGGCCGCGAGTTCGGTGTTGGCGCTCCGCCTGCTGCCCGGCTGGCCGACGATCCTGCAAATCGATGTCGAGAACGACGGCACCGTCGACTTCAGCTTCGACCGCGGTCAGTTCACCTGCATCGTGATCAACGCAGGCAGTGGCCACGACACGGTCTGGATCGATGAGCAGTACGGCGCCTTCACGGACACGGAGGCGACCACGATCTACGGCGGGACTGGCAATGACACGCTGCTGGGGGGCAGTGGCCCGGAGACCTACTACGGCGGACCCGGGAACGATGACGTGTTTGTGGGCGCCGGCGATGACCACTTCATCTGGGAACCCGGCGACGACACGGATTTCATTGAGGACGTCGGCGGGTTCGACACCGTCGAGGTCCGTGGCGACGATGGCGCCGAGGAATGCACTGTAACCGCCAACGGCACACGCGTCCGCTTCGACCGCCTCAGTCCCGCTCCGTTCTTCCTCGACCTCGGCGGCTGCGAGAGCCTCGTCCTGAAAGCCAACGGCGGAGATGACACGCTCAGTTGCACGGGGAACCTGGCCGCCCTGATTCAGATCGCCGTTGACGGCGGCGGCGGCCACGACGTCTTGCTGGGCAGCAATGGTGCTGACCTCCTGATCGGCGGCGACGACAATGACTTCATCGACGGCAACCAGGGTAACGACGTGGCCCTGCTTGGGGCCGGCGATGACATCTTCCAGTGGGACCCCGGCGACGGCAGTGACACGGTCGAGGGCCAGGCCGGCACGGACGCGCTGCATTTCAACGGTTCGAGCGCCAACGAGACCATTACTCTATCCGCCAACGGGTCGCGCTTGCGCCTGACTCGCGATGTGGGCAACATCGTCATGGACCTGGACGATGTAGAACAGGTGGACGTGAACGCGCTGGGCGGTGCCGACATGATCAACGCAAACGACCTGTTCGGCACCGACGCCGCGCTGGTGAATGTCGACCTTGCCACGTTCGGCAACGTCGGCGACGCACAGGCGGATGCGGTCAACATCGTCGGAACGCCGGCGGCGGATGTGTTGAACATCTCGGCGGACGCAGGGTTCGTAGTCGTTGACCTGGCCGCCGATGTGCGCGTGCAAGGCTACGAGCTGAGCGACCAGGTTGTCGTGAATGGCGTCGGCGGCGACGTTGTGAACGTGAATGGCTCGGCCGGTCCGGACACGATCACGCTCACAGCGAACGGTACGCAGGCGCGGGTGGATGCGACCGGCTATTCCGCGGCGGTGGCCGTCAGCGGCGCGCTGTCGCTGACGATCAATGGACTGGGTGGCGCGGACACGATGGCCTGTACAGGGAATCTGGCGGGTCTGGCCATCCCGTTCACGCTGGATGGCGGCAGCGGCGACGACACGTTGCTGGGCAGCAATGGCGCTGACCTCCTGATCGGCGGCGACGACAACGACTTCATCGACGGCAACCAGGGTAACGACGTGACCTTGCTTGGGGCCGGCGACGATGTCTTCCAGTGGGACCCGGGCGATGGCAGTGACACGGTCGAGGGCCAGGCCGGCACGGACGCTCTGACCTTCAACGGCTCGGGTGCCGCCGAAACGCTGGATCTCTCCGCCAACGGCGGGCGGCTGCGTTTCACCCGCAACGTGGGCAGCATTGTCATGGACCTGGACGACGTGGAGCAGGTTGACGTCAGAGCGCTGGGCGGCGCCGATCTCGTCACCGTGAACGACTTGAGCCCTACCGACGTCGCCGACGTGAGCATTGATCTCGCCGGCACGCTCGGCGGCGGCACCGGCGATACGCAGCCGGATGCGATTACAGTCAACGGCACGCAGTTGCCTGACACGATCAACATTGCGGCCAGCGGCGGGACGGTGGTCGTTTCGGGGCTTTCCGCCACCACGCGGATCATGCACCCGGAGCCGGCCAACGACCAGCTCACCGTGAATGGTCTGGGGGGCGTCGACACCATCACGACCGGCCCGGGCGTGACCGCGCTGATCCTGGTGATCGTCAATCCGTAAAGGCCGCGCTGTCGGGCAAGGTTGTCGCGACCGCGTAGCCGTGCCACGTACGGCACGCGGTCGGAAAAGGAAGCGCCCCACGCTCATGTCCACGGGCGTGGGGCGTTTTCGTTGCTGTCTGAGCAACGACTCGGTGAAGTCGCCGGTCGCATGCGCGACGTGCGGACGCTCCTCCGTAGCGTGCTGAGCGTTTACACCAGACCCTGATCCATCATCGACGTGGCGACCTTCAAGAAGCCGGCGATGTTGGCGCCGTTTACGTAGTTGCCCGGCGTGCCGTACTCTTCGGCGGTCTTCCGGCAATTCTCGTGAATGCTGATCATGATGTTGTGTAGGCGCTGATCGACCTCTTCACGCGTCCACTGCAGACGCAGACCGTTCTGCGACATCTCGAGACCGCTCGTCGCCACGCCGCCCGCATTCGCGGCCTTGGCGGGTCCGTACAGGACCTTGCTCTCGAGGAAGACCTTAACGCCGGACGGGGTCGTCGGCATGTTGGCGCCTTCGGAAATGCAGAAACAGCCGTTCTTGACCAGGTTGTTGGCGTCGACTTCGTTGATCTCGTTCTGGGTGGCCGAGGGCAACGCGACGTCGCACTTGACCTGCCAGAGCGGGTTGTAGTTCTTCTTGGCGTCGATCTCTTCGTAGTGCGCCTTGGGGTACTTGTCCTTATACTCCTTGATGCGGCCGCGCTTGACGTTCTTGAGGTTCATGACGAAAGCGAGCTTCTCTTCGGTGATGCCCTCTTCATCGACGATGAAGCCGTTCGAGTCGGAAAGGGTAATTGGCTTGCCGCCGAGCTGAATGACCTTCTGGGTCGCATACTGCGCGACATTGCCCGAACCGCTGATCACGCACTTGAGACCCTTGAAGTTCTTGCCGCGCGTCTTGAGCATCTCTTCGGCGAAGTAAACTTGGCCGTAGCCGGTGGCTTCCGGACGAATGAGGCTGCCGCCCCAGTTCAGGCCCTTGCCGGTCAGCACGCCCTCGAACCGGCGAGTGAGCTTCTTGTACTGGCCGAACAGGAAGCCGATCTCGCGGCCACCGACGCCGATGTCGCCGGCGGGGACGTCGATGTACTCGCCGATGTGGCGGAAGAGCTCGCTCATGAAGCTCTGGCAGAAGCGCATGACTTCGCTGTCGGACTTGCCCTTCGGATCGAAGTCGGAGCCGCCCTTGCCGCCGCCCATGGGCAGGGTGGTGAGGGCGTTCTTGAAGATCTGCTCGAAGCCGAGGAACTTGATGATGCCCAGGTTGACCGAGGGGTGGAACCGCAGTCCGCCCTTGTAGGGGCCGATCGCGCTGTTGAACTCGACGCGCATCCCGCGGTTGACCTGCACCTCGCCGCGGTCGTCCTGCCACGGCACGCGGAACATGATCACGCGTTCGGGCTCGACGATCCGCTCGAGCACCTTGGCCTTGCGAAACTCAGGGTGTCGGTCAAGGACCGGCATGACCGACTCGACGACTTCGTGAACCGCCTGATGGAATTCCTTCTGCTCCGGATTCCGGGCGATCACCTCCTGCATGAAGGACTGGACCGTGCTAGCTGACATTCGGGGTTCTCCAGAAAAAACGGGTCGCCGGCGCACCCGCGGTGGGTGTGACTACCGGCCTCTCCACTGACCGGAGCAGGTCCACCCCGCTCTCGGGCCGGCGGCGCGCCGGCGGGGCTATCGGAGACAAACTGCGGTACGGTCGTGCAACCGCAGCAGGCATGGTGGCAATTGCCGGCACCCAGGGCCAATCCCCTGGGTCAATGAGTCCCGCAGGACCTCCGGTGGGGCGGTTTACGCCCGCTGGCCTCGCGCTGCGAGCCGGTCGAACTGCCCTGCGATCACAAGTTCCTCCGGTTCGCGATTTGCCATTCTGCCACGACTGGGCGTCCGCATCAAGAGCGGAACACATACGCCATGAAAGCCCGGCGCCGCGCGAGTGGCAATTACCGGTTGGCACCTGTCGACCTGTCGCGCGACATCCCCGCGCCGCCGCGGTCCCCGGGGACCCTCCGGCTGGGGGCGAGGGCGGTGGTCTTTCCGCTGGACGACGGGAGCCTTCCATCAAGCTGCGGGTGGCCGCCGAGCCCGCGCCAGGCGCGCATGACGCTCAGCAGTGCCGCCCTCCGCGCCGCCCGGCGTTCGCCCACGTGTGGCCACCGCGGCGCGGCCGCAACGCCTCAGAATCACTGCAACACCAGCAGTCCCGGCAGCTTGCCGTTCCCCGGCGGCATGGCCATCCGGAGTGGTATGGGAATCTTGCGGGGCGGTAGGGGCATCCTGCCCGTTCCTGCGACACGCAGGACGCCCGCGTCACCCTCTTTGGGGTCGCTCTCACTGAGGCTGTAAACCGAGCTGCGGCAACTCATTCACGAATCTGTCACCCAACAACGCCCTGATCTGCCGCGGATAATGCCGCGAAGAACCCCGCCCCCGGCGGCCACCCGCGTACCTGTTCCACCCAGGCATTGACACAAGCGGGGCGACTTTCTCACGAAGTCGCCCCGCGTGCCGTAAGTCGCTTGCTGCCAGACGGCAAGCCGCGGACTGGCCTGCGGACTATCCGCCGCCGGACAGCAACGCCACGAACGGGTTGATATCCTGGAACGACGGATACACGCCGTCGCCGTTGATGTCGCCGTTCTGCGCGTTGCATTCGGGGTACGTGGCCCGCCACGTACTGTAATTCGAGAGATACAGCACGAATGGGTTGATGTCCCGGAACGAGCCGGGCCCGTAGGTGCCGTCACAGTTCAGGTCGCCGAGCATGACGTCGCAGGCGTCGCCGCTGCCATCGCCGTCGGCGTCGAGCTGCCCCTGGTTGAATGCCGCCGGGCAGTTGTCACAGAGGTCGCCGAACCCGTCGTTGTCGCCGTCCGCCTGATCTGCGTTGGTGACTGCGGGACAGTTGTCGCAGACATCGCCGACCCCATCGCCGTCCATATCCAACTGGTCCACGTTTGGGATGTCAGGGCAGTTGTCGCAGACGTCACCGAACCCGTCGCCATCGGTGTCAGCCTGATCCGCGTTGGGCAGAGTGGGGCAGTTGTCGCAGACATCGCCGAACGCGTCGCCATCGGTGTCGGCCTGGTCCGAGTTCGACACTCCTGGACAGTTGTCGCACACGTCGCCTACATTATCGGCGTCGCTGTCCGCCTGATCGGCATTCGCCGCGTACCGGCAGTTGTCACACACGTCGCCGATTTCGTCACCGTCCACGTCGGACTGATCCCCATTGGCGGCCGCCGGACAGTTGTCGCACATGTCGCCGACCTGATCGTTGTCGGCGTCGGCCTGATCCTGGTTGCCGACCCACGGGCAGTTGTCATCTGCGTCCACGAATCCGTCGCCGTCCGTATCGAACTCGCATTCGTCGGGCACGCCGTTGTTGTTCACATCGGCCGACAGGCCGGCTGCGATGTCGCACAGGTCGCACGACGCGGTGTGGTTGCAGTCGCCGCCGACGCCGAAGATGAACGCGTCGCCGGCACCAGCAGCGCGCCCCGGAGTTGTGGACACGGCAACCCCATTGGACAGCGCGACGGACGCGCCGAACTGGTCCGCGGTCTCCGCCGCCGGTGCCGCGAGCTTCGTGAACAACAGCCACTCGCCATCCGTGTTGCGCGCGAACACGTACGTGGCGCCCGTATCGGTGCCCGAGTCGTCTTTGCGCGGCGCGCCGACCACCAGGCGATCCGCGCCAATGGCGACAGTGCTCCCGAAGTGATCGTCCGCCGCGGCGTCCGGCGCAGTCAGCTTCGCCTCAAACAACCAGCTCGTGCCGACGCGCCGCCACACATACACCGCCCCGGCGTTGCTGGCAGCGTCGTCCTCTCCGTCGGCACCGACCGCGAGCAGATCGCCGCTGAGCGAAACCGACACGCCGAAGTTGTCGCCGGAGAAGGCATCCGGCGCGACGAGTTCCGCTTCCTGCGGCCAGGTCGTGCCTTCGAGCCGGAAGACGTACACGGCGCCACCGCCCGGGCGATTGTGGGCGGCCACGACCAGCCGGTCGCTGCCCAATGAGACGGCGTTGCCGAATTCACTGCCCGCGCTGCCGCCAATGGCGTGCAGCTTCGTCTCCAGCACCCAACTCGTGCCCTGGAGACGATAGACGTAGGCGGAACCGGAGTTTGCGCCGACATCGTCGTCGTACGGCGCGCCGCTCAACAACCGCTCCGCGGTCAGATCGGCCGCCGTCCCGAAGCAATCGCCGGGCGCCACGTCCGACGGGATCACCCGCAACTCCGGCACCCAGGTGACGCCCTGGCGGCGATACAGGTACGCCGCGCCGGCATGGGGGAACGGATAGATGCTCCAAGGCGCCCCGACGGCGACCCAGTCTTCCGCGAGTGCCACGGCGTGGCCAAACCGCAACGCCGTCGTGTCTGTCGCAGACAGCCGCGTCGTGGCGGTCCAGGTGGTGCCGGTGCGCACGAAGACATCCGCCGAGCCCTGGCCCGTGCCCGGGGCGCCCGCAACCATGAAGCTCATGCTCGTTGTGGCGTACCCGTGGAAGATATCGCTGCCATGCCCGAAGTTGCCACCAGGGTCCTTGGGGTAGATATCGTCCGGGTCGAACGTGCAATCGCCGCGAATGGAGCTCACCGCGGCCCATGCATCGATCCGCTTCGGATTCGGCGGGTTGTTCGGGTCGTTGGGATCGGTGATGCACTCGTCGGTCGTCGCGACCGCCGTCTCTTTCAGCTTGTTGACGATCGTATCGACGGTCGGCGAGATGCCCCAGTACCAGCCGTAGGCGCCGATGACGAGCGTCGCGGCGCCGCTGCAATGCGGCGCGGCCTGCGATGTGCCGGTGTACGTGCTCGTCCCTCCACCCATGCCGGTCGACGTGATCAACCGCCCGGGCGCCGCGAGCGCGTTGCAGTGGCTGCGGTCCGTGAAACAGCACACCAGGTCGGCGGCGGTCGCGTCGTCGTAGCACACATAGTTGGGGTAGAAGTAGTACGAGCCACTGTCAGGCTCACGGCCGTAGTTGCCGTCATACACGGCGGCCACGGCGACGGCCGCCGACAGGCACGCGGGGGCGCACATCTTCGTGCAGTTGCCATAGTTGCCGCTCGAGGCGAATGTGACCGTGCAGTTGTTCTTCGCCGCCAGGATCGCCGTCTGCAGAAGCTGCGTGTACGTGCTGGCGTTGTCGCAGGGACAGCTCGTGTAGCGCGTGTCCGTCCCCAGGCTCATGTTGATTACGTAGGTGTGATAGTCCTCGGGGAAGTTGGGGTCGTTGGGATCGACGACGTAGTCCACGCCGGCGGCCCAGTCGCTGACCCAGCCGGAGCCGTTCGCGTCGAGCACCTTCACGGGCAGAATCATCGCGTTCGGCGCTACGCCGATCGGCGCGACCGTGCCCTTCGACGTGATGATCCCGGCGACGTTCGTGCCGTGCCCGTTGTTGTCCTCGGCGCCGGGGCCCTTGTTGGAGCCCTGGCCCAGGAAGTGATACGCGCCGTACGCGATGTGGTCGGACAGGTCCGCATGGTCGGTGTCGATGCCAGTGTCCAGGACCGCGACTGTGTAGCCGCCGCCCTTGAACCCCAGCGCCTGCACGTCGTCCGCGTTGATGAACGGGACGCTCTGGCTGAGCTGTGCATGGCCCTGCGCGTCCGGCCCGACGGCGACGACCTCGCTGTGCGTCGCCAGCTTGGCGAGCCCGGCGCTGTTCACGCGACCGGCCAGTGCGGCGAAGTTGCGGTAGCGGTACGCGACGTCGAGTTCGCCGGGCGCCATCCGGTCGAGGACGCGAGCCTGCGCCGCGGCGACGAGCGCTTGCTGCTGCGCCCGCTGCGCGCGGGGGAGGAAGGGCGTCGGTTTCAGGAGCACCAGGACGTACGCTGTTCCGTCGGGCGATTCTTCGAGTTCGCGGTGGACCGCGGGTTCGATGACCGCTTGGCTTGTGCCCGCAGTTGTTTGGGAGGCGGTCGCCGGGACAAGCGCGAGCGGCAGCCCCACAGTGATGACCAGTGCCAGGTTTTTCATGGCCAGGCCCTCGCATGGATGAAAAAGGCGTGTTGAGTGCGCGTGTCGCCCGGTCGATCCGCGCGATCCCCGCGCGCGCCTGCGACGCCTTATCACTCTCTCATTTCATCCCGCCCACCGTGCCCTGGTCGGGCGTCACCTGCCAAGCCCGCCACGGCGCATCACACGGGGCGGAGCCGGTTGCGCTTGGGAAATGCTCGCTACTTCTAGCGGCCCATACTTGAAGGATTCCTCAGGTTTGGTACCGCGTCAACTGCTGGATCGCTCGGTACGCCGTCCCGGGGATTCCACGACCCATATAGACGCGGCGCACGAGGTTCTGACACGGGCGCGGGCGGGGTCGACCGCGGTGCGGTGCACGTCGGGGGATGCGTGGCGAGACTACGTACTCGCATCGGGTGGCACGGTCGTGCGCGGTCCGGGAGTAGGAATGAACGGGGGCGACTCGGAACTCTCGCCGTCACCTGCAGCGGCGGCCGGTGCCGGCCCTTCGTGGTGGCTGAACCACACGCTGCCGAGCGTCTGCAGAAGTATGCGGATATCGAGCCCCAGGCTCCAGTTGCGGATGTAGTGCAGGTCGTGCTGGATGCGCTTGTGGAGCGACGTGTTGCCGCGCCAGCCGCGAATCTGCGCGTAGCCGGTCATGCCCGCCTTCATCTTGTGCCGCAGCATGTAGTTCGGGATCTCGTGCTTGAACTCGGCGATGAACTCCGGCCGCTCCGGCCGCGGCCCGACCAGCGACATGTGCCCCGCCAGCACGTTGAACAGGTTCGGCAACTCGTCCAGGCTCGTCCGCCGGAGAAACGCCCCGATCCGTGTGCGCCGGGCGTCGGCGGTCTGCGACCAGACCGGTCCGCCGGCCTCGGCGTCGGCGCGCATCGTGCGGAACTTGAGCATGATGAATTCCTGGCCGTCGAGCCCCATCCGGCGCTGCCGATAGAGCACCGGCCCGGGGCTGCCAAGCTTCACGAGCAGCGCGATCAAGGCCATGAGCGGCAGTGCGACGAGCGTGAACAGGCTGCCGACCACGAGATCAAAGGCCCGCTTGACGATCGCGTTCGAGCCGTACAGCGGCGTCTGGCGCAGCGACAGGATCGGCACGTTGTCGAGCTGCGACACGTTCGGCCGCATCGTGTACGCCGGGTTCATGTCGGGCACGAGCTGCACGTCGGCCATGGAGCGCGACAGGGCGGCGAGCACCTCATCCGTGCGGTGCGCTTGATTGCCCGGTAGGGCAATGAAGATCGAATCCACCGGATGGCGTTCGACAATCGCCGCCAGCTCGGTGAGCGGGCCGCGCACCGGGACGTTCAGCAGCGCGCCGGTCTGCTCGCGGTCATCCACGAAGTACGCGACCTCGATGCCCGTCCACGGGTTCTTGCGCAACGCCTGCAGCAGCCGCTGCGCCGCCCGGCCGCTGCCGACGATCGCCGCCCAACGCCGGTTGTAACCGCGCCGCCGCAGTCGCCGTGCCAGTCCGCGCACGCTGAGGCGGAAGAGCGCGAAGCACACGGAGCCGACGACGGCGTAGGTCGCGATGAAGCGGCGTGAGATCTTGTTGCTCTCGGGCAGGGCGTAGTCGATGAGCACGACCACGACGATCGCGACGAAGAACGCCTTGAAGATGTCACGCAGCTCGCGGCCGAGCCCTTCGCTGCGGCGCGGGCGGTACAGGTGCAGGCGATTGAAGATCAGCAGGTGGCCGAGCACGACGAACGGCAGCATCGGCAGGAACTTGTCGCCCAGCGCCGGTACGCCCTTGGTCGGATCCACGGTCAGCAGCGCGAAGCGCAGCCAATAGCTCGCGAGCCACGCCGCCGTGACGGCCAGCGCGTCGGCCAGCACCAGCAGGGTGATGACAACCTGGTTATGCTGCTTGAGCATGCCGCTGCATTATCGCGGGGCCCGGGTGCGGCGGAAAGGTACTGCGCCCCGACCTTCAGGCTGCGGACGCGATTTCGCGCATCACCGCCGCGATGAGCGGTTCGAGCGTCCCGGCGGCAAAGTCGAAGCGGCAACCGGCGGCGGCGAACAGCTCCGGCAGCGGGCGGCTACCGCCGAGCGCGAGGCCGTGCCGGTATTGTGCGATCGCCTGCGCGCGGTCGGCCCGCGCGTTGTGCCAGACCTGCAGCGCGCCGAGCTGAGCGATGCCGTACTCGACGTAGTAGAACGGCACCTCGTAGATGTGCAGCTTCTTCTGCCAGCCGTGCCGGTCGTGCGGTTCGAGCCCGGACATGTCCACTTCCGGCGCGTAGCGCCGGCACAGCGCCTGCCACTGGTCCTTCCAGCTCTCCAGGCCGGCGTCGACATGCGTGTACACGTAGTGCTGAAACGCGTCGATCATCGCCATGAACGGGAAGAAGGCGACGATCTTCTCGAAGAAGCGCCGCGTGGCGCGGCGCGTCTCGGCCCCGAAGAAGGCATCGGTGTAAGGTAGCGCGAGGCACTCCATGCCCATCGACGCCACCTCCGCAAACTCGATCGGAGCGCTGCGATAGGCGAAGAGTGGCTCGTTGCGGCAAGCCCAGGTGTGGAACGCGTGCCCGCCCTCGTGCAGCAGCGTCCGCACATCCGTCTCCGTGCCGACCGCGTTCATGAAGATGAACGGCAGCCGCCGCTCCGCGAAACTCACCTGGTAGCCGCCCGGCGCCTTGCCCTTGCGGCTGGCCAGATCGAGCACTTCCCGTGCGCACAGCGTGTCGAAGATCTTGCCGAGCTCGGGATCGACCTGGTGAAAGATCCGGCTGCACCCGGCGGTCAGTTGGTCCTCGTTCTCAAACGGCCGCAACGGCGGACAACCGTCCGGATCCACGGACATGTCCCAGGGGCGCAGCGTCGTGAGGCCGAGCTTGCGGCGGCGCTCCGCGGCGAGCTGCCCCGTCGCCGGCACGCAGACGCGTTCGATCGCGGCGTGAAACGCCAGGCAATCCTCGGGCGTATAGTCGAAGCGCTCCATGCTGCGGAACGCATACTCGCGGAAATCGCGGCAGCCGGCGTTGCGCGCGATCCGGTCGCGCAGCCCGACCATCTGTGCGTAGATCTCATCCAGGCGGCCCGCATCCTGCAGAAAGCGGTCGGCGGAAAGCTGCCAGGTGGTGGTGCGCACCTGGCGGTCCGGTTCCTCGAGATAGCGGGCCATCTGCTGCAGCGTCTGCTCGCGACCGTCATACATGCAGGTCATCGCGGCCGTCGTCATCTGGTACTCGGTTTTGAGCTTCTGGTCCTCGACGAGCAGCGGGATGTTCTCCTCGCGATACAGCTCAATCGCGTTGCGTACGCTGCGCTCCAGCACTTCGTAACGCCGCTTCGGCAGCGACAGGTGCTCGGCTGCCACCGCGAACCGGCGGCGCAGCTTGTCGCGCCACGGCTCGGCCTGGGGCTGCACGTGCTCGATGAACTCCAGGTAACGCTGCTGCCGTTCGGCATCGTCCGTCTGGCAGGTCATCGCCGTGTAGCGCCGCGTGCCTTCCTCCTCGAAACAGGCTTCGAGCTCGCTGACGTCGAGCAGCCACTTCTCGAGCGCGACTTCGCTGGCGATCTGCCGCTCGGCCAGTTCACGGAAGTACGGCTCGGCAGTGCTCCACGTGCCGAAGTCGGCGCCGGCAGCGACATATTGGCGGGGGAATTCCGGTTGGGACGGAGCGTGCGACGAATTCGCCATGGATGACCTCAGCGCTGGCTCGCGCGGCAGCAATCGCATAGTGCATTATGGAGATTCAGCGCCACGCGGCAAGCGCATGCGCAGCTCAGTCGCCGCGGAGTTCGCGCAGCACGGCGTCGTACAGGTGGCCGTTGGTGGCCAGCGCCTCGCGTGCCCGATGTGTTGTCTGCCCCGTCCAGTCCGTGAAAGTCCCGCCCGCTTCCGTGACGACCGGCAGCAGCGCCGCGTTGTCCCAGATGCTCATCACCGGGTCGAGCACGACCTCGGCCCGGCCGGTGGCCAGCAGGGCATAGCCATACGCGTCGGACCAGCCGCGGTCGGTGTAACACGCCGCCCGCAGACGCTCGAAGGCTGCCGCGCGTCCGTGTGCGGCCATCAACTTGGTCGACGTCACGACGAGACGGGCCCGCGCGAGGTCCGTCACGCCGGAGACCCGCGCTGGCCGACCGTTCCACCGGCAGCCCAGCCCGCGGGCGGCGTGCACCGTTTCGCCCAGCGCCGGTAGATGGATGACGCCCACGACCATCTCACCTTCCCACTCCAACCCGACGAGCACGCTGTAGAGCGGCACGCCGCTGATGAACGACTGCGTCCCGTCGATGGGATCCAGAATCCAGCGGGCCGGCGAACACCCCCGCGACTCCCCGAACTCCTCGCCGAGGATGCCGTGCGTCGGGAAGGCGTCGGCGATGCGCCGGCGGAGCAGCTCTTCGGCTTCCCGGTCGGCGATCGTAATCGGGGTATTATCGGCCTTCATTTCCGCGGGCGTGTCCGCGTTGAAGTAACGCAGCGTCAGACGCCCGGCCAACTGCGCGCTTTCAATCGCGAAATCCAGGATGCTCTGCAGCTCACGCGGCTTCATGCACTCGTCTCTTGGGTGGCGTCGTCAAGCGGCGCGACATTGTCACGGAACCGTCCAGGCACGCAAGCCGGACGTCGTCGCGGGCGGCGGCAAATCCGCGCTGACCATTGCTTGCCGGGGGGCGGTTCGTGGTATGATGCAGGCTGCTGTCAACGGCGCAGAACGTACGCGGAGGGTGAAGCGCGCTGGTCCGGACAGACGAGTTGCGGGATGCCCGCCACGGGCGGACTCCCGGGCAAGGCTGTCTTTTCCGGCCATAAGAGACATCCAAGTATATATGGTTGTTTTGCTGCCGAGCGACCGATGAAGGTATACAGCCGTCGGGCTCGCAGCTGTCCCGGTTCGTCCTGGTCCTATGGAAGGAGCACCTCCATGCCGAAGTCGCGGATGTACCACTGTATCGGAACCGTCGTGCTGGCGGTCGCGTGCCTGGCGACCACCGGCGGCGCACACGCCGACACCTGGCTGCAGGTGGATGCGCACGGCGCCGTGACGCTCAGCGAGGCGACGCCCACCGCACCAGCCGTCACCGTTACCGTCGCGGATCGCAGCGGGCTTTCCGGTCTCACGGTGGTGGCCGCGACGAGCGGCGTTGCCCTGCAGCGGCACGAGCAGAAGGCCGGCCAGTTCGTCGAGCTGACTTGGCCGGAAGCCTCGATCAGCGGTGAAATCGGCATGCCGGCGCTGCCGGTCATTCGGCGCCTGTTCGTCGCGCCGGCGGGCGCAAGCGTATCTGTGAGCTACACCACTGGTCCAGCCATCATCGTAGACACCCGGACGACGCAGATGCCCGGCTGGGTGCTGCCGGTGCAGCCGCCGATCGAGAAGGTCCCCGGCGCGCGTGAGAACGCCCAGTTCGTGTTCGACCCCGCGGCCTATGCAGCCAATGTCGAGTATGCCGCCGAGCGCGTGGTAATTGAGGAACTGGGCCTTGTTCGCGGCCAGCGCCTGTGCCTGCTGGAAATCCGGCCCATATCGCACAATCCGGCGGCCGGGACGTTGACGTTCTGGCCCGAAATCGTGGCCGATGTGAAATTCGCCGGTGGCTTCATGCCGGATGACGCGCTGAATCCGCTGCCGGGCCTGGGCAGCATCATCCTGAACCCGGAAGTGCTGCCGAGCGTGACTTCGCGCGGTACGGGCAACTACCTGATCGTCGTCGCGAGTGCGTACCAGACGGCGATTAACACGTTTGCCGCGGCGAAGGCGGCCCAGGGTTACACGGTTTCGACGTGGGTCTCGACTTCGGCCAGCAATACGGTCATCAAGAACTACATCGTCAGCCTGTGGGGCACGGCCAGCGCGCCTGATTACGTCCTGCTCGTTGGTGACACCGACACGATTCCGCACTGGACCGGCGGCGGCGAGGGCTCACCGGCCACGGACATTCAGTATGGTTGCATGGACGGCTCGACCGACTGGTACCCCGACATCGCGATCGGGCGTTTTCCGGTCCGCAACGCGAGCCAACTCCAGGCGATCGTCGACAAGACGCTGCTGTGGGAAAACGGGCCGCTACCAGACCCGGATTACGTCAAGCGCGCCGTGTTCATGGCGTCCAACGACAATTACACCGTCAGTGAAGGCACGCACAACTGGGTCATCCAGAACTACATGGTCCCCAACGAGATCGTGTCGGACAAGCTGTACTGCCACACCTACAACGCGACCACGCAGCAGGTGCGGAACGCGTTCAACAATGGCCGCTTCTTTGGCATCTACAGCGGCCACGGCGCGGAGACCTACTGGGCGGACGGCCCGGTGTTCTACGCCAGTGACGTGAACAATCTGACGAACGTGGGCATGTATCCGTATGTCTTCAGCTTTGCCTGCGTGACGGGTACCTACACGATCGACGAGTGCTTCATGGAGACCTGGGTCCGCGCCATGAACAAGGGCGCCGTGGTTGCCATCGGCTCCTCGGTCAACAGCTACTGGACCGAGGACGACGTCCTGGAGAAACGCCTCTTCGACTCGATTTATGACGAAGACGATAGCGTGGTGCCCGAAGCCGGCCCGGTCCTCAACGACGCCAAGATGCGCTACCTCGCGCAGATGGGCTCCGGCAGCACGACCCGCCGCTACTTCGAGATGTACAACATCATGGGCGACCCGGCCATGCCGTTCCCGGGCAACTGCTCGGACGCCGGCACGGCGATGCTCGATAGCGCGAAGTATGCTTGTGAGGACAGCGCGAGCATCCGCGTCGGCGATTGCGGCCTGAACACGAACGACAACGTTGTCGAGACCATCACGGTCCCCGTTGCCTCGAATTCGGAGCCGGCGGGCGAGTTGGTGGTGTTGACCGAGACCAACGCGAACTCGGCCCTCTTCGAGGGTTCGATCGCGCTGAGTGCGACGAACGCCGCCGGGGTGCTGCAGGTCAGTGCGGGCGACACGCTCACATTGACCTACATCGACGCCGACAACGGCCAGGGACAGCAGGTCACGGTCACCGCGACCGCCCTCGTCGATTGCACGCCGCCGACCATTACCAACGTCCACGCTGCCGACATCCAGCCGCGCAGCGCGGTCATCACCTTCGACTGCGACGAGCTCGCCAGTGGCACCGTCCGCTACGGCCTGAGCTGCAGCGCGCTGAACAACACCGCCACGGGCGGCCTGGCCATGTCGCCGACGATCAGCCTGAGCGGCCTGACCGACGACACCACCTACTACTACAAGGTCGAAGCGGCCGACGAGGCCGGCAATCTCACGATCGATCCGACCTGCTACAGCTTCACCACGCCGGAGGTGCCGGACTTCTTCACCCAGCTCTTCAGCGGCGACAACGACCTCGACTACCAGAGCCTGGTCTTCACCCCCAACGGCTCGACCGACTTCTACCACG
>JAGNKU010000017.1 GCA_017999985.1 Phycisphaerae bacterium | reverse complement strand
AACCCGTGTGCGCAGCCGGTCGGCGCTTGCTGCTTCCATGATGGGAGTTGCCAGCAGCTTACCGAGGCGGCCTGCACCGCAGCCGGCGGTGAAGCCTGGACCATGGACCAGTCCTGCACGCCGAACCCGTGTGCGCAGCCGGTCGGCGCTTGCTGCTTCCATGATGGGAGTTGCCAGCAGCTTACCGAGGCGGCCTGCACCGCAGCCGGCGGTGAAGCCTGGACCATGGACCAGTCCTGCACGCCGAACCTGTGTGTGCAGCCCACGGGCGCCTGCTGCTTCCACGATGGCACCTGCCAGCAACTCACCGAGGCAGACTGCACGTCCGCTGGCGGCGAGACCTGGATGATGGATCTAGCCTGCGAACCCAACCCGTGCACACAACCCATCGGCGCCTGCTGCTTCGACGACGGTCACTGCGAGCTTCTGACCATCATCGCGTGCGAAACCGCGACGGGGTCGTATCAAGGCAACGACACGGTCTGCAACCCCAACCCATGCCCGCAGCCGCCGCTGCGCGGCGATCTGAACTGTGACGGGCTCGTGAGCTTCGCCGACATCAACCCGTTCGTGTTGGCGCTGAGCAACCCGGATACGTACATGCAGAACTACCCGGACTGCGACATTCTCGCGGGCGATATGAACTGCGACGGCGGCACCGGCTTCCAGGACATCAACTGGTTCGTGAACTGCCTGAGCAACGGCGACTGCGACTGCCCGCCGTAAGACAGGTTGGACAGCGACTGGGCGACTGGAGCGCCCCCGGCTAAAAAGCTCACGCGCCGTGCCTCGGCGTGATCGCAGAGGCACGGCGCGCGACGCAAATGAATAGCGCAACCCACGTGCTTTGCCACGGGGGGCGCCAGCGGCGACGGGGACGCGCGGGCGGACCCGCGGGCGCTCCGTAACGCGTCGGCGGTCTAGTAGATATGCGTGCTCTCGGTCTCCATGACCGGCTCAGCAATCTGATCGCTGGTCAGGTTGACGCGGAAACGGGCATCGCCTTCCTTCACACCCTTGACCGTCACGGTCCAGACGGCCTTCGCCTTCGGCGCCAGGGTCGGCAGCGGGGCAAACTTGACCGTCTTGGCATCCGCCTTGCCTTCGGTGGCGCCGCCGGCCTTCACGAACTCCTCCTCGGCGGGGAGCACGCACTCCAGCGCGATGTTCGTGCCCGTCTCGGAGCCCTGGTTCGTGACGGTAATCGTGTAGGTCATCTGGCCGTTGACTTCGATCGGATCAGGATCGTCCACGCACTCCAGCAGGATCGCCGCGACGCCTTTCACCGGGAACTCGCACATCGCCTGCGCCTCGGCGCAGTAGGTGACTTTCGCCACGTTGCGCACCGTCGTGATCTGGTTGCAGCGGACGTTGATCTTCAGCGTCCGGCTCTGGCCGGCGTCGAGGTTGCCCAGGCGCCAGACTACGTTGCTGCCTTCACGCTGCGCGTCGTTGTCCGCGCTGATGAACTCCACGCCGGCGGGCAGGGTGTCGATCACGACGACATTCAAGGCCGTCCCCGTGCCGCGATTCGTGAGGCCCAGCTCGAACGTGGCGTCACGTCCGACGTAGCGGAGATTCGGGCATTTCTTGGTGAGCTCGAGATGCGGTGCGCCCGTTGCGGGCTGCTCGGTCTGCGCAGCGGCGAACTGGACCGCGAGAAGCACGATCGTTCCAAGGGCCAATGTTCTGCGAAGCTTCATGACACAGCTCTCCTGATGGTGGATGTGAAGCGGCCGGCAGAGCGCGCCCACGACAACGTGCGGCGCGCGTGCCCGCCAGGACTAAAACCGTCTGGACCCGCGCTCGCGCGGGCGTGCGGACGCGTGCAGCGCGCCCGGCATCAATAAATGTGCGTGCTTTCAGTCTCCTCGACCGGGCTGGTCGTCTGGTCGCTCCGCAGGGTGACCTTGAAGCGCGCATCGACTTCCTGGAGGCCCTTGGCAACCACCCGGTATGTGACCGTCGCCTTCGGCGGGAGCGCCGCCAACGGGGCAAACCGGATGCTCGGACCGTCCGCCTGGAACGACACCGGTCCGTTTGCCGACACATACTGCAGCTCGGCCGGCAACGCGCAGTCGACGACGATGTTGGTGCCGACGGCCGAGCCCTGGTTGGTGACTTCAATGGTGTAGGTCACATCGCTGCCGATCTCGATGGGATCGGGGTGATCCACCACTTCAAGCAGGATGGCCGGGATGCCGCGGATTTCCAGCCGCGCGGCCGCGGTCGCCCGCGCGCAATACGCCTCCACGGTGGCGACGTTCTCGATGGTGCCGATGACGTTGGGCTTGAGGGTGAGCTGCACGGTCCGCGCTGCCCGGGGCTCCAGCGTCCCCAGTTGCCAGACGACGTTGCCACCGACCAGTTGGCCGCCGTCCGCCGCGACGAGTTCCGTGCCCGCCGGCAACGGGTCCGTCAGGACTGCGTCGCGGGCCGGTGCGTCGCCGGTGTTGAGCACCGTGATCTCAAACGTCGCCGGCCGCCCGAGGAAACGCACGTCCGGCCCGCGCTTGGTGATGGCGAGCACCGGCTGCCGGACCACGACCCGCGCGGACGCGTCGGCCGTCAAGCCCCCTTCCTCCTGCGCCCGCGCCGTGTTGACGATCTCACCCAGCCGCGTGGCCCGCAGGCCCACGCTGTACTCACGCGCCTGCCCGGGGCCCAGCTCGCCCACGTCGATGGCAAAGCCCGACTTGCCGTCGGCCGTCGTCAGGCCGTCCGGCAGCGCGTCGGTGATGCGCACGTTCTGCACCGCGCCCGTGCCACTGTTGCTGACCACCAGCCGCAAGGGAATCGGATCACAAACCAGTGCCTCCGGCGGCAACGACTTGGTGAGGGCGAGTTGCGGCTCGACGATGTTCGTGTTGGCGCAGATCACCGTCGCAAAACTGACGGTCGCGCAGAAGTGCAGCTCCCCCGCCGACGTGGTGGAACCGCGGACACGAATGGTCTCGGTGGTTCCGGCGTTCAGGCGCGGCCATTTCCAGCGCGCGGTCCGCTCCGGGGTCAGGCTCGCCTTCGGGTCGGACGCGCGCGGCGCGAAGTTCAGCGGGAACTGCTCGACGAGCTCGACGTCGCGCAGATCGATGCGCGTGACGTTGGTGAGCTTGATCTGGTATTCCAGGTCCAGGCCGGCGCGCACCTCGCGCGGCGTGAAACGCTCCAACAGCAGGACCGCCGAGGACCGATCGCCCGTGGGATAGGCCACCTCGGTGCGAACCACCGCCGAGCGCGCCGGGGCTGGGGGCGGCGCTGTGCGCTGTTGGGCAAACGCACTCCAGGCGCCGGCCGCCAGGACCGCCAGCCAGCTTGCCGTCCGTACATACGTACACATGTGTCGCTCTCCCTACTCGTCCCCGCGGCCCTGCCGCCGGCGGAAACACGTGCTCCGCAAAAGGCACGAGGGGTGCCGAGCGTTCCGCTCGGCACCCCTCGGAGGGTTCTTAACAGCCGAGCCGGTTAGTAAATATGCGTGCTCTCGGTCTCCTGCACCGGCTCCGTGATGAAGTCAGCGGTGAGTACGGTCGTGAACCGCACGTCACCTTCCTTCACACCCTTGACGACCACCTTGTACACCAGCCGCGCCTTCGGCGCGAGTGTCGCCACCGGTGCGAACTTGACGCTCTTGCCGGAAGCCGTCGCCTTGGCGGGACCGTCGCTGGAGACGTACTCCTGCTCGTTCGGCAGCGTGCAGTCGATCACGATGTTGGTGCAATCCGCCGAACCCTGGTTGGTAACGACGATGGTGTACGTCACCTGCCCACCGACCTCGATCGGGTCGGGGTCATCGACGCACTCGAGCAGAATCGCAGGCACACCCTTGATCGGCATGGTCGTGTCCGCGCTGGCCTCGGTGCAGAACGCCTTGGCCGTGGCCACGTTCTTCACGGTGCCGGCCGAGAGCGGCTTCAGTGTCACGGTGACCTTCTTGCTGGCACCGGGCTCCAGCGTACCCATACGCCACGTCACCAGGCCGCCGGCGAAGCTGCCGCCGTCGCTGGCCGAGGTGAACTCCAGACCCGCCGGCACGGTGTCCGTCAGGACCGTGTCGCGCGCCGGAGCGTCACCCTTGTTCGTGACCGTGATTTCATAGACCGCCGGGCGGCCGATGTAGCGCATCTCCGGTCCGGTCTTCGTCACGGCCAGCTCGGGCTTGCTGACCACCGTGGTGCAGCTCGCCTCCGCCGTCAGCCCGCCGTCGGCCTTCGCCATGACCCGGTTCTCGAACCGGCCGGTGCGGTTGGCCTTGGCACTGATGCGGATTTCCTTCGACTGGCCCGCCGCGAGCGTGCCGACGTTGCTGACCGCCGACGTCTTGCCGTCGGTCGTGGTGACGCCGTCCGGCAGGTTGTCGGTGACCTGGACGTTGTTGGCCGGGCCGTCACCGGTGTTGCGCACGACGATCACGTATTCGATCGGGTCGCACAGGGTCACCGCCTCGGGGCAGCGCTTCTCGATGACCAGTTTCGGCGACGTGACGACCGTGCTCGCGCAGCAGCGCGTGGACAGGTTCATCGCCGCCTTGACCTCGGCGCAGTTCTCGAACTTGCCGGTCTTGGTCGCCTTTACCTGGATGCTGATCGACTTCGACGCACCGCCGGCGACCGAACCCAGGTTCCACGACAGCGACTGGCCGCTGGCACTGGTCGTCGGGTTGGCGGACACGAAGCTGATGCCATCCGGCAGGTTGTCCGTCACCACCACGTCCTTGGCCTCGACCTGCGAGGGGTTGGAGACCGTGATGTTGTACTCAAACTGCTGGCCGGCCAGCACCGACGCCGGCGCGGTCTTGTTGCACGCGATCTTCGGTCCGATCCAGGTCTTGGCGGTCTGGCAGTTCGCGATGTGCACCTGCGGCTTGCACTCGCCGCATTCCTGCCGCCAGATCTCGATCGCGATATTGTTGGTGCCCTCGGCCGGCGTCACCTGCCGGAGCGTGACCTTCGCCACGCCCGTGGCATCGGTCTTCACCGTCGCGGTGGTGCCGCCACCCGGCTCGAAGACGCCCGCCGGACCGTCAAGGATCTTGTAAGTCACAATGTAGTCCGCCAGCGGCGAGCCGTCGGAGTACTTCTTGACGACGGTCGCGAAGTCGTGCGTCGTACCGGTCGGGTTGGTGGCCGGCGGCGGGCACTCCCACTGGACGTCGTACCAGTGCTTGACCGCGAAGACCTTGTGCTTGTTCCAGTCGTAGATGCCCGGCGCGTAGACGATGATGTGCGTATCGCCTTCAACGGGCGATGTAATGGTGCACCAGGTCTGTCCCGGCTCGAGCTGGATGTCGTCGGACGGATCATCGGTGCCGCGGTCGAGCACGTGCTTGAAATTGTTGGTATGGGAGACCGCGTAGCGCTCGGTGACCTTGTACCCGCGGCTCGCGCGGACGCCGCTCTCGTCCACTTCGATGATGTTGCCGATGCTGCCGTCGGCGATGATCCACTCGACGCGGCGGTTGGGCAGCGGCTTGCCGTCCTTGTCCTTGACCGTCGCGACCAGCACATGCTGAGTGCGAACCGGATTGACGTCCTCGATCGGCGTCACTTCCAGCGACACCGCGAACGGATCCCAGTTCGTGTAATACCCACCTTCTGGCGGCTTCGCATGGGTCTGTTGCACGTCACCCCCGGCAGCCCAGACGAACGAGTGCGGGACCGTGTCCCGACAACCCGCGGCGGTAACCATGAGCAACACCGCCACCACCAGACCGCAAGTTCCGACCACTCGTCCAATCATCGCTGACTCCTTCTGCTTCAGTTTTGCGACATCGAAGACTTTCAGAGGTATCTTACGAAGACCTGTTTATGCGCTCACGCCGGCAGGCTTTTCCTTCGAGCGCCGCACAAAAAAACGCTTCCGTTTCTATCGGCAACCCACGCCGGTTGTCATCTGCCGCGCCAAAACCCGATGCTCAAAAGCTGCCTTTCGACAGCCGTCCGACATGCCAACCCGGAGCGGGTTGCACCCAAACTTCACGTTCACTATAACTAGGCCCAACTTGCCGTCAAGCGGCTAATCCCGCGCGAATTGCATTCGGTCACTCGCATAAGAGTGCGTCCCGCAATGGCTTCGAATGCCAAGAGTCGCGTTGCGTGCGGCGCTGACTCGGCGCGGCGTCTGGACGCCGACGCTCGCCAAAACGCCACCACGACCAAACACACCGCTCACCGACACCGCCCGGTTGCCCCATGGGATGTTGCGTCGGCACCACAATTACAGGCGTCAGAGAGACGGAAAACCGCCAACTGGGTGATCACCTTAGACAACCGGCTGACGCTCCGGCGTCACGCAGCGCCGTGGGTGGGACGACGCTGCCGACCAAGGTTGAACGTCGCGCCAAACATGCACGCAAACGTCGCGCCCGGCGGCACGTACGTTTTGCTAGGGATCCTTGGAGGTGAAATCGTTTTCTAGGCTCTAACGCCTTGCCAGGTCGCGCGCGGGCGCGAATTTGTCCACGCCGCGCGATCCGGTCAACCCGTCCGACCACGCGGACGAGTGGGTCGAGCCGGTCGCGGCGACACTGGTTCTACTGGTTCCGGGCGCGGTTTCGCCGGTCGCGTCGTCGGCTCGGCCGTCGGCTGCGTGGTTGGCTGGGCAGTCGGCCAGGTGGCTGGCCGGGTAGTCGGCCGGGTGGTTGTGGTTGGCGTGACAGTGGGCTGGGGCTTCGGCCGAGTTGTCGGCTGCGAGGTTGCCCGTCGGTCCGGCACCGGCGCCGGTCTGGCTGGTGCTTCCGTCGCAACCGCGGCACGCCGGGCGGGCTGAGACGGCACCGGGCATGATGCCTGGGCGATGCACTCCCCGGAGATGTTGTAGAGGCGAAAGACTGCTGAGACGGGCCAGTCGCCCTTGCGGATCTGAAGTTGCTCCACGGGAATCGTCAGGGGCACGGATTCGAACGTGGTCGGGTTCTGCAGCACCATGAGCGTCTTGCTGGCCGCCACCGCGCCGGCTTTGTTCTGGTAACGGCCGTCGGTCGACTTGATCGGCCGCAGTGCCGCGTTGCGCAGGCTGACCTCGTACACAAGCTGCTCGCCAACGATCCCCTCGGTTTCGATCGTGGATTTGAACGTCAGCGCCACCAGCGCGTCTCCCTGCTCGACACGTTGGCAGGTCGGGCGCAGCACCCTAGCGCGCGCCGTTTCACAGCCGGTGGCACTCGCCAGCAAGGCCAGCGCACACAGTCCCGCCAGAATCGGCCGGCGATGGATGGAACCGTACATAGTCAATTCCCGTCGTCGCCCAGGCAGCCATGCAGCACGACCGGCACCATGGCTCGCACGCGACCGCGCCGGCGAATCATGCCGGTGGTCCCAGGTAGTGACGAGCGCGCATCAGGCCGCCGATGTTCCGGTGACCGGGGCGGGCACGGCACTGCCGCGCGGGGAGCCGGGCGCGCGAACTAGCGGCGCCAATAGCCTTCTCTCAGTTCCCAGCCCTGCCGGGTACGTATCCAGCGCGCCGGCTCATACCGGTATCCGCTGCGGGCCTTCACGTAGTGTCCCTTGATCCACACGAACTGGTCGCCTTCACGCGACCAGTAGCCGTTGACCCACACGTGCGGATAGGACGGCCGCGGCGGGCGCATCTCATGAATGACCTTGGGCGGCGCTTCGCGCACAATGTGAACCGCGCGCGGTTTCTCGCGCACTACGACGACATCCGGCTCGTTCCGCTGGATGACCACCATTCGATCCTCGCGGGGCTCGACCACCATCACGCGCGACGGCGCCTCGCGTTCCACGACCACGGTTCGGGGCCGGTCCTCATGTACCCTCACTTTGCGACGATCGTCGCCGCAGCCGAGCTGCAGACTGCTCAAGACGACGCCACAGACGACAGCGCCGAACGCAGTTCGCCACCCAATCATCACATCTCTCCTGAGGTCGCTGTTGATCGCCAAGCCGTCCACGAAATCGGCAATTGCAGCCGGGATTCTAATCCCAAGAACCAGGTCGCCGCCAGTGCCACCGCAAGGACCGCTCGCGCGGTCTGTCCGCCGGCGCGCAGCGCGCGGGCCTACGGGCGGCGCAGCCCACCGAGCGCGGCGACGGTCATGATCAGCGGATACAGCCGTTCGGCATACCACAGCCGAGCGAAGTACAGACCGATCGGCGCGGCCGGGAAGCGCCGTCCGCCCTGTGTGGCCTGAACCAGCCACCGTGCACCACGATCGAGCGCAGTGACGATGGCGTCGCCGCGGTCCGCAACGCCGGAGTGCGCCGATGCGGCGGCGAGTGCCTGCACGGCCTGGCCGGTTTCTTCGATGGTCGACGACACGCCCGCCGCGCCGCCCCAGCCGCCATCCGTGTTCTGCGCCGTCAGCAGCCAGCGCACACCGCCCGGCAGCAGCGCGCGCACCGCGGGCGTCGTGCGATCGCAGCAGCGGCCCAGCGCCAGCACGACGCGCGCGGTGCCATACGTCGGATTCTCTTCGTGCGGCGCTGCCTGATTGCCAAACCAGAGCGGCACCCAGGCACCCTCTGGCCGCTGCTGCCGGCGCAGGCATTGCAGAGCTCTCTGAGCGGCGTGGCCGACCGCATGCGCGAGCGGGGCTGGCAAAAGGTCGTGCCAGGCGCGCCAGGCCAGCAGCGCGTGGGCGGTGAGTTCCGGCGCGCTGCGGTCAAACGGCAGGCGCCCCCAGCCGCGACAGAATGTCGGAATGCCGCCATCGCGGTTCTGCAAACCCAGCAGCCAACGCACTCCGTCGGTCGCGGCGGCAATTGTCGCCCCGTCGGGTTCGCCGAGGCTGCGCAGCGCGATGAGCGCCCCGGCGGTGTCATCCGCGTCCGGCACGCCGCCGGCCAGGTCCGTCCAGGCCCAGCCGCCCGGATCGGCGCCGGTGTAGCGGTGCCGCTGCCGATGCTGCTGATTGAGCAGCCAAGCCCTGACCACCTCCTGCTCGCCGGCTCCCAGCGACTCGCACTCCCGGGGAGAGCAAAGCTCTGCTTGGCTGCTGCGTGCAAGCACCACCCCGCCGGCCGCAAGCGCATTCACCGACAGCGTCGTCACCCAGGTGGCCAGGTTGGTGTCTATCGGCCAGCTTCCGTCGGCGCGTACTGAACTCTTGAGAAACTGCACGCCGCGCGTTGCGACCGGACCAGCGGCCTGATCACTACCGATCAGACTCATGACTACGAAGCTCGTCAGCGGCGTAGCCTCCAGGAAGCCGCCGTCCGGCGGCTGAATCTGTTCGAGGACGCGCCGCGTGCGGCCGTGCAGCGCCCAGCGCAGCCCGCGCAGCAGCGGGTTCCGCGCGGGCCGCCGAAAGTGCCGCACCTGCCCCATCGCAATCAGCGCGGGCAGCGCGTAACTCACCACGGGCAACTGCAGGAAGCGGAACCAGAACTGCGGCAGGGCCGCGAGTTCAAACGGCAACTGCATCACGCGCGGCCACGCCTGTGCATCCGGCCCCAACCGCCCGGCGAGCGCACACATCGTGAGGATGGGTACCGAGAATGTGCGGTCATCGCCGTAGCGGTGGACGATCGCTTGTGTCAGCGTGTCCGGGTCGAGCGCGCCGGCCGCACGGGTCAGCCAGGCATCGGCGCGGGCACGGGCGTTCTGCACATTCGCAGCGCCGCCGATCGCGTGCAGGGCGGCCCAGCAGAGGACGGTCGTGCTGATGTTGCTCGCGCTGTCGGGCGTATCGCCCCAACCGCCGTCGGCGTTCTGATGGTGCGCCAGCCACGCAGCCCCGGCCGCGCTGAGCCGGCGACATTCGGCGCACGCGGAGCGCCCGGCGTACAACCCCAGCGCGAAGGACGCCGTCGCCGTGGACAGCGCGCTGCTGGACAACTCGCCCTCCCAATGCCCGGCGCTGGTGCGCGCCGCCAGCAGACACTGTCGGGCATTCGCCAGCGTCTCGGCAACCGCAGCGGTCGTAGCCGCGGCGGCGCTCATGGGCTCAAGTGCCCCAGCGCCAGCAGCGCATAGAACGTGTACTCACAATCCGCCACGTCGTCGGTCCAGTTGCCGTAGAACGCGCCGCGATTGGTCCAAAGACTGTTAAGAAAGTCCAGGCACGGTTCGCGTACCGCCGTCAGGTCTGCCTGCTGGCTGCGCAACGCATGCAACGCTGTGGCCGTCGAAAGCAAATCCGGCAGTGGCGCTACCGGCGTCGCAAAGAACCCGCCCGCCGCGTGGTGCCGTGCCAAGAGCCACGCACCGAGTTCGGCCGGCACCGGCTGGCTAAGGCTCTGCAGCAACGCAATGGCCGCCGCGGTGGTCGGCGTCAGCCCCACCGGCAGCTCGTCATCGTTGGCGTAGCCCCCGTCGCTGGCCCGCAGCCGTTCGATACAGGCCAGGACGGCTGCCGGCGCGGGAAGGGCTGCGCCCAAGTCTTCGTGGGCACCGAGTGCAAGGAAGCAGCCGTAGAGCGTGCCGCGCGGGCTGCCCGGGCGGGCATCGTACGCCCCGTCACCACTGCGAAACGTCGCCACGTGACGCAGAAGCTCCGCCCGTGGCGCCCGCGATTTCAGCTCCGCCGGCAATGCGGCCCAGCAGCGCGCGAGGCACGCAGCATGAACCAAGTCCAACTGCTCACCGGACCCCAGTCCGGCAAGGTAGCGGGCCACGGCGTCAAAGGGCACATCGCCGTCCAAAGCCACCAAGCCCTGCAACCCGAAGACCGTGTAATAAACGTCGCTCACGCCGGCCCGGTCGCGAAACCCGCCGTCCGCGTTCATCTGGCTCCGCAAGAAACGCCGGACCAGGTCCGCCGACTCACCCAGCAGACGCGGCGCCCGCCGGGCGGCTTGCAGCATGTCGAGACGCAGACTCACGACACCAGCCCTTGAGATCGACCCCGTAGATCTTGGCGACGACGCGGCGCAACAACCCCCGCAGGCTCGGGTTTTCCAGCCCCGCCAGGCAGTGGAGCGCCTCCGCGCGGTACGCGTCCAGCAACGCCCGGCAGTGCTGCTCGGCGCCCGACTCCGCGATGATCCCGCGCAGCCGCTCACCCAGCGCACCGGGCTGACGCGACGAGACCTCGATCGCCGCGCGCACGTCGCCGGTCGTGCGTTCCAGCGCTACAGCCAACGGCAACGACGGACGCAGGCCGGTCAGATCGTCCGGCGCGTGCCCGGGCTCCAGATCCTCCAGATCGTCGCGGATTTGATAGGCCACGCCCAGCGCCGCGCTGTACTGCGTTAGCACCTCGGCCACCTCGGGCGTCGCGCCGGCGTACGCCGCACCCAGCCGGAGCGCTACCTCGAACGCCGGCGCGGTCTTCTGGCGAAAGATCTCCAGCACCGCGCTCGACGACAGCGGCCCGCCGTCGCGCACCCAGGCGAGTTCCGCACCCTGCCCGAGGCACGACGTGCGCTGCCCCGCGGCCGCGATGCGTACCATTTCGGTCCGCACGGCCGGCGGCGCATCCAGTGCGGCGAGCAGCCGATACCCATCGCCCAGCAATAGATCCCCCACATTCAGCGCCACCGGCACGCCATGTTCCGCGTTCAAGGTCGGCGCCCCGTACCGCCGGTCGTCGCCATCCTCGATGTCATCGTGCACCAGCGACGCCTTGTGGAAACACTCCACCGCAACGGCAATCTGCCGCACCGCATCCGGCAGCGCGGCCTGTGGGTCCGGTGCGAGCGCGGTGTACGTGCAGGCCGTCAGGAACGGCCGCCAGCGTTTGCCGGCCCGCGCGAGCCAGTCGCGCGCGACGCGTTCGGTCGGCGACTGCTCCGGCCCCATGATGTGCTCCAGCGCAGCCGGCGTGAACCAGGCCTCCACGGTGTGGCGCAGCGCATCCAGATCGAGGCGGTAGGTGCGGTCGGCACTGGTCAAGTGAATGGCTTCCCAGACCCAGTCCAGATCGAGCGACGTGTCGCGGCAATCACCCTGCAGGAGCGGGATGGCGACGCCGGGGATGCCCGCCGACTGCATGTGCGGAAACGCCTTCTCCAGCACGGACAGGCAACTCACGCCGATGATGGCGTCGATGCGGCCGGTCTGGATGATCTCCATGACGCGGGCCGAGCCCTCGGCACACAGGACGGCGTAGCCAAGCTGCTCGGCCTCGGTCTGTAGCGCATGGATCGCGCAGCTTCCGCAGCCCTGGCAGATCAACCCCAACTCGTCGAACGGGGCCGGGCACGTCTCCGCCACGCGCAGACACTTGGGCAGGAGCAACAGGCGCCGCTGATAGGGCACCCGCGCCAGCGCGTCGCGCCAGGTTTCGCTGTTGAGCAACACCGCGGCGAAGTTCCGGTACTGCCCGTTGAGGCCGAGACCGGCACCGAGCCGCGCAGCATGCGCATGCAGTTCGTCGAGCGACAGCGGCGGCACCGGGCGCGCGGACGCCACGTACGCCCGCGCCGCCTGCCGCAGGCGCTCGCGCTCCGCGCGCGTTGGCGGAACACCCTCCTGCGGCGGGCGGGTCCGCTCCGCCGGCGCCGGCCGGGCGGGGCGTGAGCCATTCATCGCCGAATCGTCACGTTTCATCCGTACGCGCCGAATCCGAAAAACCAGTGCCGCTTCGCAAACCGGTACAGCCAGTGCTCCTCCGGGACCTGGTGCTCGGGATCGTGCTGGCTGCCACGCGGCACCAGCGCCGCGAGCTCGGCCAGACCCGTCGCCCGCTGGGTCGTGTCCACCGCTGCGTGCCGGCGAACCAGCTCCCGCAGCACGTCGGGGCGTTCCAACAGGATACACCCGCGCGTCGTCGCCGCCGCCGTCTCCCGACAGTCGCGGACAAATTCCGACCGAGTCAGTAGATCATAGAGGCTGTCGTGGTCGCGGATGTTCTCGGCCGCAAATTGGATGATTGGGCACGGCTCGACATGCCCACCCGGGCCGATGTGGTGGCTGATGCCGATCGCCATCGGGCACAGGGCCTCCCCGCGGTCGTTCCAGTAGGCGTCGACGATCCCGATGGGCAGCCGGCCCCGCATGGCAACGGTGAAATCACGCAGGTGCCGCACCTGCTCCCGGCTCAGGGCCAGCTCGGGGGTCGGCTGCGGCCCCACGACACGGTATGTGTAGAACCAAACATAGTGCACACCCAGCTCGATCAGCCGCCGCAGCCACGCTTCGCTCACGAGGTCAAAATTCGTCTGGCAAACGCTGGTGGCCACGCCGAAGAGCAGCTTGTGTTTCCGGCAATTCTCCAACCCGGCGAGCGTCCGCGCCAGCACCTGCGACCGCCCCCGACGCGCGTCGCTCACCGCCTCCGAGCCTTCGATACTGACGAGCGGCGTCGCGTTGCCGACCGCCCGGAGCCGGCGCGCGGCTTCATCGGTCAGCAGGTGCCCGTTCGTGAAAATCTGGAAGTAGCAGTCCGGGTGGGCCTCGAGGATCTCGAATAACTGCGGATGCAGGAACGGCTCACCCCCTAGCAGACCGTAGAAGCGATTGCCGTGCCGCCGGGCCTCGGCGATCAGACGCTTCATCTCGTCCAGCGTGATCATCTGCCGCGGCGCGTCGACGTCCACCCAGCAGCCCTGGCAGCGGAGCTGGCACGAGTTGATGATGGACACATATATGAACGGTGGGAAATGCACGCCGGCCCGCAAGCGGCGTTTGAACCGCTGCACCGCCCGCAGGCCGTGAAACCCGAAGTTCCAGGCGAACTTCCACAGGGCGCGCCGGTCCACCTCCGTCAGCATCCGCTTCGTCAGGGCCAGCAGCATGCGCGCGTCCTTATTCCGCCGGCGGTGACGGAGGTCCTTCGGCCAGCGTGCCTTGCGTACCCTGGAACTTCTCAAGGCAACGCCGCCGCTCTTCCAGCGCTCGCGCTTCATCCTGTTGCGGCGAAAACCGCGGCTTCACCTGGGCGCTGCGGTCGCGCAGGACCTGGTGGATGTTGCCGCCCAGCCGCGCCGAGACGTTGATCCCCACGGCTTCGCGCCGCAGGTCCTCGGGGCGGACCTGGTCGCCGTTGATCGGCGCGGCCCCATACTTCGGAAAGATGATCGCCGCCTCGGGGCAGACGCGGGCACACGCGGGGCAATCGGTCTTGCAATTGCGCGGCCGCTGAACTTCCACCCGCCCCTGCTCCGACAGGCCATACACGCTGAAGAGGCAGAACGACAAGCATTGTTTGCAGTTGACGCAGCGCTCACCGTCGATGACCGGGAACCAGGGCTTCCATCCGTCCGGCGGACCCGCGCCGGCGGCGGCCCGCAGGGCGGCAGCCATTTCCGACTGTGCCCCCGGATTGGTGTCGCCGCGAGCGCGATCCGGTCCGAGCAGACCCGCGATCACCTCGTCCGCGGTCGCGGTCCGCAGGTTCAGAATCTCGACGCCGTCAGCGGGCAGCGGCGCACCGGCCCGGGCGAACAACCAACGGACCGCACGCGGGAAGCACGCCGCGATCTTCAGTCGCCCGCCAGCCGCCAGGCGCGGCAACCGGGGGTCGCGCGTGGCCGCCAGCGCGCACAGGTCCGGCACAGCGTGGAACGCAACGCCCAACTCAAGCAGCCGGCGTAGGACTTCGTCCTTCACCGCTGCGGGGACGACCTGCGCGTAGGCACAGTGACAGTACAGAATGGAAGTCTCGTGCAACTCGGGCTGTGGCACATCAATCATCTGATCCTCGCGCGCGCTACCATGCCCATTCTAGCGGGCCCCAATCCCCCCAGACCACGGCGATGAAGCCGTGGATGGGCTCAACATTCAGCCGGGCATCGACTTATGCGTGGCACCGCAGCATGGCGCCTTGTACTGTCCGGGTCCGACCGGGCGGCGCGCCGGACATAGCATCAATCGTTATGTACCCCGCCGCCGCTTGTCGGGCAACAGTTCGCCCGGGGCGGGTCGTGGCGCCGGTGCTAATCCGCGCCGCGCGAGGGTTTGCGCTGGCCGGAGCGCGTGGCGGGCCGCGGCGTGGTGCGGCGCCCGGTGGTGCGGCGTTTGACGCGTGCCGGTAAGTTGCTCGCCGGCAGTCCGCGCAGGGCAGCGAGCGTGTAGTCGACCACATGCTCGACGAGTGTGGCGACGCTCGGATCGGCCAGGGTCGGAAACAGACGACGCGCAATATGGCGATAGTGGATGTAAAAGAGCGACGTTGCCACGATGCTGCAGACCGCAAGCATGGCCTGTCGTTCCGGCAGATCCGGGCGGATCTCGCGCACGGCTTCCCGCAGGCGCTGCGCCGGGCTTTGCACGAGGTCGTGCACCTGGTCGAGCGCCGGTGTCGGCTGAAACATCTCGCGCCCCAACAGCCGCGTGTGCCACTTCGGGCGTGCCGGATCCAGCGCCACCGTGAGCATCCCGGACAGCAGTTGCCGCACGCGCCCCTCGGGCGTGCCCGCCGTCAGCGGCTGGTTCAGGGTGGTAAGCACGCCTTCATGCACGTGCCGCAGCACCTGCGCGTAGAGCTCGAACTTGTCGTGGAAGTGGTAGTTCACCGCGGCGATGTTGGCACCCGCGCGCTGCGTGATGTCGCGGATCACCGCGCCGTGCAGGCCTTTCTCGGCGAAGATCTCGCCGGCCGCCTCCATGAGTTTCTCGCGCGTGACCGCGCCGGCGGTGTGACGGGGTGCGTCCATCGGTGGTCTACCTGGCGACTGAGCGGATTCCGTGCACTGGCATTCCAGAGGCAGGATATCGCAGCCGCGGCCCGATGTCAAACATAAGATTGAAAATTCCGTTTGACACGCGGCCGGGCCGCCGTAGAATTAGCAGCCGTCCGGATCGGCGTTGCCGCAGCGTCCCCCCGGCGGCGATGCAGAACACCAGCCCCGGAGCGCGGCGGCGCCCGCGACGCCGACGGATACGGTGCGGCTGCGCCCGCGCGGCATCGCAGCCACGGAAGTACGTATGAAACATCCCCACACACAGGCGCTTGTGTCACTCGGCTGCCTACTGGCCGGCTGTACCGTCGGCCCGGCCTACCACGCCCCCACGCCAACCTTGCCCGCCAACTGGCACCAGGCGGCGACCGACGGGCTCGCGTCCGGCAGCGCGAACGTGCAGCAATGGTGGCAGGTCTTCCAGGATGACACTCTCGCCAGCCTGATCCAGCGCGCCGTCGCCGGCAACCTCGACCTCCGCAGCGCGGCGCTGCGCGTCCGGCAGGCCCGCGCGCTGCGCGGCGTCGCGGCCGGCGAGCTGCTGCCATCGCTCAGCGGCCGCGGCAGCTACCAGCTTTCGCAGTCGTCCGCGAACGGCCCCCTGGGCGGCGGCCCGGAGGCCCCCGGGCCGGGCGCGCGGTTCACCGAATCCGTCTCCCGCGGCATCGCCACCAGCATCCTCGGCCAGAACTTGGCCTCCGCCGTGCCCGGCGTGCCCGGCATCACGAACTCGGTGGCCGGCGGCCTGATCGGCCTCATCCCCAGCCGCACCGATCTCGCCGACCAGCCAACCATGAACCTGTTCGCGACCGGGTTCGATTCTGCCTGGGAGCTCGACCTGTTCGGCGGGATCCGGCGCAACGTTGAAGCCGCTGACGCTGACCTCGCCGCCGCGACCGAAGACTACCGCGGCGTGCTCGTCAGCCTGCTGGGGGAAGTGGCCACGACGTATATCGACCTGCGGGCCCTGCAGAGCCAGCTTGAAGCCACGCGACAAAACGTCGAGCTCCAGAGGGAGACGTTGTCGCTGACGCAGGCCCGGCTCAATGCGGAGCTGACTTCGGAGCTGGACGTCCGGCAGGCCGAGGCCAACCTCGCCGCCACGGAATCGGAACTCCCTCTGCTGGAAACCGGGTTCACGGTGGCCATCTACCGCTTGAGCGTGCTGCTGGGCAAGGAGCCCGGGGCGTTGTTTGACGAGCTGTCCGTCGCGCGGACCATTCCGCAGCCGCCGGCGGAAACCCTGGTCGGCGTCCCCACGGACATTCTGCGCCGGCGACCGGATTTGCGGGCGGCAGAGCGGCGGCTCGCGGCGGAGACAGCCCGGATCGGCGTGGCCGCCGCGGAGCTCTATCCGCGCCTGACGCTGTCCGGAACGTTTGGACTCGAAGCCACGGATATCAATCACCTGCTGGACGGCCGGAGCGTAACGTACGGCCTTGGCCCCGCCGTCCGCTGGAACATCTTCGACGGCTTGCGGAACCTTAACCGGATCGCGGCGCAGGAGGCGGCGACGCACCAGGCCTACGTCGTGTACGAGCAAACCCTGTTGCGGGCGTTGCAGGAAGTCGAGTCCGCCATGATCGCCTACAAGCGTGAGCAGACGCGCCGCGACGCGCTGCTGCGCGCAGCCGAGGCTGCCCGCCGGGCCGTCCAGATCGCCGAAAAACGTTACGAGGATGGGCTGACGGATTTCGAGAGTGTGCTGGTTGTGCAGCGTTCGCTGGTGCAACTGGAGAATGCGGTCGCGCAGAGCCGCGGGCAGGTGGCCGTCAACCTTGTGGCCGTCTACAAGGCGCTGGGTGGCGGCTGGTCGCCCGAGACAACCCCGCCCGCCGACGACGTGCGTGAACAGTCCGCGGCGCTGGCGGACCCGGTGGACTACTTTTTCTCCGGCGGGCAGACAACGTTGCCTTGGGAGGCCCAGCCGCACGACGACGCCGCGCCGCCTGTGACCACGACGGACCAGAAATGAGTCCGGGCCGGGAGCGACTGCCGAGCGCCATCGCACGCTCCCCCGCCGGGATTGTGAGGTAGCGGATGTTCACACGCATCAAGTTCACGTGGGTAACTCTCGTACCGCTTGTGCTCGCGGGCGTACTCGGGTCGGGCTGCAAACCGGCGGCCGCACCCGCGCAGCGGCCGCCGCCGCAGTTGCCCGAAGTGGCCGTGGTCGTGGTTACGCCGCAGGCCGTATCGCTGAGCACCGAATTGCCGGGCCGCACAGCGGCGTACCTGGAAGCCGAGGTCCGTCCCCAGGTGAGCGGCATTATCCAGTCGCGGCACTTTGAGGAAGGGCAGGACGTCAGCGCGGGCGACTTACTGTACCAGCTTGACCCGGCGCGCTATCAGGCGATTCACGCGCAAGCCCAGGCGGCCCTGGCTATTGCCGAGGCCCAGTTGCCGGCGCTGCGGGCCCGCGTGGAGCGTTACACCAACGCGCTGGCGGAACGGGCGGTCAGTCAACAGGACTATGATGAAGCGGTAGCGGCGCTGAAGCAGGGCGAGGCCACCATCCAACTGCGCGCGGCCGAGGTGGAGAGCGCGCGGATCGATTTGTCCTACACGCAAATTACGGCGCCGATTTCCGGGCGCATCGGCAAGTCCTACGTGACCGTCGGCGCGCTCGTAACCGCCAACCAGCCGACGGCGCTGGCGACGATCCGCCAGTTCGATCCGATCTACGTGGACGTGACGCAGTCGTCGGCAGAACTGCTGCGTATGAAGCGCGAATTCGAATCCGGCGCACTTCGCGCCAGCGGTGACCAGCGCGTCGTGCGCCTGTTCCTCGAAGACCGGACGCCGTACGCGCTGGAAGGCAAGCTGCAGTTCCGCGACATCACGGTGGAGCCGACCACCGGGTCGTACACGCTGCGGATCGTGTTTCCGAACCCGGAGCACCTGCTCCTGCCGGGCATGTTCGTGTGGGCGAGCGTGCAGGAGGGCACCGCCGAGCAGGCGATCCTTGTGCCGCAGGAGGGTGTAAGCCGCAATCCCAAGGGTGAGGCGATCGCGTTGATCGTGGACGAGACCGACACGGTGCAGCAGCGCAAGCTCACGCTCAATCGCGCGCTGGGCAACCAGTGGCTGGTATCCGACGGTCTCTCGGCCGGCGACCGCCTGATCGTCGAGGGCCTGATCAACGCGCGGCCGGGCAACCCGGTGAGAGTCGTGCCGTTCGCGAGCGCGGCGGGGCAGCGCGGCGCCGGGGCCGCGCATAGCCCGGCCAGCCGGCCGAACTGACGGAGTATCCTGGTGTTATCGAATTTCTTCCTGGACCGCCCGGTTTTCGCGTGGGTGATCGCCATCATCATGATGCTGGCGGGCGGGCTGGCGATCTACAACCTGCCGGTCTCCCAGTATCCGCCGATCGCACCGCCCTCCATCGCTATCGAAGCGTTCTACCCCGGGGCCTCGGCCGAGACCGTCGAGAACAGCGTCATCCAGATCATCGAGCAGAAGATGACCGGGTTCGACAAGCTGCTGTACATGACCGCCAGCAGTGACGCGTCGGGCGCCGGGCGCATCGAACTGACGTTCACCGCGGGGACCGATCCGGACCTCGCGTGGGCCCAGGTCCAGAACAAGCTGCAGCTCGCGATGGCGAGCCTGCCCGACGTGGTGCAGCGCCAGGGGATCAAGGTCAGCAAGTCCACCCGCAACTACCTGTTGCTGGTGGGCCTGATCTCGGAAGACGGCAGCCTGGACGGCAACGACCTGCGCGACTACGTGCAGGCCAACATCGAGAAGGTGCTGGCGCGCGTGCCGGGCGTGGGCGAGGTCGAGAGCTTCGGCTCCCAGTACGCGATGCGCATCTGGCTGAACCCGGACAAGCTGACGGACTACAAGCTCACCATCGACGACGTCATCGCGGGTCTGCGCGCCTACAACGTGGAGATCTCCGCCGGCCAGTTCGGCGCGGCGCCCGCGGTGGACGGGCAGCGGCTCAACGCGTCGATCATCGTGCAGAACCTGCTGCGCACGCCCGAGGAGTTCGCCGCCATTCCGCTGCGCGTCAATCCGGACGGCTCGATGGTGCGCGTGCGGGACGTCGGGCGCACGGAGCTGGGGACCGAGCGCTACGAGATGAACGCGCTGCACAACGGCAAGGAAGCGGCGGCGCTGGCCATCCGCCAGGCCGCGGGCGCGAACGCCCTCGAGACAGCCCGAGCCGTCAAGGAGAAGATGGAGGAGTTGTCCCGGTACTTCCCGCCCGGAATACAGGTGATCTATCCGTACGACACGACGCCGTTCGTGCGCGTGGCCATCAACGAGGTCATCAAGACACTGATCGAGGCGATCGTGCTGGTGTTCCTGGTAATGTACCTGTTCCTGGGCAACATTCGCGCGACGCTGGTTCCGACCATCGCCGTGCCGGTCGTGCTGCTGGGGACATTCGCGGTCCTGGCCTGGTTCGGGTTCTCGGTCAACATGCTGACGATGTTCGCGATGGTACTGGCCATCGGCCTGCTCGTGGACGACGCCATCGTGGTCGTCGAGAACGTCGAGCGCGTCATGAGCGAGGAGGGCCTGCCGCCGCGCGAGGCCACCCGCAAGTCCATGCGCGAAATCACCAGCGCGCTGATCGGCATCGGCCTGGTGTTGGCTGCGGTGTTCGGCCCGATGGCGTTCTTCGGCGGCTCCACCGGCGTCATCTACCGCCAGTTCTCCGTAACGGTAATCGCGTCGATGCTGCTGTCGGTCGTCGTGGCCCTGATCCTGTCGCCGGTGCTGTGTGCATCGCTCTTGAAGCCGGTGGCGAAGGGGCACGAGGCGGCGGAGGGCGGGTTCTTCCTGCTGCGACCGTTCTTCCTGGCGTTCGACCGCGCGTTCTACTGGCTGCGCGACCGGTATCAGGCGCTGGTGGGACACATCCTCGGCCAGAAGCTACCCTACCTGTTCATCTACGTGCTGATCGTCGCGGCTCTGGGCCACCTGTTCCAGCGCATGCCCACCGCGTACCTGCCCGACGAGGATCAGGGCATCATGTTCGTGCAAGCCATGCTGCCCGCCGGCGCCACCCTGGAGCAGACGGGCGAGGTGATGAGCCAGGTCCGCAGGCACTTTGAGGAGCATGAGCAGGAAGCCGTGGCCTCCTGCCTGACGCTGGCCGGCCGGAACTTCTCCGGCGCCGGACAGAACGCCGGCATGGCGTTCGTCAAACTCAAGGACTGGGAGCTGCGCACGCGGCCGGATCTCAAGGTGGGCGCCGTCGTCGGGCGGGCCATGCAGGCGTTTTCGCAGATCCGCAACGCGCGCGTGGTTGCGTTTCCGCCGCCGGCGGTCGTGGAGCTGGGGCAGGCAGGCGGGTTCGACTTCCAGTTGCAGGACCGCGGCGGATTGGGGCACGAAGCCCTGATGGCGGCGCGCAACCAGCTCCTGGGGATGGCGGCCCAGGATCCGCGCCTGACGAAGGTGCGTCCCAACGGCCTGGAAGACGTGCCGCAGTATCGCATCGACGTAGACTGGGAAAAGGCTGGCGCGCTGGGAATCCCGATCAACGCCATCCACAACACGATTTCGGCCGCGTTCGGCAGCGCGTACGTCAACGACTTCATCCAGGGTGGGCGCGTCAAGCGGGTGTACGTCCAGGCCGACGCCCCCTACCGCATGCTGCCCAGCGACCTGGAGCGTCTGTACGTGCGCAACCAGGCCGGGACGATGACGCCCTTCGAGGCGTTCGCCTCCGGACGCTGGAGCTACGGTTCGCCGAGCCTGCAGCGCTTCAACGCTTTCCCCTCCATCAATATCTGGGGCGAAGCGCCGCCCGGGCGAAGTTCCGGCGAGGCGATGCAGGCCATGGAGGAGCTCGTGGCCAAGCTGCCCAAGGGCATTGGCCATGATTGGACCGGCGTCTCCTACCAGGAACGGATGGCAACATCCCAGGCGCCGCTGCTCTACGCCTTCTCGATGATCGTGATCTTCCTGTGTCTGGCGGCCCTCTACGAGAGCTGGACCGTACCGATCTCAATCATGCTGGCGCTGCCGCTGGGCGTCATCGGCGGCGTCCTGGCCACGTCGCAGCGCGGGCTGCCCAACGACGTGTACTTCCAGATCGGACTGCTCACCGTGCTGGGGCTGACCACCAAGAACGCGATCCTGATCGTGCAGTTCGCCATGGCGAAGGTGGAGGAAGGCCGGCACCTGCTGGAGGCCACGCTCGAGGGCGCGCGCCTGAGGTTGCGGCCGATCGTCATGACCTCGCTGGCCTTCGGCTTCGGCGTGCTGCCGCTGGCCACGGCGACCGGGGCCGGCGCCGGCGCGCAAACGGCCATCGGCACCGGCGTCCTGGGCGGGATGGCCACGGCCACATTTCTGGCGATCTTCTTCATTCCGCTGTTCTTCGTGGTGGTCTGCCAGATATTCGGCCGCAAGTACCGCGACCAGCGCGCGAGCCAACCGGGCGCGGCGAGCGGCGCCACGCAGGGCGCGCCGTGAGCACTGCCTGAGAACTAGGCCTGGAGCGCGGGCGCCGGCAACAGGGCTGCCTCCGCGGCCTGCACCCGTGTTTGCCACGCGTCCAGTTGCTGCCGCAACTGGGCGAGCTCCGCCCGGGTCTCGCTCGACAGCCCCGCTGTAAGGCGCCCGCCACCGTCATGCCACTGCGCGGCGGCCCGGGCATCGAAACGGCCGGCGGTGACGTCGGCGGCGATCTGACGATAAGCCTCGCGGAAAGGCATCCCCTGCCGCACCAGCGCGAGCGCTGCATGCGTGGCGTACAACTCCGGGCGCATGGCCGCCGCCAGCCGGTCGCGATGAACTTCGAGACCGCTCAGCACGCGCGTGGCGACGGCGAGGATGTCCGCCGTATCGAGTGCGGTGCGGATGGCCGGCGGTTTGGTCCATTGAAGATCGCGGTGATAGCCGCTGGGCAGCTTCGCTGTGATGGACTCGATTTCCAGGACGCGAGCGCGGGCGCGGGCCTCATGTGCCCGCAGCAACTCCAACACGTCCGGGTTGCGTTTGTGCGGCATGAGGGACGAGCCCGTGGTCATCTCGGTCGGCAGGCTGCAGAACCCGAACTCCGCCGTCGAGAAGAGCAACAGGTCGCAGGCGAGCTTGGCGACCAGCGCAGCGATGTCCGCGGCCACGCGTGCAAAGTACAGCTCCATACGGCCGCGGCTGTTCTGCACATCGAGCGGGTTGCGCTGGACGCGCGTGAAGCCGAGCAGCGCGGCGGTGTATGACCGATCCAGCGGCAGCGGCACGCCATAGCCCGCCCCCGTACCCAGCGGACAGGCATCCAGTCGCCGCAGGAGATCGAGGCCGGCGTGCATCTGCTCCAACGCCGCCTCGACGTGAGCGTGCAGCCAGAGGCCGATGCTGGACGGCATCGCGGCTTGCATGTGCGTGTAGCCGGGCATCGGGATATCGCCGTCGCGGTCGATGCGTTCCAGCGCCGCCGCCGCGAAGTCGTGCAGTCGCGCCAGCCAATGCAGTGTGAAGTGTCGCAGGAACAGGCGCAGCGCGGTGGCAACCTGGTCATTGCGCGAGCGGCCGGCGTGGATGCGGCCGCCGACCGCGCCGCAACGTGCGACGAGGTCCGCCTCGATCGCGGTGTGGCAGTCCTCGAGCTCCGGCGGAATCACGAACTGGCCGGCCCGGTCGCGGGCGTCGATGTCCGCCAAGCCCACAAGCAGCGCGTCCCGGTCGGCGTCCGTCAGCAGCCGCGCCCTTGCCAACGTCTGCACGTGGGCCACCGACCCAAGGCAGTCCCAGTGGACGAGGTGCTGATCCCAGGCAGGGTCATCGCCGACCGTGAAACGGTGAACGATTTCGTCCAGCGCGACGTCCTTGTGCCACAGGCGCGTGGGTGGTGACGGCGTCATGCCTGGCCCTCCGCAGTCGCGCTTACCGACGCGGCAGAAGCGCGCAAGTTGCAGTATTCCCGCGCAATCCGCTCGTATGCCGTGGCGCCGGCCGCCAACTCGTCATCGGTGATGAACTCGTCCGGCGTGTGCGAGCGGGCGGACAGGCCGGGGCCGATCTTCACGCTGGGCACGCCGGCGAGGAAGACCATATCGCTCATTGCGGGGCTGCCGGCGGGTGGGGTGTTCGGCAGCGCGCGGCGGACGGCTTGGACAATCGCGGCGTCGGGGTCGGTTTCGACCGGCACGAGGCGGGCGCTGTGGATGGCCAGTTCACTGCGCAGGGCGCGTGAGAGTCGCTCGTACAACGCCTGGTGCGATTCGCCCGGCGTCGTGCGGATGTCGAGATGGAACTCGCATGTGTCCGGCACGACATTGCGGGCGACGCCGCCGGTGATCTTCGTGACGTGCGCGTGGCAGCGGCCGAGCAGCGGGTGCGGCGGGCCCCAGTCGAAGTCGCGCAGGTGCACGAGGTCGCGGGCGGCAGTGAAGATGGCATTATCGGGGGAATCCATCGGCGTGTTGGCCGGGTGGGCGCTGCGGCCACGGGCCGTGCCGCGCAGGCTGAGCAAGCCCCGCTGCGCGATCATGGGCACCAGACCAGTGGGCTCGCCGACCAGTGCGGCGTCGAGCGGCCGCAGTTGGTCGAGGATCGTCGCCAGCCCCGCACCGCTGATTTCTTCCTCGGCTGTGAGGGCCAGCACCACGGTGCCCCCCAGCGGCGCACCGGCATTCAGTCGCGCGTGCAATGCGAGCGCGGCCGTGATGAGCGCCACGACGCAACCCTTGGCATCGTTGGCGCCCAGGCCGACCAGACGCCCGGCGACGCGGCGCGGCTGCCACGGATCAGCAGACCAGCCGTTGCCCGGCGGCACAGTGTCCAGGTGCGAGTTCAACAGCAAGCGCGGCCGCGCCGTGTCGCCCAGCTCGCACCAGATGTTGTTGCCCTGCCGGTGCACGGCAAGCCCCGCTCTTTCCAGGTCCGCCCCGACGAGGTCGGCCAGCTCGTGCTCCTGGCGCGACAGGCTGCGCGTCGCGACATAGCGCATCAGCCGCTCGATCATGGCGTCACCGCGTGCGGCGTGCCGTTGTTCAGCCCGTTGCGCTGCTGGACGATCAGGGTGCCGCAGCCCTCGTTCGTGAACACCTCGCCGAGCAACGTATCCGGTGCCAGACCGTTGATGATATGGACGCGCGGGACGCCGCTGCAGAGCGCGTCGCGGCACGCCGCCAGCTTGGGGAGCATGCCGCCGCTGATGGCGCCGGTGGCGATCAGCGCGTCGAGCTGCTCCAGGTCGAGATACGACTGCAGCGACGCGGGGTCGGACGGGTCGCGCATCACGCCATCGACGCTGCTGACCAGGAAGTACTTCGCCGCTTCGAGCGCGATCGCGATCCGGGACGCGACCGTGTCGGCATTCACGTTGTAAATGCGCCCGCCGGCGTCCGCAGCCAGCGAGCAGACGACCGGCACGTACTCCCCAGTCAGCAGGTGTTTCAGCACGTCCGCGCGCACATCGACGATGTCGCCGACGTGCCCGAAATCGACTTCGCGTGTTTCACCAGTCGCCGGATCGGAGACGGTCTGCGCCGGCCGCTTGCGCGCGGCGAGCAGGCGCCCATCCACGCCGCTGAGGCCGACGGCGGGCACGTCGGCCTTGCGGAAAGCGGCGAGCAGGTTCGTGTTCACCGTGCCGGCCAGGGCCATCTTCACGGCTTCGAGTGCGGCATCGTCGGTGATGCGCCGGCCGGCGAAGATGTTGGGCGGAGTGCCGAGGCGCTGGCTCAGCGCGCTCGCCTGCGGGCCGCCGCCGTGCACGACCACGAGCTTGATACCCAGTTGGTACAGCAGCGCGAGCTGGTCGACGATCCCATCGAGCAGCTTGCCGGGCTCGCACACCGCGCCGCCGAGCTTCACGACGAACACGCGGCCCTTGTACGCGCGGATGTACGGGACGGCGGTGCGGAGGGCCTTCAGGTTGGCTTGCAGGTGCATCGTGAACCTCGTGCGTACGGGCTAGGGTTCCTACTTCGAGCCATGCGACGAGCGTAGCAAGTGGCTCAGAATCGCCGCCTGCGCCCACATGCGGTTCTCGGCTTCGTCCACGACGATCGACCGCCGATCGTCCAACGCCGCGTCACTGATGACCACGTTGCGGCGGACCGGCAGGCAGTGCAGCAGCAGCGTCTCGGGGCCGAGATGGCCGGCGTCGACCATCCACGCGGCGTGCTGCTTGAAGCTCGCGCGCTGGGCGTCGGCCTGGCCGTAAAACCCGGGGCTGCCCCAGCTCTTCACATAAAGCACATCCGCGGAGCAGCCGGCGTCGCGCTGTTCGTGGGTCACACTGAAACGCGTGCCGGCCGCGGCGCACCAGCTCTGGGCGCGGTCCAGAATCGCCCGGCTCAGCTCGTAGCCCGGCGGGTGCGCGATTGTGACGTGCATCCCCGCCGCCGCGGCCGCCAGCACGGCCGTATGCGGCACGGCCAGGGGCAGGCCCTTCACGTGCGGCGCCCACGTGAGCGTGAAACGCCGCCCGCGCGTGCCGTTCAGCCGCTCGTCCATAGTCTGCCAGTCGGCGAGCCCCTGGCACGGGTGGTCCACGGCGGATTCCATGTTGATCACCGGCACCGTCGCGTACCGGGCAAACGAACGCAGCACGCGGTCTTCGGCGTCCTCGGCGGCGTCCTTCAGGGCGGCAAAGGTGCGCACCGCGAGCAGATCGCCGTAGCGGCTCAGTACGCGCGCGGCTTCGCGAACGTGCTCCGAGCAATCGCCGTCCATCACGACGCCGTCGCGATGCTCCAGTTTCCACGTGTCGCCGCCGACGTTCAGGCAGATGGAGTGCCCGCCGTAGCGCAGCATCGCTGCCTCGAACGAGGTGCGTGTCCGTAGCGACGGATTGAAGAAGACCATCGTGAGGATGCGGTCACGCAGGGCGGCGGCTTCCTTGGTCGCGGTGCCGGCCTTGAAGCGGCGGGCCAGCGCCACCAATTCAGCGAGTTCGCGCGGTTCATACTCCAGCAGGCTAAGCCAGTGTCGCATCGGTTGGTTCTCCCAGAGTCGCCAAGGCGGCGGCCAGTGCATCAACAGCCTCAAAGGGTAGATTGATCGGCGGCAGCAGGCGCAGCACGCGCGGGTCGGCGCTCGTGCCCGTGATGAAGCCGCGGTCGAGTAACGCCCGTTGAACCGGCCGCGCTTCACCGCGGACGCGCAGGCCGATCAAACAGCCGCGACCGCGCACCTCTTCCACGGGACCGGCGCGCAACGCGGTCTGCATCCGTGTGCCCAGCGCTCGCGCGTGCTCAACGAGTCCCGCGGCCGCAATCGAGTCGAGTACGGCCAGCAACGCCGCACACGCGAGCGGCCCACCGCCGAAAGTCGTGCCCAGGTCATCCAGTTTCACCCGTGCGGCCACCGCCGGCGTCATCAGTGCCGCCCCCATCGGCACGCCGTTAGCGATGCCCTTCGCCAGCGTCACCATGTCCGGCATGACGCCGAACTCGCCGGCGGCCAGCGGGCGGCCGAGGCGCCCCATGCCGGTCTGCACTTCGTCGTAGATCAACCGGGCGCCGACGGCGTCGCAGCGCTGGCGGAGCGCGGCGAGAAACTCGGGTTGCAGCTCGACCACGCCGGCGGTGCTCAGGATCGGCTCCACGATCACCGCCGCAATTCGTTCGTCGATTTGCGCCACATCCTCCAGCACGTTCGGTCGTAGCCGCAGGGTCGGGCAGAGCAGCCCGTCGAAGGGCTGCCGCAGGTTCTGCTTCGCCGTGGCGGCCAGTGCGAGCAGCGTGCGGCCATGGAAGGCACCCTCGAGCGCGGCGATGTGTCGGCGGCCAGTGTGCTGGATGGCGATCTTCAGCGCGTTTTCGTTGGCCTCCGCGCCGCTGTTGCAGAAGAAGACGTGCTCCAGTCCGTTCGGCGCGAACGCGCACAGACGCTCCGCCGCCCGCACACGCACCTCCAGCGGCACGACGTTCGAGTAGAACGACAGTCGCTGCGCTTGTGCTTGCAGCGCCTGCGCGACCGCCGGATGCGCCTGCCCCAGCAGGGCAACGGCATGACCGCCGTAGAAGTCCCAGTACTCGCGGCCGGTCGTGTCGCGCACGCGAGCCCCCTGCCCCGCCACGAGCGTAAACGGAAACTGGGCGTAGGTCTCAACCAAGGCCGGCATCTTCACAGGCACTCCTTCATGATGCCGTCACGCACTACACCGGACGCAGCGCCGGCACCCACAGGCCGGTCGTCTCGGGCAGGCCACACATCAGGTTCAGGTTCTGGATCGCCGTGCCGGCCATGCCCTTCACCAGGTTGTCAATGGCGGCCATCACGATCACCTGGCGGTCGCGCACAGCGAGGCCGATGTCGCAGAAGTTCGAGCCGACTACGTTCTGCAGCGCCGGCGAGCCCGCGATGATCCGTACGAACGGGCTTTCGGCATAGAACGCCGTGTACCGCCGGTGCAGCGCCGCTGTATCAAGCGGCTCCGGCAGCGTCGCATGCAACGTGAGAAAAATGCCGCGCGCGGTATCCATGCTCTGGGCGATGAAGCTCGTCTGGATGCGCGCGCCCGTGGGATCACCCAGGGCTTGGCGGATTTCCGGCTCGTGCTGGTGCGATAGCGGCTCGTACGCGCGGAAGTCGGCGTGACGCGTCGGATGGTGCGTCGTCTCCTTGAGCTGGCGGCCCGCCCCGGACGAGCCCGTCTTCGCGTCGATCGCCAGGGGTCCCACGTAGCCGCCGCTGACCAGCGGCGCGGCCGCGAGAATCGCCGCGCTCGCCAGGCAACCAGGGTTCGTAATGCAACGGGCGGTGCGGATTTGCGCGCGGAACAGCTCGGGCAAACCGTAGACGAACATGCGCCGCCGCTCGGGCAAGAGCGGCGTATTCGGGTAGTGGCGCGCGTGCTGCCCGGCGTCGGTCAGGCGCAGATCGCCCGATAGATCAATGACACGCAGGCAGTCCTGCCCGGGCACGCGTTGCACGGTGGTGAGCAACGCGTCGAGGGCGCTGCCACTGGCGCCGCGCGGGAGCGCGGAAAACACGACGGCGTACTCGCCCGCCAGCAGTTGCTCGAAATCAACCGCTGCCGTCGTCCGCAGGTCGTAGAAGCCGCGTAAGTGCGGGTGGAGTTGTGCCAGCGGCTGTCCCACTTGCGACGTCGACGTCGCCGACACGACTTCGACCTCCGGATGCTGCGTGAACAACCGCAGCAATTCGCCGGCGCCGTAGCCGCTGGCGCCCAGGATCGCCACGTGAATCGGCCGCTTCATGCCACCACCTGCGGGGCACGCTCGGCCAGCCGCGCCGCGACCAGGGCACCCAGCTCGCGGCCGTGCGTCCGGGCGTTGATCGCCTGCAATCCAAGCTGCTCCTGAACAAACCGCGTGCCGACCGCGTTGTCGGTCGTCGGGCCGGCGATCACGTCAATCGCGAGATCGAATCGCTCGCGCAGCAAGCGCTGCGCACCCCAGGCCCCCACCGGATCGGTCGCACACAGCACCACGACCGCGGCGAGGCTCTTCAACTCGGCATCCGCCAGGATCTCCGCGACGCCGTACTCGCCCAGCACGCCGTCGCCCAACTCGGCCACGATGACGGCGGCATCGGTGTGCGCGAGGTGCGTGACCAGTGTGCGGGCCACGGAGACGGCGCTGCCGGCGCTGGTCGACACACTGCCGGCGTCGGTGAACGACACGGCCCAGCGGGCGCCGTAGTCGCGCATCTGCAGCACATCGCGCCGCAGCGAGACGCCGGTCAGCTTGCACGCCCCCACCGCCAGCCCGCGCTTGGCGAGCTGGCGAATTACCTGACACGCCGCGGCGGTCTTCCCGCTGTTCATGCACGTGCCGGCAACGTAGACCACCGGCACGGTCGGCCGCGCGAGGCCGTCGGCGGTGATGGCGTTCATGCCAATATGGGCGGGCACGCCCGCACGGCTCTCGAATTCGGGGAACACCAGCACGCTGCCAAGCACCTCGAGGTCGAACGCGCGGCCGACGTCGGGGTTCTCGGACGTGCACTTCCCAATCACGCCGCCGAGGTTGAGCACCTGCAGGACGTCGCCGACCGCGACCGACGCGGGCACGTGGCCGGAATAGCCGTGCAGGGCGTTGCGCTGGCCGAGCACGCCGGCAATCACGTCGCCATCGTGCAGGGTGACCATCCGGCCGTGGATGTCCTCTAGTTGGTTGTACGTGGACTTCTCGCCGCGCACCTGCCCGGCCACGATGTAGCCTTCGCGCGCGATGATCTCCGGGCTGACGCGGACCTCGCGGCGCAGCGGGACGTTGCTCGTCGCCGAAGCAATCTTGTCAAGCCAGATGCGCACGGCTGCCCTCGCTTTCGGCCACCACCCGCGCGGCCAGCCAGTCCTGCAACCCGTAGAGCTTCGCGAACGCCGCCGCCTCGGCGCCGGTCCACAGCGTGCTGCCTTCGCCATACAGCGCCAGCTCCGGATTCATGAGCGAGTACGGGCTGCGCGCACCGAGTACGGTGGCCTGGCCGGCGTGCAGGCGGACGCTGACCGCCCCCGTCACGTGGCGCTGCGACGAAGTCAGGAACGCCTCCAGATCGCGCGTCAGCGGATCGAAGAACCGCGCCTCGTGCAGCAGTCCGCCATACAGATCGCCGAGCGTGCGTTTCCAGAGCAACTGCTGGCGCGAAAGCACGAGCTTCTCGAGCTCGCGATGGGCGGGAATCAAAACGGCAGCGGCCGGCGCCTCGAAAGCAACGCGTCCCTTGATCCCCAGAATCGTGTCGCCGACATGCATGCCGCGCCCGACGCCGTGCCGACCGGCGCGGCCATTGAGCGTCTCGATCAGCCCGACCATGTCCAGCGGCCGGCGGTCGAGCATCGTCGGCACGCCGTGGTCAAAGCCGATCTCCACGTCTTCCGGCGACGTTGGTCGCTGGTCGGGAGCAGCGGTGAGCACCCAGGCCTCGTCCGGCAGCCAGGCGTCGCTGCGGTGCGTCTCGGCGCCGCCGATCGTCGCACCCCACAGGCCGCGGTTGATCGAGTAGCGCGTCACTTGCGCGGGGATGTCGATGCCGTGGGCATTCAGATAGTCCGTCTCCTGCGCGCGGCTCAGGGTCTGATCGCGGATCGGCGTGAGGATCTTCAGCCGCGGGGCATATACGCGAAACGCGACATCGAAGCGCACCTGGTCATTGCCGGCGCCGGTGGAGCCGTGGGCCAGGGCATCCGCTCCGATCTCAACGGCGTACTGGGCGCAGCGGCGGGCATGGGCGACGCGCTCGGCCGCCACGCAAAGCGGATACACGTCGCCGCGCAGCGCGTTGGCGAAGATGAGGTAGCGCAGGAAGTCGTCGCACAGCTCGGGCCGGGCGTCGATCGTGCGGTGCTCGGCGACGCCGGCGGCCCGGGCACGCTTGGCGATCAGCGCAAGCTCATCGGCGTCGAAGCCGCCGGTCTGCACAGTGACAGTGTGGACCGCGTAGCCCTGTTCGCGCAGCCAGAGGGCGCAGTAGGTCGTGTCGAGTCCGCCCGAGAATGCCAGTACCACGCGTGATGTCATGTTGATCTTTCCAAAAAGGGGTTAGCCAGTCACCCGGGGAGTCGGGCGGCTAGACGCGCCGGCGCGCGGTACGGCGGCGGCGGGTGGCGTCTGCACGGATCGCAGCGGGGCACGGGCGCAGCGGCCGGCAGTCGGCAGACAGTGCACTGGATGTGATTAATTCATAATGGCGGCGACCGGGCCGGCACGCGCGACGGCTAGTCACCCGGGCAGGGCGCAGGCGACCACCGGCCCCGCCGGAGCCACGCGGCACCCGGCCGACGCACGCTGGGACACTCAATGAATGTCGCTCCTCGCACCCATGACCCATTTCGTGCCACCTCACGGGCGCCGGTCGCCGCGTGGCGATCGGCGCGACGGTCCGGCGATTCGGCTACTTGCCCATCGACGTTCCGGCCATGAATTAATTACTAATTCTGCAATCTTATGCGTGCCGCCCCGCGTGTCAAGGGGTGCGCAGCATGGACTGCACAAAAGTGCCGGAGAACCCCGCCGTCGCCCGCGCTCGGGAAAGGTGACGCCGCCCGGCCCCCGGTGCTCTGCTCAGTATCCCGCACGACGGTACGGGGCGCCAATCACCCACCGCGTCGCCTGCCCAGGCGCCAGGCGCGCGGGCAGGCCCGCCCCCGCGTTCACGCCGACTAGCCCGCGCTCTTCTTGCCCGCCTTATCTTGCTCGCTTTCGTCCGACTCCGCCCTCGACTTGCCGCCGGAAAGGCGCGTCCGCAATTCGATCTTCATCGGCACCTTCAGCTCGCCGCCGCCCGGCGCATCGGGGCCGCCCGTCATGGTCAGTTCACCGTTGATGGCGCCCTGGGCGTCACCTTTCACCGGCAGCCCGGTGTCGAGGTCGATTTCGACCGAGCCGCGCTGCTCTCCTTTCAGGTTGCTGCGCGCCTTGAGCAGCCCCATCGCGAGCGTCTTGTCCGGGTCGGACGAGACCTTCGCAACCACGGCAACGACGGCGCGCCGCCCACGCACCTCTTTCAGCGTATACGTGGTCTCGGTGCTCAACCCCAACTCCTTGCTCAGGGTCACGCGGTGGGACCAGGTATCACCCGCCGCAACCGGCTCATCCGGTAGCACTACCAGCACGTCGCTCACGGTCTCAATCATGCCGTCCGCGCTGAGTTGGTCCTTGATGCGCTCACGCAACTGCGCGCCCGCTGCGTCGTCCGGGATTTGCGCCAGCACCGCTTCCAGCAGCTCCTGCACGCCGGTGACTTCAACGATCTCGCCGTTCGGCCGCCATTGGACCGTGAGCGTGAAGCCGGCCAGGGCGGCCATGCTGCGCGCCGCCGGGGGCACGTCCGTGGGCGCATCCTTGGAGTCGTAGTCCACGCTGCCCGTAGCGCCCTTTTGCCGAAACACGACCCGCTCGAATGTTATTTGGGCGGTGATGCCCGCGGCGTCGACCGCCGTCGGCACCAGCGCGTGTTCAAAGCCAAGCGTCTGCTCCATCTCCTGTTTCTGGCCCAGCATTTCCTGCGTGATCTTCTCATCCGCGCGCATCCGCAGGTAGTACTTCTTCCCGACCTCGAGCCGGTATTTCAGCTCGACCTTATCCCCGGCCCAGGCCAGCCCCGCCCCGCCCAGCATGACCGCCGCCACGAGCCCGTTCAGCAGCCTCCGCGTTCGCATGCGCTTCTCCCGTTGCACACCGGCGTAATTGCAACTCGCTTCGAACGGCGCCCGCCGGACCGCCGTGGCTGCCAGTATACGCTGCCGCACGGAGCCCGCCACAGCGTGTCACCCCAAGTCCGGTCCCGCGACCCCGCTCCCCTTCCGTGAGAGGGCAGTGTGAGGGGCCAAACACCGCCGGCGTTGACCGCGGAGCGATGGCTGTGCGCTGGCAACTTTGGACCGCTACGGGCACTGCATCGGCAGCCAGTGGGTGGAGAGCAGCGTCACGAACGGGTTGATGTCGCTGAACGACGGGCACACGCCGTCGCCGTCGATGTCGCCGTTGGCCACCAAGCAACCGGCGTAGGTCGCTTGCCACACGGGGAAGTTCGACAGGTAGAGCACGAACGCGTTGATATCGACGAAGTCGACGGCCCCGCTGCAATCCAGGTCGCCGACGCAAACCTCGCACTCGTCGGGCACGCCGTTGCCGTTCGCGTCGAGACTCGTGCCGTCGAGCACGTCGCACAGGTCGTCCACGCTATTGCCGTTGCAGTCGATGAACACATCGCCGGGCGCTTCATAGGCCCCCATATCCACGATCGGCGGCGTGCCATTGCCCGTGTCGGGGCGGCAGGGCACATCAATAAAACGCGGATTGCCGTCCAGGTCGAGCGTGACCTCATCCGGCAGGGCCGCATTATCGCCGGCGTCGATGCAGGGCGAACCGTGCGTCAGGTGGAGATCGCCGAAATCATCGTCCGGCGTGCCCCATTGCCCGTCCGGGCCAGGGTCCGGGTCGCGCACGAAAAGTGGTTTCGCGTCGATGTTGCCAATGCCTTCGTAGCTGCCCTGAACGTCGCAGTAAGTCACGACCGGGCTGCCTGAAGAGACGTAGATCTCCTGAGGCGTGTTGGCCCAGAGGATGCAATTGGCCAGCGTTGGGTTGGCGGCGCGCGCGCATAGGCCCCCGCCGTCCGCACTGGCCGTATTGCCCGAGATCGTGCAGTTCGTGAGCGTTGGGCTCGAGAGCTCGCAGTATATGCCGCCGCCGCTCTGGAAGTTGGCCGCATTGCCCGTGATCGCGCAGTTGGTGAGCATCGGGTCGGAGCCGCGGCTGCAGTACAGGGCTCCGCCGTCATCGGCCACGTTGCCCATGAGCCTGCAACCGGCCAGCACCGGGCTCGCGTAGTACTCGCAGTACACGCCTCCGCCGTCGATGACGGTCACATTATCCGTGATCGCGCAGTTGGTCAGCGCTGGGCTGGAGAAGGCGCAATACAAACCACCGCCGTTGCCGTTGCTGGCCGTGTTGCCAGTGATTATGCAGTTGGTTAGCGTTGGGCAAGAGTGGTTGACGCAGGACACGCCGCCAGTGCCCCCATTTCGGATCGTCAGACTCTGCACGATTGAAGCAGCACTCTCACGGCTATGGAAGTTGAAACCCCGTCCGCTGCCCTCGCAGTCAACGATGCACGTGGTCGGATCGCCGCTCGCGGATCGCACCGTGATCGACAGGCCATGAAAATCGAGGTTCCGGTTTCCCGCGCCGGTATACACGCCGTCGGCTATGACGATTTCGTCACCGGGCACCGCGGCGTCGATCGCCGCTTGGATCGTCGGATACTCGCTCGGGACATGCAATCCCGAGGTTGCGCGCACCTCCAACAGCACGGCGCGCGGGGCATTGAAGGCCTGATCCGAGTTCACCCACACCGTGGCGACGTGCCTTCCGTGCGCCAACTGTGCCGTGTCCGCCGTCAGCGTCACCGTGTCGATCTCGCCTGTCGATTCCCCGCTCGCGGGATCGGCCGTCAGCCAGTCAGCCTTCCACGTCAATGCCCAAGCCAATGCGCCCGCACTGCTGTTGCGAATGCCCAACGTTTGTGACCCGCTCTGCCCCACCGGGACCACGAATGTGAGCCGCGCTGCGGTGAGGGCCAGCGTTGGCGTGGCCGGGTTGAATTCGTAGACGCCGATGTCTGCCATCGCCGAACCATCGCCGTCGCCGTCGAGCGGCCGGGGCTGCCCATCGAGGTCGCTCGGAGGCAGGCCACCGGGAGGGCTATTGCTGCCGGCGTCGATGCACGGCGAACCGCTCAACAAATGCGGGTCGCCCGGAAAGGCGAAAGCGGGGTCGGCGTCAATGTTCCCCGCGCCACTCCACCCGCCTTCCACGTCGCAGTACGTCACGATGGGACTGCCGCTCTGGGGCGCGATTGACCCCGGCGTGTTGGCCCAGAGTATGCAGTTGGTCAGCGTAAGGTCGCTGGGAGGATAACAGTAGACGCCACCGCCGGAAGAAGCGGCCAAGTTGCCCGCCAGCATGCAGTTGGTCAACGTCGGACCGGGGGAGCCGGAGCAGTTCACGCCACCGCCATAACGGTCGGCGGCATTGTCGGTGATTGTGCAATTGATGAGCGTTGCCCCTGAATTGCGACAAGAGATGCCGCCTCCGTGATTGGTAGCGGTGTTGCGCGTGATCGTGCACTCGGTCAACGTGGGGGAGGACGACGAAAAGTACACTCCGCCACCATGACCATTGCCATACGATTCCATGATCGAGTTGCCCATGATCGTGCAACGGACCAAGATCGGGGTCGAAGAATCAAAGCACAGTCCGCCGCCATCGCCACTGCCGGCCTTGTTGCCCGTTACCGCACAGTTGGTGAGTGTGGGGTCAGAGTACCCGCAGTACACGCCACCGCCGCTTTGCCCCGCCGTGTTGTCGGCAATAGCGCAGTCTGTGAATGTCGGGCTGGAATCGCCACAGTAGATGCCGCCGGCATGGTCGGCGACAACGTTGCCCGTGATCGTGCAACCAATCAGCGTGGCGTCCGACGAGGAGCAGTACAAGCCCCCGCCGTCGCCATACCCTCCCGTCGCGGAATTCCCGGTGATTGTGCAAGTGGTCAGCGTCGGGTAGGAGAACTCGCAGTACATGCCGGCGCCGATGCTGTACGTCCCGTTGGCCGAGTTGCCCACAATCGCACAGCCGATCAATGCCGGGCTGCTGGAATTGCAGTACACACCGGCGCCAAACGCGAACCTCCCGCTGGCCGAGTTGGCTGTGATCGTGCAATTGGCCAGCGTCGGGCTGGAGGTCAGACAGTACACGCCACCGCCGCCGTCGCTGGTCGAGGCGCCCTCCACGTGCCCAGCCGTGATCGTGAATCCGTCGAGCAGCGCCGTCGGACCGGCACCGCCGCCCTGCACGACGTGGTAGCTGTTGTCGCTGTTGTCAACCGGCGTGCCGATATCGCCGCTGAGGATCGTCTCGTAGGCGGAAATGTCGCGCGCGTCGGGCTCGGGCGCCCCCGGCCCCGCGTATCCGCCCGCCAGCGCCACGCCGTCCTTGAGCGTGAAGCTCGCCGCGCGGTCGCCGGTCCCCGTGGGATGCTCGGCATCGCGGTCCGGGAAGTACGTGCCTTGCGCGACGCGGATTTCGTCGCCACTCGCCGCGACCGCCAGCGCGTCCTGGAGACACGCGAAAGCGGTCTCCCAGCTACCTCCATTCCCGCCCGGCGACGCGTCGTCATCGACATACAGCGTGCCGGCCCCGGCGACCGGCGCGAGTGAGATCAACAGCCCCGCGCCCCAATGCGCAAAACGAAACCGCATGGCATTCCTCCTTCCCGGCCGCGTGTGCCCGCAGTCGGATAGCAGGGGCCCCCTTGGCCAGCGGCCACGCGACGCCCGTCGTCAGCGGCTGGACTCTGAGAGTGACCCCGTCGTGTGCAGCAACCCACTCGGTAACCGCCGGCGGCGCTGAGGCTTACATGACGGGCGTGTGTGCTCGGAGGCCGGACGGGCTCGCTTTCAGGCCCACGCCCCGTCCACTGTGCTCCCGCCATGACACACCACCTCCGCGTCAGCGACGTTCCGGTCGCATGCAAGATGATTGGACGCGCCGGGGGCATACAAGTTCCGACAAGTTTCAGATTTCTGACGAATTCGGGCGGTGCCCGTGCGCCCAGGCACCTCCACACCATGACACATGCTGGCCTATGGTCAGGGAACCGCCTCTGCGGCTCTCCGTTCTCCTCTCTACCGCTCTCCTGCTCTGTCGCCGCCACGCGGCGCTCGCGGCGACAAGCGTTGATAGTAGCCCACCCCGCCGAAAGCCGTCCAAACGATGCCTGAACGCGGCTCCGGCGTTGGCCAACCCGCCCGCGTTCGCGTTCCGCTGGGGACCACCGGGCGCCGAGGACTTCTGTGTCTGTTGACTGAACCACACACCCGATCGCGGTCGGTATGCATGGCACTGACCCGCGCGTAGCCGACGGCGATCTGCGCGACATGCAGAAACGCTTCGCGGCGACGTCGACGGCCTCGACTGGTGGTCGGGTAGTGACGCAACCGACGTCAAGCGCCACAAGCGTGGCGGATCAGCCGCCAACTTCGCAGGCGGTGGAGGAGTGGCCGGTTTTCATCGTCCACCGCTCCTACATCCCGGATGCGCCGCCCGGTCCCAGTGGCCTCGCCCCGGCATACCTGGCCAAGCTCGCGCGCCCCAAGTGGGCAGTCCCCGAAAATGGGCCGACCTACTTTGGCATGTATTTTGCAATGACTGGCTTGGGTGGCATCCACGTCGTCGCGGCGCTGGCTGTAACTGCGGCCGTGCTAATCACAGTGCTCCGAGGCCGTTCATTCGCCGTACTGACGCCCCGACTGGTCACTACCGCCGCCGCCTGGTGGTGGGCCACGGGGTGCTGGGGAGTGGTCTGTTTGCTGCTGTACGCCTGAAACTGAGCATGCCCGCGGCGGCGCGCGATAGACGCCGATGGCGGCCGACCGTGGCACTAACAACTCCAGGCGGTGCGGCCGCTCTGACCCAAATCTCAGAATCTACTCGGAACCACTTGAACTGCTTTGCTCGACTCGTTAGCATCGGCTTGTGGATGTTTACAGCCGATTCCCCTAAATAGGGGTGAGGCATGAGCGCATCCGAGCAGCCGACAGCGCGGGCAACCCCTAAACAAGTGTCGCCGGGTCTTGGCCGGAGACAGTTAAGACTTGGCCATGTTCGCTCCGTGTTCCGACTGCTCTCCGAAGTTCGGGACTTGGGGGCATCACCGATTGCCTGGCGACGGCACATGCTTGCCAGCCTTATCAGGCTAGTGGACGGCACGACCGGCATTGCCACAGAGGCAATCATCCCCAAGAATCCCGGAAATCCCAGGCTATTGGGCGCTGTCATCAGTGGGGTCAGTGACCCGCGGCTAGTTTCCGTTTATCGGGCCTTGGTCGAGCGGGGCGGATACGCATTTGACTTCCGACCAGAGGGCCTGGCTAGTCGGACGAATTCGACGCTGACGCGTACGCGCCAGCAGATGGCGCAGAATCGGGCGTGGCGCCAGCGGCCGGACCTCGACCCGTGGCGCACGCTGGATTGCGAGCATTTCATTTGCTCGAACCAGTACCTGCCGAGTGCCAGTTGCGTACATCTCATCATTGTGACCCGTTCGGGCCGTCAGGGACCGTTTGATGAGTTGGAGCGACGAATCGTCGGGTTGTTTCACGCCGAGCTCGGCCGGCTTTGGCGACGCACCGGCGACGACTCCAGTGCAGACCTTCCGCCGCACCTGGAACGAACCCTCGAATTGCTCCTCGAAGGACTGTCCGAGGGGCAGATCGTAGCCAAGTTGCAGCTCAGCCCGCATACGGTCCACGACCACGTGAAGCGTCTGTACGCCCGGTTTCAGGTCAACAGTCGCGCCCAATTGTTGGTGCGTTTGTCGCACTCCCCGTTAATCCGAGCGCCGCGCCTCTGCGTCAACCTGCTCAAGAGCGACGACGACCGCCGCTATGACGCGGTGGACACGGCGGAGGCCAAGGCCGGCCCTGAGACGCCGGTGCCCAACCTTGTCAACTCTGGCCCGCGGGCAGCCCAAGCATGATGCGCCGCGCCGTTTCATTGCTTCCTTCCGCACGATTAGGCCCCTGGCGGCCGTGAGGTGTGAGACCATGTCGGTCGTAACATCGCATGAGTTCCTCGACAAAGTGGTGCAAGCCACACCGGATGGCAAGCAGATCCGCAAATGCCTGCAATGTGGAACCTGCAGCGGCGTCTGCCCCTACGGCTTCGCGATGGATTACCCACCCCGTTCGCTGATTGCCGCGCTGCGAGCAGACGATTGGCACGGCGTACTGGAGAGCGACACGATCTGGTTGTGCGTATCGTGTTTCGCGTGCGCCAGCGTCTGCCCAAGCAAGATCCCGCTCACGCGCGGCCTGCTGTCGGCGTTGAAGACGGAGATGCTGGTGGGCGGGAGCATTCCCGCTGAGCTGCAGACCGCACTGGGGAACTCACGTCGATACGGCAACGCGCTGGGCGAATCGCCGAAGAAGCGCGCGGATTGGGCCAAGGACTTCACCGTGCCGGTGCCCGTCATGGCTGCGCACAAGGAACCGGTGGACGTGCTGTGGTTTGTCGGCGACTACGGCTCCTACCATCCGCGCGTCCAGCAGGTGACCCGCGCGCTGGCCAAGGTCCTGTATGTCCTGGATGTGAAATTCGGCATTCTCGGCCCAGAGGAAAACAGCGACGGCGACACGCAGGCGTTCACGGGCGAGTGGGGCCTCTTCGAATTGCTGGCGCGCAAAAACGCGATTGCCATGAAGAAATATACTTTCGGCGAAATCATCACGGCCGATCCGCACGCCTATAACGCCTTGAAGCACGAGTACCCGCGGCTCGGATTCGACCGGACGGTGAAACACCACACGCAGTACCTGGTTGAGCATTTCGATCGCATCAAGCCGCTCCTGCAAAACCGCGGTGCGCAGCGCGTCACGTACCACGACCCGTGTTACCTGGGGCGGGCCAATGACAACAACATCTATGCGGAGCCACGCCAGCTCCTGCAGGCTATCCCGGGTGTGGAATTCGTGGAGATGTCGCACAACCGGGCGCTGAGCATCTGCTGTGGTGGCGGCGGCGGCGGGATGTGGCTGGACGGCTTCTCCTGGGAGAAAGCCCACACACGCACCACCGAGTGGCGCATCAAGGAGGCACTCGCGGTTGGAGCCGACGTGCTGGCGGTGGCCTGCCCATACGAGACGCCCCGATTTGAGGACGCGGTCAAGAGTACCGGAAATGAAGGCAAGCTGGCGGTGAAGGACATCGCCGAGTTGCTGGCGGAGTCGATGTTCGGTTGAGCTGACAGCCCGCAGCTTTCAGCTCCCAGCCAGACTGCACGGGCGAAGCTAGCTGAGGGCGGATGGCTGGGGGCTGAGAAGGAGCGCCCGCGATGGACATCGTCGTGTTGATCAAGTTCGTGCCGGACCTGGTGGAAGACCTGGAGATCGACGCCGGCACCGGCCTGCTCGACCGCAGCTTCCTGCGGCTGATGCCCAACGAGCTGGACGACCACGCACTCGAGGAGGCGCTCCTGCTCAAGGAGCGGCACGGTGGCAGCGTGACGGTGCTCACGCTGGACTCCGGTGACGTGGACGAGACGCTCTTCACTGCGATCGCGAAGGGCGCCGATCGCGTGATCAAGCTCACCGGCGAGGGCTTCGATCAGGGCCCGAGCAACCAGCGCATCGCCGGGACGTTGCGGCAGGCGCTGAGCGGCATCCACTTTGACCTGATTCTGACCGGTACGCAGGCCGTCGATGACCTCGACGGTTTTGTCGGAGCCTTGCTCGCGGAGCAGCTCAAGCTTCCGTACGTGGGGTACATCACGAAGATCACCGCCGGCGACGGGCACCTGGTAGTGCAGAAGGAGTACCCCGGCGGGCTTAACGCTGAGATTGAAGTTAGCGGCCCCGCCGTGCTGGGGATCCAGGCGGCCGAGAAGCCGCCGCGCTACGTCGTGACCAGCAAGGTCATGGAGGCGATGAAGACCGCGAAGATCGAGGAAATCGCCGTGGACGGCGTCACGGTTGACACGGAAGTCCCGGTATCGGCAATGGCGGTACCGGAATCCGGCAGCCATGCGGAGATGATCGAGGGCAACGTGCAACAGGTGGCAGAAAAGCTCGCGGCGCTGCTGCGCGAGCGGGGCGTCGTGGCCTGACGAAGTGGCAGCCGCGGGCCCTGTGCCCGCCCGAGGATCGACCATGTGCGGTGAAGTGTGCGTCGTTGTGGAAACGCTGCGCGGCAAAGTCACGGACATCACCTTCACGATGCTGGCAGCCGGCCGTCGACTTGCAGATGGCCTGAAGACGAAGTTAACCACGCTACTCATTGGGCAGGACGTCCGGAGGCTGGCCGCTGAGCTCGGCATGGCGGACCGGGTCGTCTGCGTCGAGCATGCGAGCCTGGCCGAGTTCAACCCGGAGGCCTATCTGTGCGTCCTGACCGCCATGCTGGCACAACACAAGCCGCGGTTGGTACTGCTCGGTCACACGGCGATGGGAACTGATCTCGCCTGTAGTTTGGCCCAGCGTCTGCATTGGCCGGTCGCCACTTCATGCCGGACGTTTTCGCTCGACAGCGCGAACGTGCAGTATTCCGCGCCAACCTGCGGCGGAAAGCTGATCGCCACCGGACCGCTGCCCGAACCCACCTGCCTGGCAACGGTGATGCCCGGGGGGTACAGGCCGGATGAAGGGCGTGTTGGCAAGACACCCGCCGTGGAGGCGGTCGCCGCACCGGCTGGGCTGGATGCCGTGCGTACCCGTTTCAAACAGTATCTCGAGCCCCCCGCGACGGACGTAGATATCGCCAAAGAGGCAGTCCTCGTATCCGTCGGGCGTGGGATTCAGAACCAGGACAACATCGCGGCGGCGGAGAAACTGGCAAACGCGCTGGGCGGCGTCGTGTCGGGGTCGCGGCCCGTGGTGGACCAAGGCTGGTTGCCGACCACCCGCTTGGTCGGCAAATCCGGCAAACAGGTTAAGCCCAAGCTCTATCTTGCGATCGGCATCAGCGGCGCACCGGAGCACCTGGAAGGCGTACCCGAGGCCGAGTTGATGCTCGCGATCAACACGGATGCCAAGGCGCCGATTTTCGATGTGGCGCAGTTCGGCACGACGTGCAATGCGCTGGAGTTGATGCCGGCGCTGGCGGAGAAGCTGAAGAAATAGCCGCTCAGACCGAGGTTTTGGCAGCATGACAGCTTCGATGGTCGTAGTCCTGGCCGGCCTGCTCGCCGCGGTGGGCGTGTTCGGCTATCGCTGCTATCAGCGCGTGCAGCACTTGCGGCTGGGGCGGGCAGCGGGCCCCTTCGTCGATTGGGGGCAGCGCATCGCAGATGTCGTGGTCTTCGTGTGCGGCCAGGCGCGCTTATTCCGGTTCAAAGGCACAGGCCTGGCCCACGTGTTCATCTTCTGGGGGTTCGTGCTGCTTCTGCCCACGATTCTGCAAGCTCTTCTGGAAGGACTGTTTCCAGGCTTCGTGTTGCCCTTCCTGGCGACATTCGGCCCACTGCTACTGCTTCAGGACTTTATCGCGCTGGCCGTCATCGCGGGGGTGCTTTACGGGCTTTACTACCGCGTGCTGGTGCGGCCGGAGCGCTACCAGGGCAGCCACCAGTTCGAAGGCAACCTCGTTCTCTGCTTCATTCTTACCATCATGGTGACGTTGCTGTGCCACACCGGGATTCGCCAGAATCTCGGCGAGGCCCACGTGGCGCGGATGTGGCAGCCCGTGTCGGCGCTTGTGGGCAGCTTCTTCCGCAGCCTGCCTGCCCAGAACCAGCACCATGTGGCGCTTGTGTGTTGGTGGCTACACCTGGGTATTGTGCTTGTGTTCCTGACGCTCCTGCCGCTGGGCAAGCATTTTCACGTCGTTACCTCGGTCTTCAATGTCCTGCTGCGCAATCGCGAGCCAGCGGGACGCCTCGCGCCCGCTGCGGCCGCCGAAGGCGTCGACCGGATTGAGCAATTCACCTGGCGGCAGATGCTGGACTGGTACTCGTGCAGCGAATGTGGGCGCTGCCAGGACGTGTGCCCGGCGCATAACAGCGGGGCAGCGCTTTCCCCGAAACTCCTCATCATGGCGTTGCGGGCGCATCTGTTTGAGCGCGGGCAGGCGCTATTAGCGCAACGCCACAACCGACATGCACGGGAGAGCGAAGCTCCTGCCGACCCGCCGGAACTCACGGCGGTGTTGGCCAAACGCCTGACCGGCGACATCCTGCCCGATGAGATGCTGTGGGCCTGCACGACCTGCTACGCGTGCGACCGTGAATGCCCGCTTTTTGTTGAGCATGTACAACCGATCGTCGACCTGCGGCGGTCCTTGCTGGCCCGGCAGCGCGGCGACAAGCTGCTCACGACGGCCCTGGAGAACCTGCGGCGCTACGGGAACTCGTTCGGCAAATCAGACAAACAGCGGGCGAAGTGGACAATAGGGCTGGACTTCAAGATCAAGGACCTTCGCAAGCAGCCGGCGCAGACGCTGTGGTTCGTGGGTGACTACGCCTCGTACGGCCCCGCGCTGGCCGAGGTCACCCGGGCGACGGCGCGTGTGTTCCAGGGGGCAGGACTGGACTTCGGGCTCCTCTACGACGCTGAGCGCAATGCCGGGAACGACTTGCGGCGTGCAGGAGAGGAGGGGCTGTTCCAGCTTTTGGCTCAGAAGAACGTGGCGGCCCTACAGAAGTGCCAGTTCGAGCAGATCGTCACCACCGACCCGCACACGTACAACACGTTGAAGAACGAATACACGTGGACCAACGGGCAAACGCAGCCGCTCAGCACGAAGTTCCCAGTGCGGCACTACACAGAGCTGCTGGACGAGTTCGTGCGCGGTGGGCGGCTAACCGTGCGCCAGAAGCTGGGCTGCGTCGTGACGTACCACGACCCCTGCTACCTGGGCCGCTACAACGAGGTCTACGACGCCCCGCGTCGTGTGCTGACGGCCCTGGGTTGCCAACTGGTCGAGATGCCGCGTAATCGCGACCGGGCCCTGTGCTGTGGCGCCGGCGGTGGGCGCATCTGGATGGAAGAGGGCCACGTCAAGGAGCGCCCCGCCGAAAGCCGCGTGCGCGAAGCAGCGACGCTGCCCGGCGTACAGTATTTCGTCGTCGCGTGCCCGAAGGACCTCACGATGTACCGCGACGCGGTGAAGACGGCCGGGCTGGAAGGCCGCCTGATCGTCAAAGACCTGATTGAGCTAGTGGCCGAGGCCTGCGTCGCCGGCACTCCGCCGGTACCGGCTGCGGCCGCAGACACCGGTCCCAAGCCGGTGCCACAGCAACCAGTCGCACCATAGGAGGCCGGCTCATGGCCGAACGAGTTGGCGTTTACGTCTGCCACTGCGGCAGCAACATCGCCGGTACGGTGGATGTGGAAGAAGTCACGCGCTGGACCACCACGCTTCCGGGCGTGGCGGTGGCCCGCGAGTACAAGTTCATGTGCTCCTCGCTGGGCCAGGCGCTGATTGAGGACGACATCAAGAAGGAGGGGCTCACGCGAATCGTGATTGCCGCGTGCTCGCCACACCTCCACGAAAAGACCTTCCGCCGCGCGTGTGCGAACGCCGGGCTCAATCCTTTCCTCCTGCAGATGGCCAACATCCGCGAGCACGTGTCCTGGGTGACCAAGGACAAGCAGGCGGCCACGAGCAAGGTCAAGGCCCTGGTAGCGGGCGCCGTGGCCCGGGTGCAGCACCATCGGCCGCTCGAGCCGATGCCCGTAACGGTGAATCCGCACACGCTGGTGGTCGGTGGCGGGATTGCCGGCATCCAGGCCGCGCTGGAACTCGCCGACGCCGGTTACCCGGTCTACCTCGTCGAGCGCGAACCGAGCATCGGCGGCCACATGGCCCAATATGACAAGACGTTTCCGACGTTAGACTGCGCCGCGTGCATTCTGACACCAAAGATGTCGGAGGTGGGGCAGCACGAGAAGATCAAACTCCTGACGTACTCCGAGCTGGAGGAGGTGTCCGGCTCGATCGGCAACTTCCGTGTGCGCATACGCCGCAAGGCCCGTTACGTGCGTGAGGACAAATGCACCGGTTGCGGCCTGTGCATCGAGAAATGTCCGCGCAAGGTTGTCGACGAGGTGTTCGAGGCCGGCATGGGCTATCGCAAGGCCATCTACACGCCCTTCCCGCAGGCGGTGCCAAAGATCCCGGCGATCGACACGAAGTCGTGCATCTGGTTCGAGCGACAGCGTTGCCGCGCGTGCGAGAAGCTCTGTCCGACGGGAGCGGTCGATTTCGACCAGAAAGACGAAATTCTCGAAGTGGAAGTGGGGAATATCATCCTGGCGACGGGCTGGGATCTGTTCGATTGCCGTCGTATTCCACAGTACGGCTACGGCAAACTGGCGAACGTGTTCACCAGCCTCGAGTTCGAGCGGATGTGCAACGCCTCGGGACCGACTGGCGGACGGATCGTGCTCCGTGACGGCGTCACCGAGCCGCAGTCGGTTTGCATCGTGCACTGTGCGGGCAGCCGCGATCAGCGTTACAACACCTACTGCTCGGGCATCTGCTGCATGCTCTCGCTGAAGCTCGGCCACCTGGTGCTGGAAAAGACCGGAGCAAAGGTCTACGCCTGCTACATCGACATGCGGCCGAACAAGAAGGATTACGAGGAGTTCTACCAGCGGTTGCTTGACGAGGGCATGCTGTTCGTCCGGGGCAAGGTGGCCGAGATCACCGACATGGCCCGTACACCCCAGGAGGAAGGCAAGCTGGTTGTGCAGGTCGAGGACACGCTGCTGGGCAAGCAGCGCCGCATACCGGTGGACATGGTAGTACTGATGGGAGCCATCGAGCCGCGGCGCGACGCGCGCGAGACCGGCCTCAAGGTCGGCATCTCGTGCAGCATGGCCGGGTGGTTCATCGAGCGCCACGCCAAACTCGACCCCGTCGCGACGATGACCGAGGGTATCTTCATCGCCGGCGCGTGCCACGGCCCGAAGGACATTCCGGACTCGGTTTCACAAGGTGCGGCGGCGGCCGCCCGGGTGCAGGGCATGATCAGCAAGGGTACGGTGATGATCGAGCCGGTGGTGGCGTCGATCAACGAGGACAACTGCTCCGGCTGCCGCATCTGCAACAACCTCTGCCCGTTCAACGCAATCGACTTCCTGACAGAGGACAAGGTCAGCCGGGTGAACCCGGCCCTGTGCAAAGGCTGTGGCACGTGCGTGGCCGCGTGCCCAGCCGGCGCAATTGCGGGGGCGCACTTCAGCAACGACCAGGTGGAGGCGGAGATCGCAGGGTTGCTGTGGGATGTGCACGGCGAGGGCGAGCCCGCTGAGATCGACGAAGAGCCCAGCTTGGAACCCACTGCGCCCTAAGGAGTAGCCGGATGCAGCGCGAAATCTATGAACCGAAGATCGTTGGCTTCTTCTGCAACTGGTGCTCGTACCGCGCGGCCGACGGCGCGGGGACGGCCCGGATCAAGCACTCACCCAACGTGCGCGTAGTCCGCCTGATGTGCAGCGGTCGCGTCGATCCATCGTTCGTGCTCAAGGCGCTCGCGCTGGGTGCAGACGGCGTGCTCATTGCCGGCTGCCACCCTGGGGAGTGTCACTACCTCGAACAGAATTACAAGACAATGCGGCGGTTTGCCATGCTGCGGCACACGCTGCGGGCCCTGGGCATCAGCGAGCGGCGTGTGCGCCTGGTGTGGGCGTCGGCCGCGGAGGCCACCCAGCTCGCCGAGTCAATCGACGCGATGGTCGAGGACATTCGGACTCTCGGGCCCCTGCGCTGGTCCACGAACTGGGCTGAGGAAAACGGACACCTGGACGACGTCGAGAAGATCCTGCTTGAGCACCAGGCAGCCATGGAGGTCGGGCGATGAGCGACAGGGGCAAACTGGCAATCTACTGGGCCGCCTCGTGTGGCGGGTGCGAGATCTCGATCCTCGCGCTGAACGAGAAGATCCTCGACGTCGCGGCAGCATTCGACATCGTCTTGTGCCCCTGCATCATGGACACGAAGGTGCGGGATGTCGAAAACTGGCCGGACCAATACGTCGATGTCTGCCTGTTCAATGGCAGCGTCCGCACCAGCGAACAGGAGTACATGGCCAAGCTGCTGCGGCAGAAGTCGAAGGTCCTGGTGGCGTTCGGCTCATGCGCCACGGAGGGCTGCATCCCCGGCCTGGCGAACCTGACCAACCGCCAGGAGATCTTCGAGACCGTCTATTGCGAGAGCGCGTCAACGGACAACCCCGGGCGCGTGATACCACTGCCGGAGGTGCAGTCCAACGGGCACCACCTCTCGCTGCCCGTCTTCTACGACACGGTCCACACTCTCGCGCAGACTGTGCCGGTCGACTATTTCCTGCCCGGTTGCCCGCCGGAAGCCGACCGGATCTGGGACGCCGTGGTGGCCATCCTGGAGGGCAAGTTGCCGGCCGCCGGCGCAGTAATCGGGGCGACAACGACCTGCTGCGACGAATGCCCGCGCAAGCGCAGCGAGAAGAAGATCAAGGCTTTCAAGCGAACCTGGCAGGTTATTCCCGACGCCGAGACGTGCCTGCTTGAACAAGGAATCCTGTGCTGCGGTCCCGCCACCCGTGCCGGCTGTGGCGCACGTTGCCCGCAGGTGAATTCACCCTGCATCGGCTGTTACGGTCCCAATGCCGGCGTGGAGGACTTCGGCGGGCGGCTGATGACGGCCCTGGCGTCCGTGATCGACGCGCAGGACCCCGACGAGATCGAGCGCATTATCACCGAGGGGATCCCGGACCCCGTGGGCACGTTTTACCGGTTCAGCCTGGCTCATAGTCTCCTGCGGCGGGCGGCCCTCGTGCCCGACGCCGAACGTCATGAACTGCCGTTGCCCAAACCCGTCGCGTAGGGTGGGCATCGCCCACCGCGCGACCCCAATGGTGGGCAGCGCCCACCTTACGAGGAGCAGTCGCCGATGACAACGCAGCGCATCAGCATTGACCCGATCACGCGGCTCGAGGGCCACGGCAAGATCGACATCTTCCTGACCCCCAAGGGCGACGTGGCCGAGACGTACCTCCAGATCCCCGAGCTACGCGGCTTCGAGCGTTTCTGTGTCGGCCGGCTGGCCGAGGACATGCCCAACCTCACCTCCCGCATCTGCGGCGTGTGCCCGGAAGCACATCACATCGCCGGAACCAAAACGCTTGACGCGCTCTTCCACGTCGATCCGCCACCGACGGCGAAGAAGCTGCGGGAGATGTTCTACTGCATCTTCTTCGCGACGGACCACACCACGCATTTCTACGCGCTCGGCGGCCCGGACTTTGTGATGGGGCCTGACGCCCCGCCGGAGCAGCGCAACATCCTCGGCGTCATCCAGAAAGTCGGGATGGAGATCGCCGGCAAAGTCCTCAAGATGCGCCGCGATGGGCACCATCTCATCGAGCTGATTGGCGGCCGGAAGGTGCACCCGAACTGGGGCCTTCCGGGCGGCGTCAGTCGCGGCATCAACGAGGAGCAACGCAAGGAGATCGAGGCGCTGGGACGCGACGCCATCGAGTTCGCCCGGTTTTCGCTCCAGCTCTTCAACGACATCGTGCTGGGCAACAAGGAGTACGTGCGGCTCATCACCAGCGACGCGTACACGCACCGTACGTACAACATGGGCACGGTCGATGCGAACAACCACGTGAATTTCTACGACGGCCTGATCCGCGTCGTCGGTCCCGACGGCAAGGAACACGCCAAGTACGCGGCGCGTGACTACCGCGATTACGTCGCCGAGCACGTCGAGCCGTGGTCCTACCTGAAATTCCCGTTCCTCAAGAAAGTGGGCTGGAAGGGCTTTGTCGATGGCGAGGACTCCGGCCTGTACAAAGCAACCCCGCTTTCCCGCCTGAACGCCGCCGACGGCATGGCCACCCCGCTGGCCCAGAAGGAATACGAGCGGATGTACGAGACGCTCGGCGGCAAGCCGGTAAACCACACGCTGGCAACCCACTGGGCGCGGCTGATCGAGCTGCTCTATGCCGCGGAGCGCTGGGTCGAACTGGCGATCGACCCGGAGATCACCGGCAAGGAATACCGGGTACTGCCGACGGCGACGCCTGACGAGGGCGTCGGGTGTGTCGAGGCCCCGCGTGGGACCTTGACTCACCACTACTCGACCGACGAGCGCGGCGTACTGACCCACGTGAATCTCATTGTCGGCACGACAAATAATTACGCCCCGATCAACCTCTCGATCAAGCAGGCGGCCAAGACGCTGATCCGCAAGGGCACGACAGTCACCGAGGGTGTGCTCAACAAGATCGAGATGGCGTTTCGGGCGTATGATCCGTGCTTTGGCTGTGCAACCCACTACCTGCCCGGCCAGATGCCGCTCACGGTCATCGTACGGGCGCCCGATGGGCAGGTACTCCAGACGATCCGTCGCACCGCTCGGCGTGCCGGCGAGTAATACTTGCGGAAGCTCCAATGTCGACGGCAGCGCCGACCCCAAGTTGTGCAGTTCAGTCCACGGCGGACGTCGCTACCGCGGAAACGCCGCGGACCATTGTGTTGGGGCTGGGCAATCCCCTGTTGACCGATGACAGCGTCGGACTCCGCGTCGTCGAGCGATTGAGGCCCGCGCTGACTGACCGGCCGGGTCTGGAGTTGGCCGAGGATTACTGGGGCGGCTTGCGGCTGATGGAACGCCTGGTCGGCTACGACCGCGCCATCATTGTCGACGCGCAACGCAGCGGCGCCGTCCCCGGTAGCATCCGCATCCTGGCCGCACAAGCACCGCCAACCCGGCACGGCAATTCCGCGCATGACGTGGACCTGTGGACCGCCCTGGAGTTCGGGCGACACGCCGGCTTCAAGTTGCCGCTACCCGGCGATATGCGGATCGTTGCGATCGAAGCTGCTGAGGTAGAAGCGTTCAGCGAACGGTGTACGCCCGCGGTGGCCGCAAGTGTCCCCCGCGCTGCGGAGCTGGTGCAATCCTTGCTGACCGAGTGGAGGTAGCATCATGGTCTCAATCGAGGTCCTGCGCTCGTTGCCCTACTTCGCTGGCGTCAGCCCCGAAAGCCTGAAGGCCGTGGCAGCGATCACGGAGGAGCGCGCGTTCCCGGTGGGCCAACCGCTGTTCCGGGAAGGTGAGTCCGCCCAGGCCCTGTATATTCTCCGTGAAGGCGAGATAGACATCGTGTACCAACACCACGTGGACGAGGGCCGCGTCGTGGACACGGTCGTCGCGGGCGACCTGATTGGCTGGTCCTCGCTGGTCGAGCCGCACCGGTGCACGGCGACCGCCGTGCCACGTGTTGCCGGGCGCGCCGTGCGGATTGACGCGGCTGGGATTCGCAAGTTGTGTGAACACGACCACACGCTGGGATATCATCTGCTGAAAGAACTGGCCGGCACGCTCAGTCGGCGTCTGCAAGGGGCACTCGTGCAGTTGGCGGCCGGCGCGTAGGGCGCACCAGAGGGCAGGCGGGCATGAACGCCCAGAAGCCAGCGCGGATTCTGCTCATCGACGACGACCCGGATATACACTTGGCCGTCCAGATGATTCTCGAACCGCTCGGCTGCACGGTGGCCTGTTATCAGACGGGACAGGCTGGGCTGGAGGCTATTCGGCGCGACCCCCCGGACATTGTGTTGTTGGATATCATGCTCACGCACCCCTCCGAGGGTCTGCAGGTGGCCTGTGAGCTGCGGCGGGACAGCAAACTGAAGAGCATTCCGCTCATTCTGATGTCTGCGATCGGCCAGTCGATCGGCATGGAGTATGGCCGCGAAGTATGTCCCGACGCGATGTCGGCTGACATGTTCCTGGAAAAACCCTTCGATGCGAAGACGCTACGCGAGGCCGTGAGTTGGATTGTCGAGCAACACAGCGGGCGGCCTGACTCGCAGGCTGCGTCCTGCTGACCGGCCTCCTGTGGTCCATGGCACGATCGCGGGCGCGGGGAGCGCATCGGATGGTGGTTGAGGCTGCCCGGCAAGGCAATGTCAGTCCAGCCCACAAATGCAACCGGCGCGCCCCACGCGTGTAGTGCGGACGACTTCGACCCCAGAGCCGCGCTGCTCGTGGTCATGTTCCGGCTGCGCTGGTTTATTCGCCTGCGCTGGGGCTTCGTGATCGCCACCACGGCGCTGCTCGCGCTCGAGCACGTGGTGTGGAGCGACGTCCGGCGGCCGGCGGCGCTGCTCGGAGTTCTGGTCGCCCTGGGAGCGGTGAACCTCATCTGGACCTTCATCTCCAGGTGGCTCTTTGGCCCGCCGCGGCGCGTGGCGCCGCCCGATGCCCGCGTGCCCTACCTGGTGGGCTTTGCCAATGCACAAGTTGTCGTCGACCTGCTCTTGCTGACGGGCATCCTGCGCTACACCGGCGGCGTGGAAAACCCGTTCGCTGTGTTCTACCTGTTCCACGTGGCGATTGTGTCGCTCGTACTCGTACGCTGGCAGGCTGTAGCCCAGGCCGTATGGGCGTTGGCGCTTTACTCGGTGCTTGCGATCGGCGAATGGCAGCACTGGCTTAGCCCGCACTTTGACTTTCTGCCGTGGTGTCCCCTCGGGATCTACGCGCGTCCGGGATACGTGCTGACGGCATTGGCCGCGGTGGCGTCTGGAATTGTCGGCGCGCTGTACTTCAATTCGTGGATCGGGAAGCACTTTCAGTCTCAGGAGGGTGACCTGCACCGAACAAACGCGGCCCTGCAAAAAGCCCAGTTGGCGATCCAAGATCTGCAACGACGGCGCTCGCGCTTCATGCAGACCGCAGCGCACCAGCTCAAGAGCCCGCTGGCAGTCATCCAGACCCTCACCGACCTGATCCGATCAAACGTCGTCCCACCCGAGGCCGTGCCGGGTACGTGTGACAAAGTCATTCGCCGCTGCCAGGATGGGATCGCACAGGTCACGGAGCTCCTCACGCTGGCGCGGGTGCAGGAAGCTGACCCGGCGCGCCATCGGCAGAGTCAGACCGACGTGCGCGCGGTCGTGGCCGAACTATGCCGGCGTTTTCGTCCGCTGGCGGACGGCAAGCAGATCGAACTGGTTGAGTGGATGCCTCCGCAAGGCGATCTCTACGTCAGCGTGGATGCGCACGACCTCCGCGACTGCCTCGGCAACCTGATCGAGAATGCCATCAAGTACACGCCAGGTCCCGGCCGCGTGCGCGTGATGGTGACGGCCAAGGAGGAGAACGGCCAGATCGAGTCGGTCGGGATTCATGTGAGCGACACGGGTGTCGGAATCGACCCCAGCCTGTTGGAGCCCCCGGACGGCGAGGCGGGGCACGAACCGATCTTTGACGCGTTCCGGCGGGGTGCCAATGTGATCACGGCTGGGATTCCCGGCACGGGACTGGGGCTGTCGATCGTGCGCGAGGTCGTCGAGCAGGCCGGTGGCCGGATCGGTGTGGTATCGCGCGTCGGCGCTGGATCGAGCTTCACCGTGACGCTGCCAGCCAGCGGTGATGTCACGGCCCATCCCGTTGTTCGCGACACGCGTGCCACGAAAGTGGTGCTCGAGACCCCCGCAGATTCTGGCAGCGACGATCATCCCAATTCCGCCGCCGATTCGGCGCCCGGCACGGACTGCTGACATCCTTCTACGAAGCCAGGTCTGTCGAGGAGTGAGTTGCCGGCTGGGTTCAACCCTCTATCGCAAGCGTCCGGACGAACCCCCGGGTCACCAGCCCCTTCTCCCCAGAAATCGCAACTTTGTGCCACTAGGCGTCTTGTGCTTACTAACTAGTCCATAATTTGGTTGACATCTGCTCTGCTTTCTGGTATAGTGGCGGCCATGAGAATCGACGGCCGTACCTTGACGCATGAGGCGAGTGAAGCGATTCGGAAGATGGCGGTGCGCCGGGTGCAGGAAGGCGAACGCCCCGGTGAAGTCATGAAGAGCTACGGGCTGTGCCGCACCGTGATCTACAAATGGCTGCGAGCCGCCCGACGCGGCGGCGAAGCCGCACTGGCTTCGCGCCGGGGTACCGGCCGGCCGGACAAGCTGACCGCCCGCCAAAAGCAACAGGTGCGGCGCTGGATCTGTGGCCAGAACCCGCGGCAGTACGGCTTTGACTTCGGCCTATGGACGCGCAAGATCGTCGCGGCGCTGATCGCGCAGCGGATGAAGGTGCAGTTGAGTGTCACGTCGGTGGGGCGCCTGCTGGCCGAGTTGGACATCACCCCGCAGAAACCGCTGCGGCAGGCCTACGAACGCGACCCGGTGGCGATCGAGAAATGGAAGCGCGCGGAATACCCGGCCCTCGAAAAACGCGCCCGCCGCTGCGGCGCCGATATCTTCTTTCTCGACGAGGGCGGCCTCCGCTCCGATGCGCCGCTGCAGCGCACGTGGGGCGCGCGGGGCCATACACCGGTGGTTGCGACCAGCGGCCAGCGCCAGGCGGTGAACGCTATCTCGGCCGTGAACCTGCTCGGCGCATTCTGGTACAATGTCTATACCGGTCGCCTGAACGCTCCGCAGTTCGTCCTGTTCCTTAAGGACTTTCTGCGTCATCGTCGGCGGCCGGTGTTTCTGGTGGTGGACCGGCATCCGGCGCACATTGCAAAAGTGGTGGCCCAGTTCGTGCAGTCGCTGGGTGGCCGCCTGGAACTGCATTTCCTCCCGGGCTACGCGCCGGATCTCAACCCGGACGAATTCGTTTGGAACCATCTGCGTCAAAAGGGCGTCTCCAAAACGCCGCTCCAGCAGAATGAGTCCCTGCATGCTCGCGTCGAGGTGGACCTCGCCGCGATCCACGCCGACCCGCCCATGGTTCGTTCCTTCTTTCGCGCTCCGAGTGTCGCCTCTATTATCGACTAAGTCACCGTGCGCGATTGCGCGGCGCGTTGTAACCTCTTGTAAATTGTCAGCGGGCGGGCAAAACCAGCCAGGCGGGGGCGGGTGAAAACCAGCCACTTGAGGAGAACGCGGTTCGCGGTGACAGCCTGTGCAGCCAGCGGTTGGCGGCAGGAGGCTGTGCATGGCGAATCGGCTCAAGATGGCCAAGATTCACTCCATTCAGACGTTACGGGCGCAGGGCTGGTCGCAGCGGCGGATCGCGCGGGCGCTCGACGTAGACCGGGAGACGGTCGCCCGCTACGTCCGCGCCGCGGCGGGCCCGCAAAACCAGCCAAACCCGCCCACCGGGTCGGAGGGGCCGCGTGACCCGCCTGGCGCCGGTCAAAACCCGCCAAACCTGCCCGCCGGGTCAGGCGGGTGGGAGGATACGCCGAGCGGCGTGACGGCCGGGTCGGAAGGCGGCGCCGGCGGTCAAAACCAGCCCAACCTGCCCCTCGGGTCCAGCGGTCCGGTCAGCCAGTGTGAGCCGTTCCGGGAGCTGATCCGCGGGGCGTTGGAGCGCGGGCTCTCGGCGCAGCGGATCTGGCAGGACCTGCAGAGCGAGCAGGGCTTCACCGGCCGCTACGACAGCGTCAAGCGCTTCTGCCGGCGGCTCCAGCGGGGTCAGCCGCTGCCGTTCCGCCGGATCGAGGTCGCGCCCGGCGACGAGGCGCAGGTGGACTTCGGCCGGGGCGCGCCGTTGGTGCGGCCGGATGGCAAGCGGAAGTACCCTCACGCCTTCCGGATCATCCTGAGCTACTCGCGCAAGGGCTACGCCGACACCGTCGCGCGGCAGACGACGGAGAATCTCATCCGGGCGCTGGAGAACGCCTTCTGGCACTTCGGCGGCGTGCCGAAGACGCTGGTCATCGACAACCTGAAGGCCGCGGTGACCCAGGCCGACTGGTTCGACCCCGAGCTCAACCCGAAGCTGCAGGCCTTTGCTGCGCACTACGGCACGGTGATCCTGCCGACCAAGCCGTACACGCCCCGGCACAATGCGTACAGCGAGTCGCTCAACAGCCGGCTGCGCGACGAGCTACTGAACCGCGAGCTGTTCACCAGTGTCTTGGAAGCGAAGGTGATTACGGAGGACTACCGGCAGGAGTACAATCAGCGGCGACCCCACAGCGCCTTGGGCTATCAGACGCCGGCGGTGTTCGCCGGCCGATGCTGATCCTTGGGGGCTCTGCCCCCAAACCCCCGGCTTCAATCCCCAACCGGAGCGCACCAGGGGAAGAGGGCGGTCGAGGATCGAAAACGTGGTCCGACTCTCATAGCAACTGGTACATAAACTGGGGGCAGGTCACCATCGCCGGCGAGGCCGCGCTGGATGGGATCTATGTCATCCGCACCAGCTTGCCGGCCGAAGCCGCGCCGGCGCGCGGCTCGTCAACCGATCCCTTTCCGGCTGAACAAATCGTGCGGGCGTACAAGGGCCTGGCGGTGGCGGAGCGGGCGTTTCGCAGTCTCAAGACGGTCGATTTGAAAGTGCGGCCCATCTACCACTGGTCGGCGGATCGCGTGCGGACGCACGTGCTGCTGTGCAGGCTGGCGTACTACGTCGAATGGCACATGCGCCAAGCTTGGGCGCCGCTGCTGTTGGACGACGATGACCGCCCGACGGCCCAAGCCCAGCGAACCTCGATCGTGGCCCCGGCGCAGCGTTCGCCGCGGGCTCAGCGCAAGGCCGCGAGCCACTGCACGTCGGCTGCAGCACAGAAGCCGACTGAAGCCCAGACGCCGGCAAGCCTGCCGGTGCACAGTTTTCAGACGTTGCTGGCAGACCTGGCTACGTTGGCCAAGAACCGCGTGCGCTTTGATGGTTCAGACACGGCTACGATGACGATCTATACCCAACCCACGCCGCTGCAACAGCAGGCCCTCAACCTACTGCAAGTCACTCTGTAGGCAGTACGCGCCCACCCATTCCGCGGCAACCCTCGCCCACACCAACGCTTATGACTTCAAAGTGCTGGAACTTCTGATTAGTCTGCGCACGATCGCTTTTGGGACACGGTCGTGACCGCGCAACCCCAACGGCCGCCCAAGTTCCCGCAGCAGGCGTACGTCGAGCTCTTTCCCCGCCTCCCGGTGCCACTCGGCCCGCATCAGTCGCTCGCCCCGCAGCTACACTCTGTGCCGCACGTCCGCTTCGCCGCCCGAGCCAACGTCAGCGTTGAGGAGCTCAACTCCTCCAACGTCTAATCCGGCGGCGGCTCGAGGCTCAGCAGCATGCCCTGACCGGGTGCCAGCCAATTGTTCTCGCCACCCCAGGGCGTGGTCTGGCCGGTATACGCGTTGGTCTGCATGACCCGGCCGGGCTGCTTGAACTTCACATCAAACGCGGTCGAGACGCGGAGGTCCTTGTTGACGATCAGCACGAAAGGCCGACCGCCCGGACCCTCGAACTCGCCGATCACGAAGTGCCCACCCGGAACGGCGGCCAGATGTCGGCTGGTGTCCAGCCCGGCACACTTGGGCGGCACGTCCGGATGATGGAACACATTCACGCTCTTGAGCGTCAGGTACGTCGGCCCCAGCCGGTGGATCTGCAGGTTTACGCTGCGCAGCATGTCCCAGGTCGGCGTCTTGTGGCCGAACGCGTCGATCGGCGCTAACCGGTAATTCCCGATCGCCGGCGCGAAGTACGTGAAGTAGCTGATCCCGCGCCCGCCGTACGCCAGCGTCGTGTAGGCCTGGAACCGCAATCCAGCCTCCGACGGTTCCGCGTAGCGAAAGTGCGCGTTCGACAGCACGATGTTCCAGAATGGCAGGTTGTGCCGCAGCGCGGCGCTGCGTACGACCTCGAGGTTCTGGAAATAGCCGTCACGCAAGGCCCCGTCGTCCATGAGGGCGTAGTGATCGTAACTGATGAACGCAGGCTTAACGGTGGTCACGAACGACTCGACATACTCCTCGTACGTCGCTGCCCCCATCTGACCCGGCGACGCGTAGTTGGGAAACAGGTTGATGTAGCTGGCGTGCTTCGGATCGGCCCGGCGGAACGCCGCAGCCCACCGCGCCAACCCCGGGTACAGCGCGGCGCTCGGCTCGTCGCGCAGGTAGTAGCCGAACACGGCCGGGTGTCCCGCCACGCGCTCCGTCAGCGCCGCCACACGTGGCTGAATCGCCGCGTCGTCGAGGCTGGCGGCGGCGTCGGACACGTGGGTTTCCCGAGTGGACACGATGCACTTCAGCCCGGCGGCGGCGACCGCGTCCAGGTGTTCGGGCGCGACAAAGCCGGCCAGGTTGAAGCCGCACGCCCGCAGCTCACGCAGCGTGTCCGCGTCGCCCGGCGTGTGGCCCCACGCCAGAATCGCGAATTCTTCGGGCGCCAGGTGCGCCACCTCGTCCTGTGCCCGCGCCGCGATGATTCCGCCGCCCGAAAACACCAGGAAGAAAGCCGTCGCTGCGAAGGCCCAACGTGACATGGCATACCTCCTCGTTCGCCTGCACCGTGCAGGACCGCGCGACACACACGGCACCGTGGAGTCTACCCAGTGCACAGCGGTGCGGCCAAGCAGTTTGGCACCCCCGACCACGGCGGGCTGTGCGTGATGGCCCGTTTAAGGCTTGTTCTGACGCGCGGCCGGGCTGATGCGCAGCGTCAGTCGCGCAGCCGGCACCGGCTGAGCGATCCGAACGGCGATCCGCCTCGGCTGCCGGTTGATTCGCACATCTTCGTTGATCTCCGCGCCGGTAATCTCCAGCGCGAGTCCGTCGGCCAGCAGTTCGACCTCGACGGCGCGCCCGTCGTCCTCGACGCGCAGCCGATCGGGTGCGACGTGACTCCACTCGCCAAAGGTCACGAGCGCAATCTCGAACTGCTCCGGCCCGGAGAAGGCCACGGTGTCGGTCACCACGAGGCGCTCCACGTCGCCGCGCTCGTACCGGAATTCGCGTTCGAGTCGCTGCAGGGTCGGCACCGCGTAGGCTGACCGCAGGTCAAGCACGAGCGTGTCCTGCCGCGCGGTGAAGTCCGTCTTGAGCACGTCGCCACGTGCCTCGCGGCCTGTGCGTTGCAGCGTGTTCGCGACGCGCGGGACCGGATGTCCGAAGGAGTTCAGCACCTTGCTGTCGTAGCGGCGGTCGCTGAAGGTCCGCGCCGTGTAAACCTCGGTGCCCGGGTCGACCAGCACCGGGCGATCGTCGACCACCACGATGAACGTGCCCACATCGTTATGGTTGTGGTGCTCGGCGTTGTGCCCGCCCTTGATCGCGGCACCCATGCGCCCCGCCCCGTCTGCGGCCGGCCGCGCGATCAGCACGCCTGCCTCCGCAAACCAGGTGCGTAGCGGGCGGGGCTCCGCGGGTCGCGACGTTGGCGCGGAACTCGGCGTGCTATGCCAGTCGGTGAACGCCAGCACTTCGGCCAGGCTGCCGCGCGCCGGGTCGGTCAAACGCTCCGCCCCGGCCGGACGTCCCGTGCCCAGTGTCCGGTCGATGTAGCCGACAAGCGTGCGATCCGGCTTCGTGTTCATGGGGCAGTCCGCGAACGTCGGATAAACATCGCCAAGGATCTCGACGCGGCTGCCGAACTGCGCTGGGAGGCGCGCCGCCTCGACGGCCAACAGGTTCAACTCGCCACGCGTAGCCTGCCGGATGGCCTCGGCCAGCGTGGCGTAGCGGCTGAACCCGTAGTTCCAGTAGCTCAGGCCCTCCGAGCAGTACCCGTCGGCGGTGAAGCCCTGCAGGAAGTAACGCGAATATTGCTCGACGGCCGCGACGAAGAACGCACGCTCAGCGCGGTCTTCGAGGAGGGCCAGCGCCGCGTGCGTAACCCCCGCCAGGCAAACCGAGTTCCAGTTGTTCGTGCCCGTGAGCCACCAGTTGGCGTCGCGCCGCTCGAGCACCATGTCCCGGAACGGCTCGAGCACGCGCGTGCGCACCGTGGCGTCAATCAACGTCCGCGTCGACTCGCCGAGCTTGTCACCAAGCAGATACCGGGTCAGCGCCAATTCGCCCGCGACGTACGACGATCCCAGATCGATGTCGACGCGCTCGCCGCGGAAGTTCACCAGACGCGGATCATGCGCCGGGTAGACCCAGGTCGGCTCGGCGCACAGCACCGCCACAAGTTGCTCAAGCGCCGGCACGAACCGGCCCCTGTCTTCCAGACACTCGGCCAGCACCAGCGTCTTGACACGACCGCGCCGCGCGGACGCCACGCGCTCCCACGGCCGGCGCTTACCCGTGCGCGAGAAGTCCAGGAACAATTCGTCTGGCTGCTCCGGCAGCGGCTCAGTGCGCAAACGCTCCGCGGCCTGGACCACGGCCTGGTACGCCGGGTGCTGCCACAGGGCATCCCACGTACGCCGGTCCGCGCACATTGGCCCCAGGCCGGCGGGTCGCGCATCCAACAGCGCCGCGATTTCGTCGACGCGCGCCTGCGGCGGCGGCTTGGCGACGGCCACGGCAGCGCTGATTCCCAGCGCCACGAGGGTGGCAACGCGCCGGGTCGCAGCACGCCACTCACAGGCTGCACGGCGCGAAACACACCGAGGTCCTTCCGCGCACCTCATGCTGGCTCCCATTCGAGCATCGCGACGGGCTGTCATGGCGGGTCCGCGATCGTCCTGGCGTTGCCCTCCGGTCGGCCACGCCAGGTGTGCATGCCGTGCAACTGTCGGGGGCTCACGAGGCCACGATCTTACTTCATCCGGACGCGGCCGACGAGCAACGCGGTGCGGCTGCGTCGCTGCGTCGGAATGTGCGTTGACCACCAGCGCTCGACCCACGGGGCATTGACCTTGCCCGTGGATGCCGGGACCCGGTACCATAACCAGACATCTTGCGCGGCGTTGTGGCCGCGCGGAGGTCGCACGGGAAATGCTGGCTCAGCTCAGCAGCGCTGCACGCTGGAACCCCCGGGCCAACCCGATTCATTCAGGCCGGCGGCCGGCGTTTACGCTGATCGAATTGCTCGTGGTGGTGGCGATCATCGCGCTTTTGATCGCCATTCTGCTGCCAGCGCTGTCCAAGGCGCGCGACCTGGCCCGCAGCGTGAGTTGCCAGTCGAATCTCAAGCAACTCATGAACGGCATGTTCCTCTACATCGGCGACGAACAGGTTCTCCCAGCCACGCACGCCCTGTTCTGGATGCAGATCCTCTTCGACGGGGAGTGGCCGCGGCCGGCGGGGGTGACCTGGGACGGAGCCCGCGACAAGCTTGAGGGTCTGACATACAAGCCCGCGTATCAGCAGCCGTACCACCTCGACCCGGAGTTCGTCGCGGATGTCCCGACCAAGGGCACGCTCTTTCGGTACCTGCGGCATGAGTCGGTCTACGTATGTCCGGCCGACCGACCGGGCGCCGCCGATGACTCGCCGCTCGGCGGCGGCGGCAACGGCCGACTGAGCTACTCGATGAACGCCTACATTGGTTACCGGGCGCCCGAGCAACTGGAGAGCTTCACGTACGTCGCGGATTCGCCGAACAATTCACTGCCCGGCCACCAGCAGACGGTCTCTTTCACAGCCGGGCAGCGGGTCCGGTTCTCGCCGTCGCGGTTCATCACCATGTTCGAGGATCACCCGTCCTACCACACGAACAGCAGCTACCCCGACGGCAGCTTCAACTGCATCGATCGGATCGCATCGCGCCACGCGCTCAAGGTCGGCGCGAACGGTACGTACACAGGGCGCGCGAGCCTGGCGTTTCTGGACGGGCACGCGGAAGGGCGCGTGTATCCGGCCAAGACGATGGGACGCGAGCTGTTCGCCGAGCTCGGTCAGCCATCTTTCTGGCGCGAGACGGGGCCGCCGGACCAGGCGAACCTGTCCGCTTTCATCAAGCGCCTGCCTGGCCCTTGCCCTTGGTGAGGAGCGGGTGGCTTCCGTGCCCGAGGATTTCCCGTCGTTCCGATCGAATGAGGAGACGGGCGAGTGGCGGCGCATCGTTATTATTTCTGTCCGGTTGGGACATTATGCTCAGGCGGCGCTCTGGGCCGGCGATGCGGGAACGGCTTACGGAAGTCCTTGCGGAACGACGGATAGTTATATAATATGCAGTTGGCCTATTGGCCGTGAAGACCGAGGGAATCCCCGGCCGCCCGGTCAATTGGCCGTGTGCGTGACCCGGCGCCGCCGAGGCCGGGAGTCTCGGCAGTGGGGGTCATGCGATCCACATCGGCGTGCAGAACATTTCTGAAGGAGGTGGCACCATGAGAGGCAACTGGCGCATCCTGATTCCCATCGTGTTGAGCTTTGGGCTGGCGGCCAGCGCGGCCCAGCTTCCGCTGATCCACACCGCGAGCATCGACCTCGGCAGCTACTTCAACAGCACCAGCGGCTACGGCGACAACCCGCTGTCCATCGCCTTCGACGGCACCAATGCGTACGTCGGCGGCCTCAAGAACTCGACCACCAGCCCCGCTACCGTCGGTGTCGTCAAGATCGAGAACGTGCTCGGCGGGGCGCCGCTGTTCACGCCGCTGCCCGGAACGCTGATCGCGAACGTTGCCAACACCCGCGGCATCGACGCCCTCGGCTTCGAGCGGGGCGCCGGGGCGCTCCTGCTGGCGCATGATTCCGGCACGGGCGCCACCGGTTTGATCAACCGCTACAACCCAGATGGTACGCTCGTCTGGTCCATCGTCGGTCCCCAGGGCAACAGCCGGCCCTTCGCGCTGGCCATCGACCCGGTGGGCGACAACGGCGGGCCCGGCGTCGCGTTCCTGGTCCAGGGCTCCGGCCGTCGCCGCCTGCTTTCGCTGGCCAACGGGGCCACGGTTTACGACGGCACGAATGGCGGGATCATCAACACCTCGCCCGATTCCGGATCGACCTGGCGCGCGCTGGCCTTCGACAGTGACGGCGACATCATCATCCAGAACCAGGGGGCCGTCGGCTACGGGGTCCGCGTCAACGTCAACCAGTGGCAGACTCTCGGCGGCACGCCCAACCTGACCACACGCGCGCTGCTGAAAGGCACGACGGCCAACGTCGTGGGGCAGGGCGTGGCGATCCTGGAGGACCTCGGCTCGGACCTGATCGCCGTGTCGGGCCGTACCATGACGACGTTCACTGACTCGCTCGGCAACGTGCAGAACGTGGACAGTCGGCATGTGCACCTGCGGAATCTCGACGGCACGCTGACCGGCCTGACGCAGCTTGCGCTGCTCGGCGACGAAAATGGAATCGGCGCGCCCTGGACGGGTGACATCAAGAACCTCGCCTTCGGTCTGGATGCCGCCGGTACGCCCACGCTGCTGGTCGCGAGCTTTGTTGAGCGGCGGCTCGATGTGTACCAGATCCCGGAGCCGTCGGCGTTGGCGCTGCTGGCCATCGGCGGTCTGGCGTTGCTGCGCCGACGCTAGGCGCGTCGGCGCTACAGGTTGGTCAAGGAGTGACCGACGCGGCCGGCTGGTAATGGTCTGAGACCTGAGCGCGTGCAATCACGCGGCAGCGAAAGGCAGACGATGGTCGGCAGGCGGGTGTGCCGCAGGAGACGCGAGGCATGAAACGCAACGGCGGCGCATTTACGCTGATCGAGCTGCTGGTCGTGGTGGCGATCATCGCGCTGTTGATCTCGATCCTGCTGCCCGCGCTGGGCAGGGCACGCGAGAACACGAAGACCACCATGTGCACCAGCAACATGCGGCAGGCCGGGATTGCCTTTCAGTTCTACGGACAGGACCACCGCGACCAGCCGCCGCCGAACCGGGCCACGACGGATACGCCGGGCAAACCGCTGGGTACCCCGCCGCTGTATCAGGACATGGACTGGTGGTACTACGCGCACATGCTTCCGCGGTACATTCCCGGCCGCAAGAACTCGCAAACCAATGCCGCCTTCACAGGTGTGTTCCAATGTCCGGCCGACGTGACGTCCGGCCGCTCCATCACGATGAATATCTTCGCCAGCAACTATCCCATCGGCCGCCCGCGCGCCACGGACTACCAGCGCGGCGCGCCGTTCAACCCGTTTCGCGTGCGCGACACGTCGTCGCTGCTCCTGTTCGGCGAGGGGCAGGCCGTCTTTGCCAACATTGACCCGCTGACCGGGGCCTCTGATGGGCTGTTCGGCACGCGCTACTACATGGGCGGCGCCGGCAATTCGTTGTATCGCAAGTGGGCCAAGGTCACCGAGCAGGCCGACCGCGGGCCATTCTACGGTTACGTCAATTTCGAGCGGCACAAGGGCAAGGTGAACCTCCTGCTCAGCGACCTGCACGTCGAGCTGTACCGCCGCGAGCAGCTTGTCGAGGTGGACCCGAACAACCCGAGCATGTGGGTGTCAACGCTGAAAGTCCGCTGGTCCCCCGAAGATCCGAGTTGGAATCTGCCGACGCCGCCTTGAGAAACCAAAGTGACGGGACAAAGGAGCAAAGTCATGGTGACACAACGTCTATTCGCAATCCTGTGCCTGGTGGCGCTGACCGCCGGCGCCGCGCACGCCGACATGTGGCTCGAGTCGGCGATCGACCTGGGCGTTCACTTCGGGCCGGCGGGCAACAACCCTATGAACGTCGTTTCTGACGACGCCTACGCGTACATCGGCGGGTACAACGGCTCTGGCGTCGACCGCGACATCAGCATCCTGAAGATCAGCCTGAGCGACCCGAACGACGCGGTGGTCCTGAGCTCGGCCACGCAAACCGTGAACTACGGTCGTTTCTACGATGGCCTGGTGATCCGCAACGGCGTCCTCTATGCGCTGTGTGATCGCCCGCTGGGCAGCGGGACCTGTAACCTGCGCGCCATCGACGCCGCGACCGATACACTGGTGCCGACGTTCGACGGCGACCTGGGCAACGGCAACGGCATCCTGTCCGGCTCCAACTTCCCCGTGCCGTGCGCCTCGCCGTTCCCCGGCGGGGGGCTGGCGTATGATCCGGGTTTCGGCGGCCAGGACAGCGGCTTGTCGATCCTGCCCTATGGCGCCGGCCGCCGCGCGCTGCTGGAGATCAACTCCGGCATCACCCTCTATGACACCAGCGATGGCATCGCCATCACCGACATCAGCGGCACGTGCACCGTTTCGGACCAGTCCGCCTGGCGCGACCACATCTATGATGCCAGCGGCAACGCCTGGGGCCGCCGCTCCAACCAGGTGCAGGGCGCCATCCGCAACAGCCCGAACTCGACCAACGCCTGGGTCCATCTGACGGACGAGCTGAACACCGATGGAACTCCGAAGCCCGGCTGTGGCGATGGCCGGCCGATCGCGCTGCGACTCGCCGCCACCGTCATTGGGCAGCACCTGGAACTGATCCCCGCCGCATCGGGTGGGACCGATCAGGACATCCTCATTTTCAATGACCGCGCGGTCGGCAGCCCCGGGCAGCTCTTCGAAAACGTCGTTAAGACCGTCACGCTGACCGGCGCGCTGCCGAATCCGGCGTTTGTGCTCCGCGACGCCGACGGCGCGCCCCTGACGCTTCCGCCCGGCGTGGCGCTCTATGACTTTTACTATCTGGCTGTGTCGGACCGGCTGCTCGTGCTCGATTTCAGCAACCGCCTGCTGCTGGTCTTCGGTTCGGCCCCGCCGGTCCAGGTCTGCACGGGTGACCTCGACTGCAACGGACAGGTGGACTTCGGCGACATCAACCCGTTCGTCCTGTTCCTGTCCAACTTCGCGCAGTGGGAAACGACCTACGCGGGCTGCAACCCGCTGAATGGTGACATCAACAGTGACGGGACGTACGGGCAGGGCTCGTTTGGCGACATCAATCCGTTCGTGAGCCTGCTGACCTCGAGCCCGCTGCCGATCAACTGCCCGTAGGCGGGTCCGGCGGCCGCGCGCCGCGGCGAGCCGCGGCGCGCCCGTGCCTGCACCAGGAATTGGACGCGTTCGCTGCGGCCTCGGACAGCGGGTTGGTATACTCAGGTCGTGAGGGCAGGCTGTGGTCTCGCCGCTGAGACGCGCCGAGGACAGTTCTGCTCGCGATCGCTGGGCCGCGTCATGTGGGAACGTCGCGAGTCGAACCTGCCAGTTGTCGTCGACCCGGCTTCGCCATGCAGGTGTGAAGCCGCGTGCCGCGCGCACCCCGCGAAACACAGCGCGGCAGAGCGAGCGCGCTGGCGGCACTACATCTTCCCGCTGGCCGGGCTGCTCGCCCTGATCTGGTTCCTGGTCCGGGTCGTCCCGAAACCGGCGCGGGCGGCCTACCCCTGCCAGCAAGTGGCCCGACCACTGGCCGGCGGGTTTCTCGTCTGGCTGGTGGCTGTTGCGGGCGCCTTTGCAGCGTATCGCAGGGCGCGGATGCTCTACCACAGAAACAGTCTGACCGTCGCGGCCGTGCTCATGGGCGCCGCCATCGCGGGCCTGATCGCGATCGGCCACGGACCCTTGGCGCCAGTGGCCGCCGCCGACCCGCCGGTGCCGAACGACCCGATCGGCGTGCCGCGCGGCATCTACCCGGGCCGCGTGGTGTGGGTGCATAATCCGAACGCGACTGACTGGGCCGGCACGAACTATGCGGGCGACGACATCGGCGACGGTTACTGGTGGGAAAGCAGCCATACGGACCAAGCCATCGTGGACGAGATGCTCTCGCGGGCGATTCGGGGAGTCGCGGGCGCGGCTACCGACGGCGCCGCCTGGGACGCAATCTTCCGCCACTTCAACCAGAACCACGGCCACGGCGACATCGGTTACCAGCCTGGTGAGCGGATCACGATCAAGGTCAATCTGGTGACGGCGAACCGGATCTTCGCCAGCTTCTTCGATGCCGACGGGAATCAGACCGGTCGGCTCGGCCGCGTGAACACGTCGCCCCAGATGATCCTCGCCCTGTTGCGTCAACTGGTCTACGTGGTCGGGGTGGCGCAGTCGGACATCACCGTGGGCGACACGACCACGTTCTTTCCCAACCACTACTGGAATCACTGCCACCCGGAGCTCCCGGACGTCCACTACCTGGCGTGGACCGGCGCGTGGGGCCGCGACGAAGCCCAGACTTCGCAGGGCACCGCGTGGGAGACGCCCGTGTACTGGAGCACCAGCGGGGCGCAGGGCACGCTGCAGGACTACCTGCCCCTGTGCTACGCGCAGGCCGCGTACCTGATCGACTTCGCCTGCCTGAAAGGGCATTCGTCGGGCGTGACGCTGTGCGCGAAGAACCACTACGGCTCACTCATCCGCCTGCCCGACGAGCCGGGCTATTACAACCTGCACCTGAGCCTGCCCAATCCGGCCTGGAGTCCCGGGACCGGCCACTATCGCGCCCTCGTGGACCTCGTGGGGCACGCCCAGCTCGGCGGCAAAACGTTGATATCCTTTATCGATGGTCTCTACGGCGGCTACTGGGCCGAGGGCTGGCCGCACAAGTGGCTGTTGCCGCCGTTCGGCAGCGGCACGACGGCGGATTGGCCCTCGAGTCTGTTCGCGTCGCTGGACGCCGTGGCGCTCGACTCCGTTGCATACGATTTCCTTTTGGCGGAGTGGCCGAACGTGGTCACCGGCGGGACCGGGGCGCCTGGCAGCCTGCAGGGCGGACAGGAAGACTATCTGCACGAGGCCGCCCTTGCGAACAACCCACCGTCGGGGACATTCTACAATCCGGATGGGGCCGGAGTCGGGTTGTCGAGCCTGGGTGTGCATGAGCACTGGAACGACGCGACCCACAAACAGTACAGCCGCAACCTCGGCACCGGCGACGGCATCGAGCTGATCCACATCGCGGCCCATCACATCGGCGATCTCAACTGCGATGGCGTAGTCGGCTTCGGTGACATCAACCCGTTTGTGCTGTACTTGAGCAACTTCGCCACATGGCAGGCGACGTACGTGGACTGCCTCGCCACGAACGGCGACATCAATGGCGACGGGGTCTTCCCATCGTTCGCGGACATCAACCCGTTCGTGATGCTGCTGAGTGGCGGATGAATAACCGAGGCGCGGCGCGCGACCGGCCGGTCAGCGTCATCACCGGTCTTGCAGGATCCCCATCCCCACGGCAGCCTGGATCACTTGCTGAAACCCCTGCGCGCCGGCATTGACCACGTCCGTCAGCGACCATAGTTCGCGGCTGGCCGTCAGCAGCCGGTGGGCGCTGCGCGTCCGCAGCAGGGTCGGATCGAGGTCGTAGATGCGCCAGCGGTCGAGTGCATCGGCATCCTTGAACACCCGCAGCTCGTCGGTCAGCTCGGGCGCGGCGTGATCCGGCGGAACGTGCCACCTGCAGAGGTACGCGACCCGCGCCAGTGGCACCGGAGGGGGAATGAGGTCGGGCCGCTGCTCGATCCACGCTGCGGCCCGCGAACCATGCTCCGGGTCCCGGTCGTCACTCAGCCGCTGGGTGTCGTGCAGGGCGGACGCCCAGCCAAGCACATCGGGATCGACGACGAGCCCCTCGTCGGCGACCATCGCGGCGAGCACCTGGCTCCAAATGAGCACCCGGGTTTCGTGCACGATGCCGTGAATGCCGCCGGGGCCGCGCGCAAACCACTCGGGCTGCGGCTGGAACCGACGGACGTTCGTTACTGACACGGCTTCCATGAGCGTCCGTTCTGCGACCGCGCAGGACGTAGCCCACGCCCGCACGACCGCCGACACGCAGCGGGTTATTGCAGCCAGAACCCTGCGGTCGGAAGCCGCGCCCTGGGCTGCACGCCTGGCCGGCAGGCCTTCACCGCGCGCTGGACCGGGCACATGCGGCGCCGGCGCCCGGGCTGATCGCGCATGTCCCCGTCGCGAGCCTACGCGGATAGCGATCGGCTACAGCGGAAACACGTCGACGAAGACGCTGTCGAAGTCAAACGTGAAGACGATCTCATCGCCGCAGAAGTAGTCAAAGCCCTCTTCGACGAAGATGTCGCCTAAGTCGAAACTGCCGAGGTAGAACCCGGTGAGCGGATCGTAGTCATGCTCGAAGTCGAGTTGCACCACCGCGAGGCAGGGGTACTCGATGTAGACCGTCTCGTCGGCGAGTACCGAAACCTCTTGAAACACATCCTCGACGAAGTAGCTGATGACCAGGTCCAGCCCGGTGAGATTGTCGAACGTCAGGAGCGTGATGTCCGGGAGCTCTTCGATGACGATCACCGACGGATCGCTGATGAAGCTGGCCTGGTCCTCGATGACGTAGTAGTCCTCGACGAAGACGTCATCGGCATCATCCACAATCAGCGCATCATCGCGGTCGAGATTGATGATGATGTCTTCCAGGTCCTCGAGGTTCACCGGGCAGCCGCCCATCAGCCCCAGGCACGTCAGCAGCACACAAACGGTCGGCAGGCGCAGATTCATGCGTGTCGCTCCTTCCTGTTCGAGTCCGGACCGGGTTGGCTCTGAACCGACTACTCCCGGATGACCTCGTCCGGCTAAGCCGCCGGAACATGTTGAACTATTGTATAGCGGGGACGGCGGCCGTCATGCGATCGGCACGCGATTGTACGCGGGCCGCGGCCCGGCGGGCGAAACCTGCGGTCGCTGTGCACGTGGGTCGCGCGGGCGTCCCCCGGCACACCGCCCGCCCGCCTTGTCCTGCTGTGCGTGCCTTAACACTTTGAGCCGCAGCGGTTTACCGAGTCGCAAGCGACGCGAGGCGTCGCGTCGGGGCAGCCGGCGCGGGCGGCGTCACTGCCCCCGCGTTCCGTTGAACGGCCCGGAGTTTCGCGGTCTGCGGTTGCCACTTGCTCAGCGGCGGACCGCTACGTGTCCGCTGACGACACCTGGGATGTTGGCACTCCTGCGCGCGGTGCCTGTGTCCCTGCGGGTGGGCGTGGTTCGTGGCGAGACCGCGCCGACCTGCTGGGGATGCGCTGATGCTCGACCCCGCTGTGTGAGTCGCGCCGTCGCCCCACGAACTGCGCTGCCGAGAACATCCAGTCGCATCACGCTGCCACCGCCCCGCACCGCGCAGCGCCGGTTGTTGAATCTCAACTAGCTCGACGTAACCGTCGGAGCGGCGTTGATTGGTGTCGCATCACGGCGTCGTCACAGGTTGTCCGTCCTGCAGCGCTCGTCGTCGTGAACCGCTTGGGGCAGAACACAGCCGGCGCGGCGGCATCGCTTTCCTGGCACGACGCGGTGTTTCATTTCAGACACCGTTGACCGCGCAGCGCGTCCTGCTTGAGACTGGTGGATGCCCGCTGATCGATGGTGCGCTCGAATCACGGTAATCGTTATGCAACCAATGCGCCTGCGATTCACGCGGTTTCACTCTGTGTGCGTGCAGGCATGAAGGTGACGCACGTTGCGATTGTGAACCGGTAATTGCCGTGCGCATGATGTCGCGACATTTTTCCGAGACGCGACTTGTCCAGAGCGAAAACATGCTGTAAACTACTTGTGTATTTAGAGGGTGCTTTTGTGACATAGGGTGTGTAGCGGCGGCCGGCTCTGGTGCGAGCACCGCCTGTCATGACCAGTCGCTATCTCGGCGACCGGTCGCTTGCGGCGCGTTGTTGCGCGACGGGCCGGTGCCGCGCGCCTTGGTACCGCCAGCGCCGGACACGTGTCGCCATGTGGCCGCCCGCGCACCCGCATTGAAGACGTAACGCGAACCAACTCCGATCCACGTCGCTTCGCGCGACTGTGTGCATTTCCATCGCCGCGGAGCACGCAACCTGCAAGTCGTCGCACGGCTGCGGATGGGCTACGCTGGTGAAACCAGGGCACAAAATCGTCCGGTGTATTCAGCCGGGTCACTCCCTTCGCGGCAGCCGTGCTGTCTGGAACGGTCCCACCCGCTGGCACCGGCTGCCAGTGGGGCGTTGGATTCCCTGATTGGTCACTTTGCGCGTATCGCCGCTCGGCCTAGTACACGGTCCACATGAAAGGGAGATAGTCATGCATGCCGCGTCCCGTCTTGCGACCCGGTCCACGACGTTGCTCTGCGCGCTGGGGTTGTTCATCGGGCTGACCGTCCAGCTCGCGCGGGTTGCCCGGGTGAAGGCCGACTCATCGGGCACGCCCGCGGACCTGAACTGCGACGGGGTGGTGGACCTGGCGGACATCGAGCCGTTCACGCTGGCGCTGCTCAGTCCGCACGCGTGGTGTACGCGCTACGGCCGGGACGTGGAGTACCTGCTGAGCGTTGCGGATTTCGACCACGACGGGGAGCTCACCGTGCACGACGTGGACAGCTTCTGCGCGTCGCTGGGTCTGAACCGCAGCGCCGAGTCCGGCCAGGACGCGCGCGAGGCGCCGTCCGGGCGGCAGGACGTGTACTGGGTCGACCTCGACATCGACTCTGACAACGATAATGGCACGGCGCTTCCCGAGCGCGATACGGCCGAAGACGAGCTGGAGCCGCTGCTGACCGATCCCAATGATCCGAACCGGCCAGCCAAGTACGTCCTTTTGAACGATGACGATGATGACGGAGACGGGATCGCGGACCGCAACGATCCCGATGGGGTTGTCGGCGAAGATGATCTGGTGCCACTGATCCTGGAGGTCGATCCGCGCAATTCTGTGCTTCCATGCGCCACCAAGCTGAAGTACTGCTTCTCGTACGATGCCGGGCGTTTCAGGGTGTGGGCTAAGCCAAGATGGACGGGCGAATCTGATCTGGTCGAATCGGACCCGAATTGTGCGCTCACCGCCGGCATGTGCTCCGGCAGTGCGCGCGAGTACAGCGTGTGGGTGCGGGGCGATATGGATGCAAGCGGTACTTGCACTTTTGGTGATATCAATCCCTTCGTGACCGCGCTTGCAGACTACAATGCGTGGTTGACGCAGTACATCCTCCTTGACCCCGAAGATCCAAACCACTGGTTTCCGGACATGGCCGAGCGCGCTGCTCTCATCGGCGACATGAACGGCGACGGGATCCTGAGCTTCGCCGACATCAATCCATTCCTTGCGGAGATCTATTCCGGCGAACGACGGTACGTGCCAGTTTGGTTCTGGGTCGAGGGTATCTCGGCGACGACGGGCTCAAGCGGCCAGGACGCCGAGCCACGCCTGATCGTGGCACACTCAGAAATCAGCCGCGGGGGCTCGTGCCTGGCGGACGCGGTGAAGGTGGAGTGCCATCAATGTGGTGACGCAAATGGTTATCCACTGGTACCGAAGGGATATGAAGATCGTTGCCCGCAGGCGCTGCCGGACTCCCGGTGCTGGTTCTTGGACGGGGAGTGCGACATCGGGGTTCCGGCAGGGTATCCGTTGCACCTGAACGTCATCGACGGCTTCGGGCCCGGCGATCTGCCGCCGCGCAAGCTCGACATGGGGCTCAGCTCGTCGCCGCTGGTCGCGCGGCAGACGGTGCACAGTCGGATGAACCCGCATGCGGAGCGCGCTTTGCACCACGATGCAATCGACCTCGTCACAGGCGTACCGCTCCTGCAGGCGATCGATTTCGAGTTGCCGTTCGGCAGTGCGGTGTTTCGACACGTGCGCACTTACGCCGAGGGTTTCGAGGAGTGGTGGCTGGCTGCGCAATGCGGGCATGCGTGCAAGCGGGAGTGTGGTCCCTCTCAGTTTCTGGGGCGGCAGGTGCTCGCTCCACTCTGGGACTGGAACGGCCGCAACTGGATGATGAGCGAGAACCCGATCCTGCTCGTCGACGCGGCGTACCAGGACACCACGGAGTGGGTGGACGATCCCGGATTCGGTCAACGCGTGTGCTATTTCATTCCTGACGCGCACCACGCGATCCCGTTCATCGATGAGGCAGGCACCGGCGAGTACACGGCCCCCAGCTGGTTTGATGCGACGCTGACGCACGACGGCGGCAAGGTGAACGGTGATTGGGGGGCGAATCGGCCGACGTGGTTCCAGGTGCGCACCCACCGGGGCGCGTTGATCTACACGTTTACGCCACACTACGAGGATCTGTGGACGCCTGCCGCAGGCAGCCTCTGGCCAGATCCGCACGCACATCCCCAGGACCCGCAGTACCCACCGCCCGATCCGCAGGCAAACCGATACGAGCAACCGTTTGGTCTGCCATATTACGCTGTTGTGAACGAGATCCGCGACAATTACGGCAACCGGGTCGAATACACGTATGGGCCATTTCGAACCTATGGGGCGCCGGAGCAGAATTTCAATCAGAATCCGAATCGCTGCACGCCCTGTTGCCAAAACTGCAACGCGAAGGGGCAGCTTCAGGCCATCAAGTTGCGGGCCGCTCCGGCCGCGGGTGAGAGCGTGGGCCCGGTCAAGTGGACGCTGCTCTACAGCTACCGGACTTTCGGCGCGACGACCTACAAACCGAATGACTCGAATTGTGTGCTCGTGCCCACGCTGGATGTGCTTCAGGAGACCATGCTCTACTCCATCCACGTGTACGAGGGGGACGTCGCGGTGCCGTCCGAGCCACGCGTACTCCGCTTCCACGAGCACTTTGCGGGCCTGTCGTCGTTCGATGATTACGACGCGGTCGAACAGGAACTCTACGCAGGCGAAGGCGCGCTCCCGTCAAACTGGGTCTTGCGCACGCAGTACACGCACGAGGAGAACAACGACTGCGAGAATCCGCCGCGCTTCGTGTCCATTTACGCGAACGCACCCGCCGGCTCGCAGTATCGCGCGCTGTATGACAACGCGCACTGCTGGGGCCCGGGCTTCTGGGGCGGGTACCTCCTCCTGAAGGCCAGCACCACGCGGCGCGGGACCGACGGTGGTCAGGCCGGAACCGCCGCGGAAACGACCGAGCACACGATCTATAGGTATGACCAACGCGGATGGAGCGGCGGCACGTTGGCGCGCGGTTTTCAGCACTTGGCGGCCATGTGGGGGGGCAAGGCGTGCGCAGCGATTCTGAAGCACCAGTCAGGGTGGTCGGTAAATGAGCTCATCGGGAAGGACCCGAACGAGTACGTCGCTGTCGATGACCCGAATTCAGCCACCGGTACGATGAGCGTGACTTTCAAAGCTCTGGCGGACATGAGATTCGCGCGCCAGGACCTGCCCGTCCCCAATGCCGAAGACCTCATTGCTGCCCTCGCCGATTTTGTGCCGGGTGCTCCCGAGCACCGGACGCACGTCGCGGTTGGTGTGCAAGCCATGCAGACACCCGGCGAAACCGCAGGCGAACAACGCGAGTGGCGGTTCTACCGCCTGCATCAGTATCCCGGCGAGGTTACGGGCGACCGTGACGAGTATGGTAGTACCGAACACACGCACACCCTGTATCGCTGGCCTTACCGCTACGACCAGGGCTGGACCGGCGGGCCGGCCGGCGAGTTTGCACCGCTGCCGTTCCACGCGCCTTTCCACATCATGGTCATCGACGAACTCGACCCCAACCAAGACTGCGCGTACAACGCGTGCACCAAGAAGAAAATCGCCCAGCGGCGTGTCGTCGAAATGAACCCCGCCGGTTTCGTGCTCAGCGACACTACCTGGGATCTCACGCCCGACAACTACGGCGATGTCGTCGCGCAGCTGGGCTTCCGCGAGCAACGCTTCTACGACGCCGACGGCCGGGTCGCCATGATCGGCAGCAAAGGCTGGGGGTCCGAGGACAACCTCGATCCGAGCTCGCAGGGTCTCGTGCGTGTCTTCATGTATTACCCGACCACGGGCCGCACGCTCGGCGAACTGCTGGCGGTGGGCGTCCGCGCTGGGACTGGCGAGGTCACGCTGGGTGAGCCGGTGGATCCGAACGTATACTGCGACGGCGCGCATTGGATCGAGGCATACGCACGCGATCCACTGCGCCCGAGCGTCATCACGCAGGAAGCCCGCTACGCCACGCCCCAAACTGAGATCACGTTCGCTGCCAACGTGACGATCACGTACGACTACACGTACGCGGACCCGAACAGCGCGCACAGCGCGGTCACCACGAAGTCGATTACGCGACCCGCCGTGCCGGGCCGCGACGGAGCCCCGGCGCATTCGTTCGAGAAGTACGTCTACGACACGCGGGGCAACCTGCAGTGGACCGGGGTGGGCAGCGAGACGGAGTTCTTTATCAGCTACACGGGGTACAACGACTACGGCCAGCCGGTCCTGGCCGTCGTGGACGTGGCGCCCGGATACACCGGCGTCGAGTATCCCGCAGGCTGGCAGCGGCTGTCATCCACGCCGCCGCTCAATGCGACCAGCACTTGGACGTACAACCCGCTCTACGGCCCGGTCAAGATGACCTACCCGAATGGACGCGAGACGCACCTCATCTACGAAAGCAACCCGAACGACCCGCTGGCCCTGACCGCCTGGGAGTACCGGGATGTTGTGCCCCCCGCGGCGGGCGGCGGAACCTGCCAATACCTGTCGCCCATCAAGTGCACCGAGATGGCCGCCGGCAAGGTCCTTTCGGTCAAGGAGATCAAATGGAACGACGCCTGGGGCACGCCGCCGTATCCGCCGACTACCGGCGTTGCGTATGCCGCGAGCGACGTAATCTCCGAGACCTACCCGGAATACGACCCATCCGGCCAGATGGTCGGGATGTCGCAAGGCGGCCACGGCGCCTGGTTGAACTCGACCGTGTCCTACTACGGCGGCAATCTCGTTGCCCGTGAGCAGTCGCCGGACGGCACAATCACGCGCTACACGTATGACAGCCTCGCGCGGCTCGAGCGCACGTTCCGCGGCACGAGCGACACGCACTGCGCATGGGGCAGCATCGATTGCGCGGATCCCTGCGCGCCGGCGTCCAACGCGGCCGACAACATGTTGCTCATCGAAAAGCGCTATTACGGCGAGGGCGTCACCGACGCGGACGAGCTTGTCACGATTCGGCACTACCGCGACGAGCCCGCGAACCAATATCTCCTGTGGGACCCCAATGCCTGCGCACCGGGTGAATCCCACCCCAGTTGCACCGGTTGGTGGAAAGATGGCGTTGTTCCCAACGAGGACGAGATCGGCTGGACGACGGACTACGTGTACGACTGGCGCATGCGGCCGTGCAGCCAGGTTGAATACGGGCCGCATGCCCCGAGTGCTCCCCCGCCGCTGCTTCGCCAGACGTTTACTTGGTACGACAACCTCGACCGCGCTGTGATCGTCGCCGAGTACGGCCCCGACGACGGACCCGGCGCGCTGGATCCCAGCAGCCTGGGCATCGCGTGGCCCGAAAGCACGGCCGTCATCACGAGCACCGCGGAAGCGCTGGCTGCGACTGGGCCGCTGTCATTGACGGAATACCGCTACAACGCGCGGGGTCGGACCGAGGAAACGCGCCAATGGCGGCTCGTCGACGGCAGCCCGGTCTATACAGCGACGTGGACGTTCTTTGACCACGGCGACCGGCCGGTCGAGGTGCACAGTCCCAACGCGCCGACACAGAAGTACACCTACGACGCCAAGGGCCGCCAGGTCCTGAGCGAAACCGTCGCTTCCGACCTGCCGGACGGCCAAGGCGGCTCCGCCGATGTGCCGGTCGCGGCGACGACGACGATCTACGACGCCAACGACCGGGCGGTCATGACGACCCACAGCGAGTACGACGGCGCGACGCCCATCGACTCGTTCGTCCGCAACTGGTACGACCTCGCTGGCCGCGTGATCGCAACCGCGAATTACGGCACGAACCAAGACACGTACTCAGCCGGCGGTCTGCCGCCGGACCCGAATGATCCGACCTGGCCGCCCATCGGCACCCCCGGCGTCCTCGTGACGGAGTTCGTATACGACGAAGCCGGCCGGCAGGTGGAGGTACATCACCCGGACGGAACGGTCACGCGTACACAGTACGACGCGCTCGGTCGCGTGCTGCTCACTGTCGAAAACGCGGACGACACGGGAACCCCGCCGCAGATGCAGATTACGGCGTACCACTACGGTGCGGGGGGCCAACTGAGCAAAATGGCCGGTGTCGCCGCAGAGTATTTCCAGGGCGCGACGCCGCAGTGGACCACGATCGATTGGGACGACCTCAATAACCCGTTGATTCAGATCACGCGTTTTGAGTACGCCGATGCAGTCGTGCGCGGCAGCGTGGTTGTAGATTGGGATACGGATCGCTGGAAATGGCGCACCCGCGTGAAGAACGGCGGCGACTGGGGCTCGTGGGATGTCGAGAGCGCCAACCGCGCGCAGGTTTCAACGGTCACTTATCCCGACGGCAAGACGCTGTCCTTCACGTACTACTCCGACGGTGCGGTCGCCTCGCGCGACGATTCGCGCGGCAATGCTGTATACTACAAGTACGACGCGCTCGGCCAGCTCACCGACGCGTGGATCGATGATGCGCCGTACTACTACACGTACCCCCAGCCGCCCGCACCGTGGCGGCCGTCAGACCGGGTGCAGCATATCCATTACACATACACGGCCGACAAGCAATTGGAATCCGCGACCGCCTACAACTGGGACGGGACGGGCTCAGCGACGGTCATCGCCCAGAGCATCTGCACCTACGACCCCTGGCAGAACCTGCAGAGCGAACAACAGCAGCACTTCGACCTCGTTACGCCACAATCGCCCCTCGTGTGGTACGACTGGGATTACGGCGGCGTTGCCGCCGGCAACTTCAACCGCCTGGCCAGTATCACGTATCCAAGTGACACGCCGGTCTACTTCAATTACGGCGCTGCGGGCAGCGTTGACAACGCGCTCAATCGCGTCTGCGGCCTGACGGACGGCAGCGCCGGCTACGCCGCCTTCGGCTGCATCGGCACCGGCCGGCGCGTGTTCAACTCCCGCGGCAACGGCGTGCTGCAGAGCTTCGGGTCCGGCGGCGACTACGACGGCCTGGATCAGTTCGGCCGCGTCATTGATCTCCATTTTGTGGCCGGTGGCCAGACGGTGCACCGCTACCAGTACGGCTACGACGCCAGCGGCAACCGCCTGTATGCCCGCGTCGCGCAGGCGACGATCAACGGTGTCGCCCACGAGAATGACCGCTCGCAGGCCCACGCCTACGACCCGCTGCAACGCCTGATCCAGTCCGGCGTCGGCCGGCTCGCCGCCGACAACTCGGCCATCGTCCCCGACCCGACGGTGCCGCTCAAACGGAACCTCGGCTGGGCGCTGGACGACTTCGGCAACTGGACCGGCGACGGCGATCCCGATGCGACGCTCGACGTCACCCACACGGTGAACGCGGCCAACGCGCTCACCACGGTGACCACTACTCCCGGCACCACGCAGCCGATCATCACCGACCTGGCCGGCAACCTGGTCTGGGACGGCGAGTTCTTCTACCACTACGACGGCCTCAACCGCCTGGTCCAGGTCAATCTCGCGGACCAACTGAATCCGAGTCACTTCGCCGCCGACGGCCGGCTCATCTACCTCAGCCCGACGAACCCGCCCATGGGCCGGATCGTGGCGAAGTACGCCTACGACGCCCTGGGCCGGTTGAGCCGCTCGCAGCGCTGCGACCATCTCGGCGGCCAGCAGGTCGCGGACTTCTATTACGACGGCGTCCGGCGGATCGAAGAAGTCGAGACGACGACGCCGGCGACGGGTGACCCCTCCACGGCCGTGCGCGATTACGTATACGGGCCGGAATACGTCGATGAGCTGATCTGCCAGGTGGATCATGCGGGTGGTACGGGCGCCCCAACCACGTGGTACTACCTGCAGGATGCGAACCACAACGTAGTCGCGTTGACCGGGGCGGGTGGCGCGGTCGTCACGCAATTCACGTATGAGCCGTACGGCACGCTCGTGGCCGTGGACCGGCCACAGGGCGGGACCTGGCCGCGCAGTGCGGCGGGTCATCAGGGCCTGTTCTTCGAACGGCTGTACAAGACCAATCCCGTGACGCGTCAGCCGCTGACGGTGGATACGAAGGGCCTGTACTACATGCGTAACCGCTGGTACAGCCCGCAGTTAGGTCGTCTGCTCCAGATGGACATGAACGAGTCGGCCTCGCTGGTGGTCGCCGCCTTGGCGATGAACGGCGAAACGTTCGCCAACTTTGTCTCGGCGTTCGCATCGACGGGCCATTACGGCGATGGGATGAACCTGTACCTCTACGCCAGCGGCAATCCGGTGAATCGACTGGATCCGTCCGGACTGGAGTGGGGGATGGAGGACGAGATTGATGAGCAAATCTCAGACCTCACCGGTCACGCGTTATACGCCCTCGGGACCCTAAACGAAGGCGCCAAGTGGGCTTCGCTCGGCCTGAACACGACACTCTCAATCGCATGGTCGCTCCTGCCGGGATCGGGGTTGTACGACGCCTTCAAGTCCGTGCAGGTGATTGCGAGCGGCAAAGGCGGGTTCTGGGATGCGATCAACATTGCCATGGTGGCAATGCCGATGGTCAAACGCGGCCTGGAAGGCATGCACGCCATGCAAGGCCTGTCGAAGGCGTTTGCCTGGGGCCGCAAAAGCTCACGGGGCATTCGGGCGCTGGAGGAGGGACTGGAGCATCTGTTCAAGATCCTGCCGTACAAGGAGGCGCAGAAGCTGACGGCGGGGAAGAACGGTTCGATCGTGGCACACCATTTGATAGAATGTCGCTTTCTCGAGCGTTTCGGCGCACGCGCGGGCGAAGCGCCGGCGGTAATACTTACGAAGGAGCTTCACCAGCAAGTCACGAACGAACTCCAGAGCATCATTTCGTACGGCACGGGCACAAAGAACGCGACAAGAGAGGAGATAATCAACATGTATCGCAACGTCTACAAGGATTATCCTGACTGGGTACGCGCAATTGAAGGCTACTTCAAGTGAGAGTTAGATACTATATTTCGTTCAATGAGGGCCGCGCCGGCTATCCGCGCGTGCTGCGGTTGGCGCAGAAGGTGGGCTGCGACGAGGGACTGAAGGGCCCCGACAAGTTCTTCTGTGGCTTCTTCGGCTACACGTTCGAATCGGACGATCCGCGTCTCGAATTGCTGCGGGACGCACTAAGAGACGCGGGAATTGCGTGGTCGGAGCGCATCGAACACGTTTACGCGGACGATGAGCTATGCGGGGCAGCGCTGCTTTGGCTGACGGTCAGCCGGGCCCCGATGTGCTGCCACGAAATTCGCACAGGAACGACTTACGACCTGTCCGTGGCCTGTCCCGCGTGCGGGACCGGGGCCGTGCAAACATCGCCGCTAGTGATTAGGCGCGGCAGGCTACCGAAGAAGGCGGACATTTGCGACGCGGGCTGGGGCTGCGGTCCTATCCTGGTTTCCACCCGGATCGCGGATTCGCTGCGAAAAGCCGGATTGTCCGGCGCGGAATTGCGCCAAGCTCGCGCTTGCCGGACAGGCGAGCCGCTCGAATGGTGGCAGATTATCGCTGCGCACGTAATGCCGCGAATAAGTCGGCAGTCGGAGAACCTCATACGCGACACGGGAGCATTGGTCGAGGGGGGACGCGAATGGGGGTGCGATGTCTGCAAGCGTGACATGCACGCCGCCAGGGGTAGCGAGCCTTTGGACATCGTGTACGAACGTAGCGAAGTCGATCCCGAGCAGTTACCTGACGCGGTGCAGACATGGGAGTGCTTCGGCCGCTCTGTTCCACGCGACGACCCTGAGCACCACGATGTCCAAGGCTATGCCCGTCCGTTGCTCCTGGTCAAGCCAAGGGTCATGGAACTGCTCCGCGCAGAGAAGGTGCGTGGTGCGCAGTTCACACCAGCGCGAATTGTCGGAGACTGAGTCGCCCCGCATCAGTCGGCGCTGATCCTGTCTTGCCACGGGTTTCAAGCGGAAATCCTCTCGGCGGTTTTGTGTGGGGGTAGAGCCTCGTGAGTTTGGTCCGTTGCCAGCCAGCCGACCCACCGGGACCATGACGGTGGGTTGACCGCAACGCCGGCGCTCCGCGTCGCACGCTGGCGACCAGCACTTGGCGTGTCAGCACTTCCCCGTAAGCGGCGTGTCCACCACGCCAGGTTCACGGCCTTGACTCCCCGTCGCCGACAGAACTCCGCCTGACTCAGGCCACTCTGTTCCCACTCGCCCAGCAACCGCTGCCAATACGCCGCACGCTCCGACATGCCGCACCTCCGGCGGCATCGTCGCAGATCTGCGGCGCTGAGTTCAAGATGCGATTGGCCGAGTGCTGACGGAGCAGCCGCTGACGGTGGATACGAAGGGCCTGTACTACATGCGTAACCGCTGGTACAGCCCGCAGTTAGGTCGTCTGCTCCAGATGGACATGAACGAGTCGGCCTCGCTGGTGGTCGCCGCCTTGGCGATGAACGGCGAAACGTTCGCCAACTTTGTCTCGGCGTTCGCATCGACGGGCCATTACGGCGATGGGATGAACCTGTACCAGTACGCCGGCGGGAACCCGGTAACGCTCCGCGATCCTGCGGGCCTGAATCCTTGGGACGAACCATACGACGACGTGGTCGAGACAATCACGGGCATATATGCGGCCCGGACCAGTGCTGCCATGGACTTTGACCGCTTCTTCAAGTGCATGGCTGTCACCGCCGGCACGATGGTCATCGAGTCGATGGTCTGCGCCCTCGTTCCCGGCGGTGCTTTCCTCGTCGGCATGCACCACATGGCGCTGGCGGCGGCGAACATCGACGAGAACGGTCTGACCTGGGGCAACGCCCTAGAGTTCGCGGCCGGTGCGGCACCTTTCGCCGGGAAGGCGATCGGCGGCTTCTTCGGCGTGCTCGGTGAGATGCGAGGGGCACGGGCCATGAAAGGCGCGCCCGGGCCATATGCGGTGGGCGCGTTTTCCATATTCGACTGGTCCGGGTATCCTGCTCGTGTGCGGCGCCCACAGGGTCCGTTTGTGCTGCTTGAGGGCGCGGCATACGATGCGGCAAGGACGGCTGCGAATAAGGCGGTTGCAGCTTATAGGCGAGCCAATCCACAGTGCGCTGACAAGTTCGTGCATCACATTCACCCGGTGAAATTCGGAGGTGATCCGACAAATCCAGCGAATTTTGCCATAGTGGACAAGGCTACCCATGACGCGCTCAATTCATTTTGGGCCCGCCATCAGAGGGATGCTACACCACACTAGAGGGAAATGAGTCGATGGATGCAAGGATAGCACAGGTCGTTGATGATTTCCATTTCAGAGGACCACCAGCGCAACCCGAGCAGATCGCGAGACTAAACGATGCCGTTGGTGCCAAGCTCCCGCACGAGTATTTAAATTTACTGCGCGTAATGGACGGATGTGAGGGCCCAATCGGGAAGGCGAACTACGTAATGATCATGTCGATTGGCAATGTCATTCTCGGTTTGGAGGGAGACTTAGTGCACGAGACTTTTCCTGGCGTGGTTGTGTTCGCTAGCGACGGCGGCGACATCGCCTACGGTTTTGACACGCGGGTGCCTGACATGCCGATAGTAGAAACGTCCTTTAGTGACCCAACCGCGTTTCCTCCTAGAGTGGTCGGAACATCGCTCCTTGAGTGGTTGGAGTACCTGATAGCTTACGAACCCGGCCAGTGACCGCCGCACCGCGTTCCGTCCGTGCCGCTCAAACGCGACCTCGGCTGGACGCTGGACGACTTCGGCAACTGGACCGGTGACGGCGCGACCCCCGGCTTTTACCGCGACGATGACCTCGACGGCGACGGCGATCCCGATGCGACGCTCGACGTCACCCACGCGGTGAACGCCGCCAACGCCCTCACCGCAGTCACGAGCGCTCACGCACATCCGACCATTGGGTTCCCGGTTTGAACGGGCCTGCACGGAGCGGTGTTCGGCGCGAGCGTGGTCGTGTCACGCCTGTTTCTCGCCGAGCGCATCGCGCAGTGTCAGGTTGGCAGCTGCGCTGCGCGCCTGAGACTGCACCTGGGTCACCGCCGCCGCCAGCTCCGGGGCGTGGCCGGGCTGCGCGCCAGGTACCGCGCGCGGATCGCCCAGATCGAGCAACGCGAGCAGCGGGATCTGCTCCGGCGGACGTGCCGGCACGTAACACGACCCGGTGACGTCCTCCGCCGCACAGATGAAACCGGCCGCGACTAGGCGATCGAGCAGCGCCTGCACGTTCGCCGGCGGCAGGCGCAGTCGGGCCGCGATCTCGTCGACCGCGACCGGCCCGCGCCCGGCTTCGTACGGCTGCGCGACGGCCACCGCCGCGGCCAGCACATCGGACGGTCCCAAGACGGTCCGTTCGGCCACCTCCATCTGTCGCAGCTCGTTCAGGTTGACCGCCGTGTGCGCCAGCTCCGCCCCGAACAGCAGGATCAGCCACGAGTAGTACAGCCACAACAGGAACAGCGGCAGCAGCCCCAGGACGCCGTAGACATTGCCCTTCATCACGAGCCGTTCGATGTAGATTGCAAACCCCCACTTCGCGAGCAGCCAGAGCACGGTGGCCACCGCGGCCCCGCCAATGGCCGAGCGCCAGCGCACGGTCGTGTTGGGAAGGAGCTTGTAGAGCGTGGCGAGCACGAGCACCCCGACGACGATCGGCCCAGCCCAGCCCCCCGCGAGCAGGAGCCAGGGCATCCCGGGGGCGCGGGCGAAGATGTCGATGGCCTTCTGACCCAGGTAGGAAGCGACCGCGAGCGTGACCGGCGCGAGCGTGAGGGCGGACCAGTAAAGGAGCAGCCGCCGTGCCACCGAGCGGCTGCGGGCCGAGCCGAAGATGCGGTTGAGTGATTGTTCGAGGGCCGAGAGCAGCCCGACCGCGGTCCAGATCAGCAGCGCGCCGCCCACCGGGCCGATGCGGCCGACGGTGAGCTGCGCCTCCACGCGCGTGACCATGTGCTCGATCTCGTCGGCCACGTTGATGACGGTCAGCGGTTGCGTGGTGGCGGCCTCGGCGGACGACGGCGTGGCGGTCGCGTCCGGCGGCGCAGTCGGTTCGCTGTCCTGAATCGCGATCTGGGCAAACCCGGACGCCGTGAGAAAGGCCCGCAGGCTCCGCTTGCTGTCGTCGAGCGTGCCGAGCGACTTGGCCACGAGCAGACCGAGGACGAGCACGGGGATCAGGGTGAAGATTGTGCGGTAGCACAGCGCCGCACTCATGCCCATCACATCGTGCTCGCGCAGGCGGCGGGCGCAGTGCCGCCACAGCGCGACCTGGAAGCCGACGAGGCGCGCCCAGCGGTCCAATGTCTCCCCCGGGTTCACGACGGAGTCTCGCAGACGCTCACGGAATCGATTGTTCATAGGCTGCGCTCACCCTTGGGCCGCGCCGCGCGGGTCCGCTCAGGGCCGCTTGCGCTGGTCGCCCGGCAGGCCCCTGAGCAGGTCCTCGATCTGCTTGCCGGGTTGCTTGAGCAGAACGTCCTTGAGCAGCGACTGTACGTCCACCTTGGCAAAATCCAGCCGCGGCTGCGCGCGCGTGCCAACCAGCGGGATGTCCACGCGGGCGCCGCCGAGCATCTGCGCATGCTCCAATGTCGGCCCCTTCACGCCCAGCCGATCGAGCAGCGCGGCCCGCACGGGCACGGAGACCACGAGATCGAGCGTGTCGTCGAGGCCGACCGAGCCGCGGAATATCAGGTCGAACTTCTCGGGGAATGTCAGCCTGAGATTGTCGTAGCGGATGCGCCCGTCCTGCATGACAAACGTCAGCGTGCCGATCTGCACCGGGTAGGCACCGCCCGCTTGCAGCCCGCCCAGCGCGATTAGCTCGCCCAGCAGCCCGCTCGGCCGCATCTGCACCTGCCTGAGGTCCAGCCGGCCCTGCGCCGCACCGCGCTGCTTGACCGACGGCCCCAGCGGGATCAGCACGTCCTCCACGCGCAGGTTCACGCGGCCTTCGATACTCGCGACGTGCATAAAGACAGGATTGATCCGGCCGAGGAGCTGGGCGCCCAGCTCCTTCGTGAGCGTTACGTTTTCCAGCAACTGAAGCTTGGCCAGCTTCAGGGTCGGCTCGGATGGCGCGAGATCGACGACCGCCGCGACGTTGGCCTGGCCATCCGCCACCGGGATCGCGGTCTTGCGCAGCGTGGCCTGACCGTTTTTCAGGACGGGTGCCAGGTTGGCGGCGCCCAGTTTCACGCCGTACAGCTCCGCCGCGGACCACGTCACGGCGACGCTCGCGCCTACGCCGCGGAAGCTTGGTTGCACGCCGGACTGCCGCAGCGGACCGGTGATCTTGAAGTCGCTCGCGCTGGTGCCGGCGACCCGCACGCTGTCGGCGGTGGACGGTGCCAGTTGATGCAACAGGGCGCTGAGCGCCTCCCACGACGCGGAGTAGCTGCCGCGCAGATTCAACTGGCATTGGTCCGTGTAATCGGCCGCCTTGCCGGCGACGTCCACCGTCAGGAGCTTCGATGCGAGCTGGCACTTGCGCAGCGACAGGAGCTGTCTGTCCTGCTCGAGCTTTACGTCACAGGCGAACTGGACCCGCGGCTCCCGGATCGCGCCGGCGCCCGTGCCGATCACACATTGTTCGACTGCGCCCTCGCCGACGAAGCTCAGCACGTCGCCCGCGACGGTGCCGGTCGCGTGCAGCGTGAGTTGGCCGGCCAGCTCCGGCGGCTGCTCCCATCTGGCCACTGGAGCGATGGCCTGCAGCGCATGCGCCACATTCGCCGCGGCGTTGATTTGGCCGGTTAGCGCGTGCCTGCGGCCGGATTGCCACCGCACGTCCGTGGCGGTGAGGCGCGCGAACGCGCTGTCCAGTTTCGCAGTGGCGAGCTGGAGGCTTCGGCCGTCGGCCGCGAGTTGCGCGCCGTCCCACGTGAGTCTGGTTTCGCCCTGTACGACGGGTTTTCCGTCCACGCCGAGGTTCTGCACGAGCAGCGCGCCGCGCGTGAGCAACGGCTGTGTGCCCATGGTGCGTTCCGCGCCGACCTGTGCCTGAAGCGCGCCGGAGTAGCGTGCCAGGTCACCGATCCCGAGCTGTTTCGCGCGACCGCCCAGGAGTGCCAGATCGCCGCGTGAAATTTCCAGTGCGGCCTGGAGGCCGCGCTGCTGGACGTCGTACCAACCGGAAGCCGAGGCAACGAACTCGCCGTTCAGGTCCACATTGGTCTGCTGGGCGACGATCCGGGTGAGCGCCTCACCCGCGAGCAAGAGCTGCCCGGCATGGCCGAGGACGGCCCGCGGCAATGCGAGTGTCCGGGCGCCATCGGCGTAGCGGAGCTGCTCCGCGTTTGCCTGCAGCGTCACGTCCACCCGCTCAGCATCCGCCCGCTTCAGGACCACCTGCCCGTGCAGTGTGCCGGCCAGTTCAAACGCGCCTAGATCGAAGACCTGATTCAATTCACGCTGCAGCTCGCCAAGGTTGGTTTGAAATGTTGCGCGCAGGTCACTGGCCAGCCCACTGGCGCTGACGCGCGCGAAGCCGGACTGCAGTTCGAGCTGTCGCAACTGGAGCCCCTGGCCCGGCTCCAGGGCTGAATCCAGGTTGAACGTCAGGGTGTCGAGCTGCACGGGCTGGTCGCCCCGGCGCGCTGCCAGGTCCTTCAGGACGAGCGCGGCGTTCACGACCGGTTGCGCGCCGCCTTGCACCGTCAACTGCGCGATCTCCAGGCGGCCGCCGGTCAGCTCCGCCCCAGAGCGAACCCCGAGCAGCTCCGGCGCGGCTTGGCCCAGCCGGGCGATATCAACCGTGGCGTGCGCTTGCACGCTGAAATCGGGCAGCGCCAGCGGCTCGCCCGTCAGCACCGCCGACATGATCCGGTCCGCCGTGAGGTTCAGCGGCTGCTCGGTGTGGCGGTAGTCGAGCGCCACGCGCGCCTGCCCAGCCGCTCCCGACAGATCGAAGTTGGATACAAGCTGGTTGTCGGCCCAGCGAACCTGTCCCTGCAGCTCGGCGTCGATCGGCGCGGCGCTGGCCGCCGCCCGCTGCGCGCTCTGCAGGCCCGTGACCGCCAGCGCGACCTGGCCTTGCAGCGCGCCCGCATCAATCGCGGCGTTGAGGTCGACGCTGACGCCGCCCGCCAGTCCGGCTTGCCCGGCGAGTACCGCGAGCGGCCCCACGTCGACAGGGCCGTCCGTCTTCAGCCGCAGGGTGCCGCTCGCCGTCGCCAGGTTCAGTTCTCCCTGCGACAACGGCCCTTGGAGCGTGGCTTCGCCGGCGAGTTTCGAGCCATCAGCCAAGATCAGGTCGAACCGCGCCGCGATATCGTTCAACGTCTTGATATCAGCCTCAGCGTCGAGCTTGGTGACCTCATACGATCCCGCGTTCGCGCGCACCATCTTCGCGGTACCGTCCCTGATGAGCAAACGTCCTTGCAGGGGCGGCAGCGTACCGGCCGGCGTTGACGCGGGGGGCGCCGGCATGCGCGACTGAAAGGCCCGGGCCAGTGAAACCTGGCCGTCGCGCTGCTGGTCAATGAGCACGACCGGCGCGTCCACTACTATCTCGCCCAGGGCGCGCGCGGATGTGATCAGCGGCCACACGCCGACGTCGGCGGTCACACGCCGGACCTGCACGACCGGCTGTTGCTCCGGGTCGCTGATGCGCAGCCCGCGAATCTCGAGCGGCCCGCGCCACGACAGCGACAGCCCTTCGACCGCGATCGTGCCCTGCAGTCTTCCGTTCACCACGGCAAGGATGGCGTTGTGGACCGGCGGCAGCGACACAATGGCCGGCGCGAACCCGATCAGCAGCGCCAGGATCAGCACACACACCAGCACGCCGACCGCCAGCCGCCGCACCCAGCGCCTGCGACGGCGCGCCGGCGGCGGGGTGGCCGGCAGGGAGTCGGGTGCGGCCGCGTTGACCGGGGCGCTGTCCTCAGGTTGGGGCAGGGCGGGTTCCGGCATGGACAGTCACTCCTAACCCAGGTCCGGAGACCCTGAAGCCGTCTCTGGACGACAGCCGGTGCGCGTCATCCGGAGAGTCGTCGTGCTGCCCACCAACCGCGCGGGCGGGACGGGGCTGCGCCCGCGCAACTGTGGGACCGGTGAGCTTTCACCGGCCCCAGAATGCTATCGCAGGTGGCGCGCAACTGCCAATGCTTTCCCCCCGGGCCAGTTCAAATGCGCCGCGCAACCGCGCGGCTCACGGCTCCGCGTGCAGCCTCCGGTGCCAGTTGTGAATGGACTGACGCTGGCCTGTGCGCCGCCGCCGGGGATGGTCTTACGGTGCGCTCACGTTCGTGACGATGTTGGTCGTCGTGAAGGTGTTGGTGAGCGTGCCGCCGCTGTAGGTGCCGCCGGAGTACAGGCCGTCCATCACGGTGCCCGAGCAGGTGCCGCCGCGGTACAGTTGATACGACGTGCCGGCCGTCAGCGTTGGGGCCGAAAGCACCACCGAGCGATAAATCTTCGCAGGCGCGAACGTCAGGATGTTCGCGCTGTCGCTCGTCTTCTGAATGTGGACCAGCGTGCCGGCCGACTTCCACTGGCTGTAGGTGATCTTCACCGAGCGCTGCGTGGATGAGTTGCTGGGGGCCTGCGCCATGCCGGCGCTGCCCGCCGCTACCAGGAACCCGCCGCTGATGACGAAGGTGCCATCGTAGTCGATGGCGGCGTTGTAATCCTGCGTCGGGCCGTGGACGATGACCGTGCCGCCGGTCATCGTGATCGATCCGTTCACGTCGATCCCGTCGCCGGCCGCGTTCACCGCGATGTAGCCCCCGTTGATGTGCAGCCAGTTGCCCGACGCGGTGCCGGCGGCGTTGATGCCGTCGTCGGTCGTCGTCACGTGGATGGTGCCGTTGTCGATCGTCAGGAACCGGCCTTCGATTCCCTCGTAGCCGGTCGTGACCGTGACGGTCCCGCCCGTGATGTTCACTGCGCCATCGGAATGCACGCCATCCCCGTAGCTGGCGCTCGTGCTGCTGTTGGTCGCAATGGTCAGAGTCCCGCCGCTGATCGTCACGGCGGCGTTGGAGTGCACGCCATCGTCGGCGGCGTCGATGCTGAACGTGCCGCCGCCGATCACCACGCTCACGAGCCCCTTGATGGCTTTGGCCGAAGCGGTGCTCGGAATCGTGACGGTGTGGCCGCCGCCGCAGATGAGGGTGAATTCTCCGCCGGAGATGTTGACGTTCGCGTCAGCCGTGATGCCGTCATCGCTCGAGAGAATGTGGAAGTCGCCGTCGGTGATGGTGATATCCGCGCTCTCGATCCCCTCGAAGCAGTGCGTGATGTCGATCGTCCCGCCGTTGATCGCCAGCGTGAGGTCCGAATGGAGCGCATCATCGCCGGTCGCGAGCGTCAGCGTCCCCGCGTTGACGGTGATCGCGGCGTTGGAGTGGATCGCGTCGTCGGCCGCGTCAATGTTGAAAGTGCCGCCGCTGATCGCGACGCTCGCGAGCCCCTTGATGCCTTTGGCCGACAGATCCTCGGGAATCGTGACCGTGTGCCCGCCGCCGCACAGGAGCGTGAAATCACCGCCGGTGATGAGCACGGCGGTTTCCGCCGCCAGCGCGTCGCCGCCGGACGTGACGTGGATGGTCCCGTCTTCGACGGCGATGTATCCCAGCAGGACATCGTCGGCGTTGTCGGATTTCAGGCCGTCGCCCGCGGCGGAGACCGTGATGTCTCCACCCTCGACCAGCAGGTAGTCCTTGCCGCGGATGCCATCATCAACCGCGATCACGTTGAGCGTGCCGCCGGCGATGACCAGCTCGTCCTTGCTGGCGATTGCGTCGTTGTAGTTGCCATGCACGGTGAGTGTGCCCGTGCCGGAGATGCGCAGCGAGTCCTTGCTAAACAGGGCCGCGTTGGGTTCATCCGCGGTCGGGTCCTCGTACACGTAGGTGCTGGCATCTGACAGGTAGTTCACGGTCTGGTCGACCAGCACGACCTCGACCAGGCCGGCGGCGAGGACGTAGATCGGCGCGTTCGTCGAGTTGCTGACGTTGACGCCGTTCAGCCGCAGTTCGACGGCGCCGTTGTCCGCGCTGCTCACGACGAGCCGCCCGTCGTTCAGCGTGCCGGTGATGATGTACGTGCCCTGCGCCGTGATCGTCGCGGTGGTGCCGTCCACCGTAACGTGGTCTCCTTCAACCGTGATATACGTCCCGTGCAGATTGATGTAGGTCTCGCCGGGCGGTTCCGAACTCTCGCCGCAGAAGACATCGGCCGGATTGCCTGGACCGCTCGCGCAGATCTGGAAGACACTGACGTCGGCCAGGTCCAGGTCGCCATCCTCGTCCAGGTCGGCCGCGAGGTAACCGTCCGTGTCAGGATTCAGCGTGCAGGCCGGCGGCGGCGGGTCATACGGCATGGCCGGCCCGGTCATGCAGCCGCTCAGGATCGCGAAGTCATCCACGTCCACATCGCCGTCCAGGTCGAAATCGTTCCGCGCGAACTTCACGACGGTCCCCGGGCTGCCCACTTCGGCGCGGGTCGAGGCGTACGAACCATAGGCATCGCCCACCGCTGCCAGCACCCACGCGGCCTGGGCGACCGTGTACCCATAGTCCGTGGGCGGGACGTTGCAGCTCTTGGTCTGGGTGCGGACGGTGCCCGGGTAGCTCTCGTCACCATAGGCCAGGCTGTCGACCAGGTTGCCGCCGGCATCATACAGATTGATCGTGTCGTTGCGCCCGAGGTTGGCGGTGTTGCCCCCGACGATCTGGACATCGGTCAGTCCCCACGCGGCCGCAAAACTCTCCGGCGTGTCGTCCGTCAGAATCACGGACTCGCCGGCCGCGACGATGCCGAAGGCGCTGAGACTGACGGTCCCGGCGATGCCGCTGTCATCATCGAAGCTCCAGCCGGTCATGTCGACCGGGCCGGGCCCGGTGTTGGTGAACTCGACGTACTCCCCCAGGCTGCCCGTGCCGGCGTGCATCCATTCGCTGATCACAACGTCGCCGACTGCCGCCCGCGCCAGTGAGAAGAACAATCCGAGTCCCAGCGCCCGAAGCATGTTGCGTCTCCTTCCGGTGTCGCCGCGGCCGACCCCACCCCCGGGAACAGCGGCGCCGGCGAGAGTCGTTGCACCGCTCATCGCCACGTGCCGCGGGAGTGTCCCCGACCGCAGGCCCTGCTACGGTCGATGTTAATGAAGCCAGAATGCGAAAAACAAGCGGCTTGACGCTTCTTTACATTCGCGCCGTGCCGCGCGCTGCGCCTGCCGCCGCCACGGGGGCGCACGTACCCGCGGGGACACCGCTACTGGTAAATGGAGGCCTGCTCTTCGGTCGCGCTGCGACGGCCGCTTACTCGAATGCCAGGCCGTCGATCCAGATGGTGAAGGGGTCGTTGCCCCACGAATCGAACTGGATACTCAGGTAGTCCACCCGGTCCAGGGTGATGCGTTCCTTGGCGAGCCGCTCCTGCGCGGCGCGGGCTTCTTCCTGTGAGACCGGCTCGACGATCCACAATTCGCTGTTCGAGGGCGCGTAATTCACCCCGCCGCGCTTGATGTAGAGCTTGCCGTTGTGCAGAGCGGCCGCCGTGCCGTTGCCGGTGATGCTGGGCAGGACGCCGGGCACGCAGCGCGCGCTCGCGATGTCGTACAGCGCGTACTTGTTTGACGGCATGCCCTCGCCTTCGTGGTTCGCGGGACTGTTGCCGGCCACGATGAACAGGCCGCCTTGCGCGCCGATGCCCGCGGCCCAGTTCGGCGGCAGCGCGACCAGCGCCGCGCCGTGACCAATCTCAAACGGCAGCGGGCCGAGATCCGTCAGCGGCGTGTTCGCCGCCTTCCAGTGCTGCTCGTCCCAGACCTTCCCGCCCTTGAATTCCGAGGGCTGGTACGCGGCCGGATCGAACACGAACAGCCGGTCGCCGATCTCGTCCGCCTTCTCCGGCTGCGGCGTCTGCCAATCGTTCTTGATTCCGTAGATCTTGCCGCCGAGCTCGGCGAACTGGGCCGCCCGGCTGAACCACCACGCGTCCTTGCCCGGCATGGGCGCGAGCACGCTGCGCTGCTCTCTGGCCGTCGGCTCGGCCAGATTCACGCGGCAGATCGGACCGCCGTAGTTGCCGCCCACCGCGTGGGCGATGCCGAACAGGTAGTCGCCGACCACGACCGTGCCGTGGCTCATGATCGTGACGGTCGGCGTCCACGACCACGTATTGCCGGCGACGTCATAGGCCACGAGGCGGAAGAAATCGTCGCCGAATTCGTCGCGCTTCGGGTCGTGGCGCCGCAGGTATAGGCTGCCGGCCTTTCCGGCCGCGGCGCGGTACGCCAGCATGCCGTTCATCCATTCGCCGCCCGGTCCGCCGAGCGCCGCGCCCGGGCTCTGCAGCTCGTCCCACTTGACGCCGTCCTTCGAGCGCATGAGCCGCTCTTCCTCGACCGTGGCCAGGTAGAGGTGTTCGCCGGTCGAGACCAGCGAGCATGATTCCTGGGTGGCCACGTTCGTCTCGACGGTGGTGAATTTCAACCCGTGGTCGACGTGCGGCGGCGCGCCACCCGCGAAGGTCTCCGAGCGCATCCATTCGTCGCTGCCGGCCAACGGCACCGTGATGCGCAGCCACCCGTACCGGGCTTCGTTGTAGGGCAGGTCGCCCAGCAGATTGCGCGGCATGCCGCCGTAAATGGGCACGTAGGTAAACGCGCCGCTCTGCGCGTGCAGCCGCACGATGGGGTTGGGCCCCTGGAACCCGCCGTTATTCTCGTTGCGGAACTTGAGCCAGAACGAAAGGCGTTGTTTGTCGTTGAGTTTCCAGCCGGCGTTGTGGCCCTTCGGGAATATGGCGGCTACTTCCGCGCCCGCGTAGGGGGCCGGTCGCATCCGGAGCGACTTCTGCCCGATGAGGGCGACGTCGTCGTTCGCGAGCTCGACGCGGCCCGGCCAGCCGCTCATCTGCGCGTCCCACTGCTGGGCCTGCCCCTCGGTGGCGATCTCTTCGACGCGTTCCACTGCGTAGCAGTCCCGGAACGCGAGGCCGGCAAGGTGGCCGTTGTGGGCCGTGACGCCCACGCGGTAATACCCGGGCGCCTTGAAGACATGCTCGACCCGCGGGCCGGTGGCGATGGTGCCCCCGATGTCCCAGCGGAACTCGAGCTGCCGTCCGGCAGCGTCGGTGCTGCCCGTGGCGTCAAAGACGACCTTCTCGCCAACGAGCGCCTTGGACGGTGCCTCCAGCTTCACGGTGGGCGCGGGCTTGCCCTGCGGGTCCGCGGGCCGCCGCGTGAGGTTCGTGACCTTTTCAAACATCTCGTCCTGTTGGTTGTCCTCGAACGTGTTGCCCGCCAGGTCTAGCCAGTCGGTGAAGCGCCCGAAAATGCCCCAGCGATTGCCGACCAGGCGGTTGTTCTGGACGATGAGATGGAACATCTTCCACTTGGCGCCTTCCGTGCCCAGATCGCCGCGGAAGACGATGCCTGCCCCGTTGTTGTGATGGCAGTAGTTGCCGTCGATGACGGAGTGGCTGCCCGTGCCGTGGACGATGACGATGCCGCCGTGGACGAAGTCCGACTCGGGTGCGTTGTGGAAGCCGTCCGGCTGGCCGTTGTAGCCGGCCTCGTTGCCGATCAGCACCGTTTGGTCCGAGCCGCCCAGCCAGAAGCCGTAGCTGCAATGGTTGGCCTTGTTGCGGAGATACGTGTTCCCCGGGCTCCAGGCCTCGAAGCCGTTATTGTTCGCGTACGAACAGTCGTTTTCGATGAAGATGTTGCCGGTCGAGACCCAGCCATTCAGCACGCGGATGAACACGCCGTCACCACCGTGCGTGATGTCGTTGCGCTCGTAGCGGTTGTCGTTGGAGCCGCTCTCGATCAGCACGCTCGTCGAGTCACGGGCGTGGACCTCGCCCGGGCTGATCCGCAGGCCGTATGAGAGATTGTTGTCGGTCACGACATTGCGGCACGCCGTCCACATCTTCAGGCACACGTTCGAGCAATGTGAGAAGTCGTTGTCCGCGACCGTGTTGTCGTCGCACTCCCAGAAATCGAGGCCGTTCCAGACCCGGTTGGCATGGTTGCCGCGGATGGTGCTCTTGTGAATGCGCGTCAGGATCAGGCCGCCCACGCGCTGGTAATCGCCCCAGCCGTAGTCCGGGTCGTGGTAATTCTCGGAGAAGTCGCACCCCTCGATCACCCAGCCTTCGCCGTCCGTGGCGACGAGCCCGGATTCGAACCCGCGGACCTTCAGGTTGCGGAGCGTCACCCGGGCGCAGCCCTCGGCGCGCACGCCCGCGCCGACGAACGTCTTCAAATCACCCGGCTGCCCCGGACCTTGGATCGTGGCGCCGTTGCCGTCAATGACGATGTCGCTGGCCTTGATGACCAGCGGCGTTCGCAGCACGGCGTCCTGCTCGAGCGTCAGGTTCGCCGTAACGATCTGGACATCGTCGGGTTGCTGGGCGAGAGCCGGGATGGTGACCAGGATACTCGCCAACAAGAAGCTCCTCATGTGGTTGCTCCTGGAATGGGTTGTCGCGTCTGTCGGCTGTGCGTGGGCACTGTACCGCCGTGGGTGGTGCCTGAGAAGCCGGCGGCGGCCGGACTGCACCCCATGGGGCCAGATTGGGGGGCTTGGGCAACCGACGCCGGGCCAGGCAGGCGCCAGGCCCCGGCCGCGCCGATTTTGCCCGCCGCCGCGACGCCGAATCCGGTTTCATTTATGTGTCGATATCGTACAATGGCAGAGTGGACGGGTGACGCGGCAGATCACCCGCGTCGTCATTCGGGACTGGTGCCCGGCGGAGGCCGCCGGCACGGCCGTTCGATCCGCGGTCACGCCGGGGATCCGGGCGGACCGGCGACGCAGCCCACAAGTTCGGTGTACGTGACAGATCGTCACGGGGTGGACAGGAGGCACGCAGCATGAGAACGGTACAGGCCAGCAGGCTGAGCATGATGGCGGGTGTGGCCCTGGTGCTCGTGGTGGTGGGTCAGGCGGGGGCGCAGATCCCCGGCATCGGCTTCGAGGCCGCCGAGGGCTACGCGACCGGGACCCTCGTCGGGCAGCAGGGGTGGTACTACGGCGAAACCGGCGTGATGGTCGGGACGGTCATCAACACCGACAACGCCGGCGGTGGCGCCGGGCAATGCGTGGAGTTCACCAGCATCACGGGCGGCCGCATCCATTACCCGTTCCCGCCTGTCACGTTCGGCACGGGCGTGCTGGTGACCTTCGAGTACGACATGAAGGTCGTGAACGCGACGAGCATGACGAGCATGGATTTCCGCCCGCGCCTGCTCGACATTGCCAATGGCGAGACGAGCTTCATCGGCTTCATGTGCGGGCACAACTTCGAGCCGGCGGGGATCAACAACAGTTGGTACGGGTCCAAGAGTTCCAGCGGCCAGCCGCCGGGCTGGAACAACGAGGCGCAGGTGAATCCGAAGATGCTCAGTCCGCTGCCCGACGCGACGAGCTGGAACCACTACAAGTGGGTTGCCTATTTCGGCACCGGGCTGGGCGACGGCGTGGGCCGGCTTCTGTACGGCGAGCTCAACGGCGTGCGGTATCCGTGGATGAACGCCTATGTCGGCAGCCCGGTCACCAAGCTCGACCGGCTGCAGTTCCGCGGCGCCGCCGCAGCGGGCGTCACGGCGATCGTGCGGATCGACAACGTTGCGGTGACGGCGACGCCGTTTGCGCCCACGCCCCCCACGGCGGACGCCGGCCCGGACGCATCGTTTGCGTGTGGCGACGTGCCGACGATCGCGGCGGGCGGCTCGCCCGACACGGAACGCTGGGTCGTTCTGCCCGCGGGCGGTACGGAAGGCAACACGAGCGTGGCCAATGACCAGTCGTCGCCGGTCGCGCTGCCCAAGTGGTGCCAGGAAACGCGGACGTTCCAAGTCTACGCGGTCGACGCGGACGGCGTGTGGAGCACCGCGCCCGACACGGTGGATGTCACGGTCGGCGACTTCGGCTCCACGCAGTTCGCGTTCAACACGGTGACCGGGCCGGCCACCGGCGACTGGTTCTCCAATTCGCTCGCCTCGTCGGGCACGCACCTGTACTGGGTCAAAGGCCCCGGCGACTTCTATCGCACGACCACCGGCGGCACGTGGGAGACGCTGGCCACGCCGCCCGGGTACTTCTGGGACTGGGGCAACATGAGCGGCTCGCTGGCCTACGCGCCGACGCTGGGAACGCAGGGCAGCCTGCTGGCATACATCCGTACGAACGATGTCGGGCAACTGCTGGTCTATGACATTGCTTCCACCAACTGGTCCACGCACGCGAATGACAAGTTCGGTAACACTGGCTTTGTCGTGGCCGGCAACGACCTCTTCAGCAATGTGCACGCGTCGGATACCAACCAGGGCGGCGCGCTGGCGCAGATCGACCTCCTGGACCTGGATGCGCCGTACTGCACGCGCAGTTCGATCAAGACCAGCATGTTGGGCCAGAATTCGAACTGGTTCAGCCGTGTTGTCCAAATGGCGAACGTCGGCGGCATGATCTACGGCATCAAGAATGATTGGCAGACGAATCCGCCCGGGACCGGCGACCGCTTCTATCGCTTCGATCCGGCGGAGTACAGCCCAAACTTCTACATCGGTCCGAATTGGGATGACTGGACGGATCCACCGAATCTCACTCCGGCCGAGGACCTCGGCCCGCTCCCGATCGAGCCCGGCTACGGGTCGGCTGTCGTCACGCTTCCCCCGAACTGGAAGAGCCCGGTCATCGGCCCGCTGGGCGGCGTCTTCGTGCTCTTTGGGCGCAGCAATGCCGACCACGAAGGCTGGGGCGGCGTGACCGATCGGTACGGCGTCTACGACATCGCGCAGGACAAGTGGACGCTCGGCATCCTGCCCGCCTTCAGCAGCAGCGGCAGTGCGGCGTGCTTCCACAACGGCGAGGTCTGGATCAAGCAGGGCTGCTCAAACTCGACCAACCCCGACAGCGATCCAACCGCCACGTTCTGGGTAACGGGCGCCGTCATCCCGCCGATCAACAAGCCCGTCGCGGACGCCGGCCCGGATCAGGGTCCGCTGGCGCCGGGCATCGTGCAGCTCGACGGCACCGGCAGCTACGCGACCGCACCGGGCGCGAGCATCGCGAGCTGGACGTGGACGCGCGGCAGCCAGGTCATCGGCACCGGCCCGACGCCGCAGGTCATCCTGCCGCCCGGTCAGACCAGCAGTATCTCACTGGTGGTGCGTGACACGAACGGCGTGAACAGCGATCCGGACACGGTGCAGATCACGCTCGACGCGTGCGGTGCCCCGGAGGCCGGCTGGTTTAACGACTTCGACTCCACGGCCGGCGTCAGCGGCCCGTACCCCGTCTACATTCAGACCATTTACGGCAAGACTGGCGTGGCGATGGATGTGCAGGGCGCCAACGGCTACTACGGCCTGAACGTGCAGCCCGTGTGCCCGTTCGACGCCACCGGCGGTAAGCTCACCTTTACGCTCCGCAACGGTGGCACGGACCTGCCCAGCACGGTTGGCTGGTGGCTGCGCCTGTACACAGCCAACAACGGCTATCGCGGGTATCCGTTCAACGTGCCCAACGACGGCCAATGGTACACGCTCTCCGCGTGCATCGACGACCCGCACCCGGGTGAGCAGAACCCGGAATTCGATGCGACCCAGATCACCGGCTTCCGCATCGAGAGCGTAGTGTGGGGCGGCACGGCCAACTACACGATGGGCGTGGCGGACGTGACGTTCATCCAGCTCCCGCCGCCGACGGCGAACGCCGGCCCCGACCAGAGCGTCCCGGGCACGTGCGGTCAGCTCAAGGCGGTCCAACTGAACGGCACTGGCAGCATCAACGCCACCACCTACGCGTGGTTTGAAGGCTCCACGCAGCTCGCAACCGGCGCGACGCCGACCGTGCAGTTGCTGTCCGGTGTCCATTACATCACACTTAAGGTGCAGGGCGACGACCCGTGCGCCCGCGACACGGATGACGTGGTCGTGACAGTCGGTGGCGGCCTGCCGCTGCCGGTCGAGCTTGCGCTCGATACGCAGATCGATTACCCCGGCGTCGGCCCGGTGATCTATGAGCCGCTCGTCGGGGTCGACCCGCTAGACCCGTGGTGGTCAGGCTACTCCGAGGTCGCCTCGATCTACGTGGGCGAGGACATCTACGGGACGCCGACGACCTGGACGACCGGCTACATGCTGATCGGCGGCGGCTGGTACCACGGTCCGTGGATTCGGCTGCTGAAGACCTGCTACGGCACGGTGGATCTCTCGGGCGCGAACATGAATCTGCGTTTCGCGGCCCGTTATTTCCAGGATGCGTCGAACTGGAGCTGCGATCCCGAGGACCCGAACTGCGAGCCGAAGCCCTATCAGGATGCGCCGATCATGGTGACGCTGCGCGATGCGTACGGGCTGCGCGGCTGTATGGGCATCTGCTACGGGCCGAACTTCTACGACCCGACCATCGACGGGCAGCCGAACCCGCTGTATGGCCACCAGTATCCGGAGTGGCTCACCGTCGACGTCAACATCCAGCAGCAGCTCGCCGCGCACCCCGGCGTCGGCGATGACCTCAGCGATGACGGCTTCGACCTCAGCCGCGTGGCGCAGATCGAGTTCTTCGGCACCGACTGGGGCGGCATCGGCTTCGACGAGATCAACATCCGCGACCTGTGGATCGGGCAGTCGGCGCCGCCGGCCTGCTACGGTGACCTGGACTGCAGCGGGCAGGTCAACTTCGGCGACATCAACCCGTTCGTGCTGTACTTGTCCAACCACGCGACGTGGCTGGCCACGTACCCGGACTGCCCGCCGGCGAACGGTGACATCAACGGCGATGGCGTGTACCCGTCGTTTGGCGACATCAATCCGTTCGTGTCGCTGCTGACGATGAACCCGCTGCCGATCGACTGCCCGTAGCGGGCAATCGCGGCGACGGCGCCGTGAAGCTGCGCGCCGTCTGATCGACAGAATCGCTGGCACCCAGCCCGGGCCAAGTCAGGCACAGGGCTGGGTGCCGCTGTTTGCACGCCAAACGCGGCGGGCGTCGCTGATCGTGTCGAACCAGGGGGGAAGCGGATCATTTTGCGCGGCCTACTTGGCATCCTTCGTTATTGAGACATTGAAGCTGTCAGCCGGAGGAACGGCGTAACGAGGTCCACAGGTAACAAGGTGACAATGTGAGCGGCAACGGTGCACGATGCGGGCACGTGGGACATGCAACCCTCCATGGACAGGATAGCCGCGGAGGGCGCGGCGAACGCAGAGAGGGCCAGCACTGCTGAAAAAACGGAGTCGACAGTCGTCAGGTGTTGGTTTTCAATGCTCAGGCGGGAAGAAGCGATGTAGTGACGTAGCGACGTAGTGACGAAGGGGTTGGCGGGTTGGCCCGCCGCAGCGAACGGTGGGAGCGAGCATGAAGACCAAGGTTGGGCCGCTCGTGGGGCTTACGATCGGTGTGTCAGTGGTTGCCGCGCTGGTAGGGGCGTTCTTTGGCGGTGTCGCGGGGCAGATGTACGTGTCGGAGAGTGTTCGCGCCGAAGCGAAGCTCGCGTCCGCCGGAATGTGGTGGGGTGCCGGGTCCGGGTTCGTGGTCGGACTACTCTGGTGCCAGGCGATGATCGCGCGTGCGGTGCGGTTCGGCCCGAGAAAGCTCGGGCGGATTGGCGCGGTGTGCGGGCTGGTCGCCGGTGCGCTATCGACGTTAGTCCTACATATCGCCTTGGCGCGGGTGGCGGGACTCGGTGGTCTGGGCATGCTCGATTTTGGGATGGTGGTCGGCCTGCCGGCGGGGCTCGTCGTGGGCGCGATCTGCGGCAGCGTCTGCCGGGCAGCGGTCAGGCAAGCAGTCCGCGGAACGGAAAACGCGCGGTGGACCGAAGTCCCGGGCGAGAAACGGGGTGAAGCATGAGCAGTGAGACCCACGTTGCGCGTCGGTCCGTTGTCCTCTTTACGTGCATTGTGCTCGTCTTGGGCACGGTGACGGCGGGCTTCTTCGGGCTGTTCGCCGGGGCGGCTTACGGATTCATGGTCAGTTGGGACGCGCCGGTGTTTGGTGTGATTGGCCTGTGCTGCGGTGCTTTCGCCGGACTGCTCGCGGGCGTGGCTTGGTGTTGGGTGATGATCCGGAGGGCGCGGCGCTCGAGTGAACGCGGACTGGCCGGGCTCGGAGCCCTGGTCGGGTTTGGCGTCGGCGTACTCTCGACAATTCTCCTGCACGCGCTACTCATGTTCATGTCGAGTCATGCGGACGACATGGTGTTACTCATCGGATTGGGCTGCGGGGCCGTCGCCGGCCTGGCCGTCGGCGCGATTTGCGGCGCGTTGTTGCGCTGGTTCGCGCCGGCGGCGACGCCCCCTCCAGAGACACCGCCGGCGGTGCCGACTGGCGAGGACGAGGCCGGATGAGCATCGCCCGCACGTTGTTGGTGCTGCGGATGTTTGCCCGCATGGTCGGGCGGGTGCCGGCGCAGCACTTGTGGTACCTGCTCCGCCGGATGCGCAGCGAGAAGCCGCACCGGTTCGCGGGCCAGGTGCACATCAACACGTTCTTTCCGCCGTACCCGTCGCCGGCGTTCGACCGCTTCTGTCGGGCGGTCATCGAGCGGCGGCGTGTGCCGTACTCGACTTACCTGGCCGTGACGGGGCGCTGCCCGTTTCACTGTGCACATTGCAGCTACGCGGGGCGGACGAATGCTGAGATGTCCGCGGCGCAGATGCGCGATGTGGTGGCGCAGATCAAAGCCCTGGGCACCTGCACGCTGGGGCTCACCGGCGGGGAGCCGCTGCTCCGGGACGACCTGGAGGACCTGATCGGCGCCGCCGGACCAGAAATGACGACGGTCCTGTTCACGACCGGGCACACGCTGGATGCGGGGCGGGCGGCGCGCCTGGCCCACGCCGGTGTTGGGTGTGTCACGATCGGGCTGGAGAGCGCGGCCGCCGCGACGCATGATCGCGTGCGCGGCTGCTCCGGGTCGTTTGCTGAAGCGGTGGCCGCGGCGGATGCCTGTCGCGACGCGGGCATTTACCTTGCCATCTCGACGGTTGGGACACGAGAGAAGCTGGCCGGCGGCGACCTCGCAGCGTTGTACGCACTGGCACAGCGCTGGGGGGCCGGCGAGTTTCGCATCCTGACGCCGGTCGCGACGGGTGCGTGGCGGGGCTGTGCGGCCGCGACGCTGAATGCGGACGAACGGGGCGCGCTGGCGGACTTTCAGCGTGCGTACAATCGCCGGGCGACGGGGCCGGCGATTGCGGCGTTCGCGTACCTGGAGTCGGATGAAGTGTTTGGCTGCGGGGCGGGGTTTCACCATCTCTTCATCGACGCGGCCGGCGAGGTGTGCCCGTGCGATCTGACGCCGCTGAGCTTTGGCAGCGTTGTGACCGAGCCGCTGCTCAGCATCTGGAACCGCATGGGCGCGTTCTTCCCGGTGCCACGCCGGGGCTGCTTGATGAACGCTGTTGGCCCGCTGCTGAATGAAGCAGGCGGACCGCTGCCACTGCCGCGCGCGGAGAGCGAGCGGATCTGCGGGGCGTGTCACCCACAGGGGCCGTTGCCTGAGGGATACCGGCGGTTGCTGAGAGCGGGGGAGCAGTTCAAGAACCCAGGATGAGCATATCCAGGGTGGCGGCGATGCCGACCAGCAAGAGCTGGCCGTAGATCGCCATGCGAGCGTGCAGTTGCGGCAGGCAGGCGGCCCAGACACCGAGGCCGATCGGCAGCGGGACGAGGATCGCGTAGACCCAGCCACAGCCGAGGAACGCCGGCCCGAGCAGTGCCAGCGCGCCGGCCACGATCGCGGCGCGCGCTACGCGCAACGCGAACTGCGGGCGGCGCTGGATCCACGACGGGACGCGTGTGATGAGCTTGTCACCCTGTGTGTCGCGGATGTCCTTGAGCGTCTCGTAGCCGAAGCAGGTGAGAAATAGCCAGACGGGGAAGACGAAGAGCGTGCCGACGCGGCTGTTTTCCTGCAGGCCGGCCTGTGCAAACGCGAGCGGATAGAAGCTGATCATGAGCACGGCGACGGTCAGTTGCTTGCCGAGGCCCCAGTGCTTGGCCCGCAGGTTGTAGAGGATGAGCAGGCCGATGACGCCGAGGAGGGTAAGCTGGAATTGCCAGCGACACGCGAGTCCGAATGCCAGGCCGCCGCAGAATAGACCGAGTGCCAAGAACAGCGCGGTGCGGCGCCGAACGTGGCCGGACGGGATCGGGCGCTGCGGCATGTTGATGGCGTCGATGCGCCAATCGCAGACGTCGTTGAGCACGTAGCCGCCCGCGATGACCAGCGCCAGGGCGAACGTGGCGCAGAGTACGCCGACCCACTGGGTGCCGATGCTGCTGCCGAGCAGGTACCAGAGCGTCAGCGTCAGGATGGTTGACATCGGCAGAGCGTAGTAGAGACGGCACAGGCGTAGCAGGGCGATCATCGTTTCTGCCCCACGGCGGCCAGGTAGCGGTGCGTGACGGGGATGCCGGCGTCTCCGTGGCAGCGTTCTTCGAGCAGGTGAGCGAACCGCGCGAAGATGGCCGCGCGGTGGTGCTCGTCGGCGGCGAACTCGAAGCCGGCGGCGGCGCCGGTGGCGGTCAGACGCGCGATCGCGGCGTCGCCGGTGGGTACGCGGTAGGTCTTGGCGCCATCCCAGGCGGACAGTACCGCGAGACCGGCGGCGCGCATCAGGAGTGTGAGGCACCAGCTACCCGGCAGGAAGCGCACCTGCATCGCATGCACGAGCGTGTGCGGCTGCTCGGCGAATGCCAGGACGGAGGTCCAGAGCACGCCGGCGAGCGAGAAAAGCGAATTGTCGATGATCCCGAGCTTTCCGCCAGGGCGCAGCACGCGGGCCGCCGCGCGGATGATGCGCCACGGGTGCGTGTAGCCGAGGCCCCAGGCGCAGGTGATGATGTCGAAGCTGTGGCGCGGGCAAGTGTGCAAGTAGTCGGTCGCGTCGGCCTGGATGAACGTGCAGCGGGTGCCGAACTGCGCGCGGGCCTGCGCGAGCATTCCCGCGGAGGCGTCCACGCCCTGTACGCGTGTGTCGGTCTGGCGCGCCAGTTCGTTGGTCACGTGGCCGGTGCCGCAGGTGAGATCGAGGCACTCCGCGCCGTGCCACGGAGCGAGCCGCGCGAGCAGCTCATCAGAGAAACCGCGCATGTGGTCGGTCCAGGCCTGGTCGTAGCCGCACGCGACGCGGTCGTAGCTCTGCCGGACCAACTCCGCGGTGCGACGCGGCGGTCGCAGCAGCAAACGCGCCACGCGAGCACCCAGTGCAACCCATCTGCGCCTTGGCATGATGGTGCATTCTGGCGGCGCGCGGGTGACTGTGCCAGCGAAGGCCGCACACCGGGGAAGAGGAGGTGCTGGCGCCCCCGTTGAATTCGACCACCGGGGGGCTATGCTGCGGGGTGCGTGGCGTGACGGTAATGAGCGCCCACTTCGCGTGAAGCAGACCGTATGAATATTGTCGCCGCTGTATTTGCTGATTTTGTCACGGGGCCAGCGGGGAATGCTTCGGCCCTGTTGGCCACGGTGGGCGGACGCGGGATTCTGGCGCGGACCTTGTTGCGGGTAGCACGCATTGAGGGCGTCAGCGCGCGGTGTTTGTTTGTGCGGGCGCGGGATGGCGACGCCGCGGCGGCCGTGGTGCGCGACGCCGGCGTGGAGGACCGGATCGAGGTTCTGCCGCTGGATTCGTCGCCGCGGCCACGCCGGGCCTTGTTGACCGCGGCGCGGAAGTGGAACCTGGAATCGTGGCGTGGGGGGTTGGTGGGGTCGAGCTGGTTTGACGAGTTCATCGATCCGCAGGCGGCGGCGCTCGTGTTGGACCATTACCGCTGCGACGCGGTCCTGTGTATCGAGGGACATTCGCCGGTGCTGGATGTGCGAATCGCCACGGCGATGGTGGCGCACACACAGGCGACCGAGCACGAGGCGAAGATGGTCTTCACGCAAGCGCCGCCGGGGCTGGCGGGGGCGGTGATGCGGCGGGAGGCACTGCAGGACCTGCTGGAGTTCAACATCCCGGTGGGGCTGCTGCTGGCGTATCGGCCGGAGCTGGCCCAGGGCGATCCGATCACGCAGCCGGCGTGCTACGGCGTGCCGCGGCAGGTCGTGCAGACGGCGGCGCGGTTCACGGGCGATACGCGCCGCAGCCGGGAATTGCTCGACATGGCGCTGGCGGAGCTGGGTGAGGATGCAGACGCGGCGGCGCTGTGTGAATGGACCCAGGGTGTGGGGCATGACCGGGCGGGGGCGTTGCCGGTGGAGGTGGAGCTGGAGCTGACGACGGCCGATCCGTTGCCTGAAACGACGTTGCGGCCGCGGGGGGCGCGAGTGCCGCGGCGAGAGATCGCGGACTTGGCGGCAGTGCAGCGGCTGGCGGCGGAGTTGGCGCGGTACGATGATCGGCTGGTGTTTCTGGGCGGGCATGGTGATCCACTGCTGCATCCGCAGTTTGCGGAGGTGTGCCGAATCCTGCGGTCGGCGGGGGTGTATGGGATCGGGGTGGGGACGGCGCTCGCGGAGTTGACCGAGGAGCATGTGGCGGCACTGTTCGATAACACCGTGGACGTGGTCGAGGTGCGGATCGACGCTCACAGCCCGGAGACGTACCGGCGGGTGCATGGGGCGGATCTCTACGCGCAGGTCGTTGCGAATGTGGAACGCCTGGAAGCGTTGCGGCGAGAGCGGAAAGCCCCCGAGCCGCTGGTGGTTTGCAGTCTGACGCGGTGTGCCGCGACGATGGACGAGCTAGAGCGGTTTTACGACCACTGGATTCAGAAGGTGGGAAGCGCGGTGATCACGGGGTACAACGACTACGGCGGGCTGCTGCCGGCGGACACGTTGTTGCGGGCGACGCCGGACCTGAGGGAGCCTTGTCGGCGGCTGGCGACGCGGATGATGTTGCTGGCGGACGGGACAGTGGCTCTGTGTGGTCAGGATTGTGGGGGTGAGGTGCGGATGGGGAACTGGGTGACGGAGGGGGTGGGCGCGGCGTGGGGTGGGGCGCGGTTGGTGGCGGTGCGAGAGGCGCATCGGGGGCTGAATCTGGAATCGCTCCCGATTTGTGAGCGGTGTGCCGAGTGGAGTCGGACGTGAACATCCGATGTGTTTCAGCCGTATAACAAATGGCGAACTGGATGGATGAAGGGCGCAAAGCTCTTGCAAAGCCACGTGCAGGCCGATACGATAATAGTGGAGCATGTGGGCTGAGCGTGCTCTGTGAAACGCCATCGTTTTTCTCATCTCGTTCATACGCTTCATACTCAGCCGACAATTGGGTTGTGCGACTGAGGCCGCGTGCGGTTTATTTGGTACGCGCACGGCGTCCGCTGTACGTGCATCGTGCGCGCGGAATGAACGAGGTGAGTCATGGCTGAGACGATCAAGTGTGCCTGTTCGCACTGCGGAGCGAAGTATCGGCTCCCGGTCGAGGCACAGGGTCGGTCAGCGCGGTGCAAGCGGTGTGGCGAGCGCTTCGACATCCCGCAGAGCCAGAGCCTTGAGGATAGCATCCTCACTTGGCTGAGCTCGCCGGCGGATGAAGAAGAAGAGGACATGGCGCCCGCCAAGCCGAAGGTCATCAGCATGCCGGCTTCCGACCCGAACACGGAGTCGGTCGCCGGGCGCCGGCTGCGCGGCACGATCCGCATGAAGTCGCCGGACGCGAAGGAAGCGAAAGAAGGGACGGCCTGATCGGCGTAGCCCGGCGTGGGTTGCGCGGTGGGGTGTCGCGGGCGGGGGTTGTCGCTGTTCAATAGGTTGCGCGTACAATGCGGCCGCGAGTTTGACAGGCTGCCAGCGGACGGTTTGCGCGTGCGATCGGCGAATGTGACTATCATGCACTTGGTCACGTCCGATATGTCGGAGGTGCGGTGTCGCGCGCTGGAGGCGGTGTGGCGGGGCGTAGGGGAGGGGCATGCACGGACGATCATGCAGTTGGGGGCAGGGCCAGGTCCATCCGTGGATGCGCCGGTGGCGGCGCGCGTGCATGTGCCCGTGGCGCTGAGCGGCGTGCGACGGGCGGCGTTGCGACGTGTGCTGGCGCGGTGCGGGGCGGGCGGGGAGCCGGGTGTGATCATCCTGCACGCGTGGACGGCAGCGGCGGCAGAGTGGGGGTTGACGCTGGCGGCGACGCACCGGCCGGTGGTGCTGGAGGTCGACGCGGGGGACAAGCTGGAGCCGATCGCGCGGTGGGCGGCCAGGAGCACCTTGTCGCTGGTGTGCCGGTCGGCGACGACGCGCGCGCGGCTGCTGGGACTCGGGTTGCCGGCGGCGCGGTGCGCGCTCGTGCGCAGCGCGGTTGAACTGGCGCCGGAGGATGGCGGGCGGCGGGCGGCGGCGCGTGAACGGCTGGGATTGGCAGCGGGAGACGTGGCGGTCGCGGTGTTGCCGCCAGCGACGCGGGGGAGCGGGGCGTACGTGGGCGCGTGGGCGGCGTTGTTGCTCGAGAAAGTGCGGCCCGAGGTGCGGGTGATGTTGCCGGAAGGCGGACGTGAAGCGGCGCGTGTGCGGCGGCTGGTGCAGGCGTGCCGGCACGAGTGGATGGCGTGCCACGTGTCGCGTGTGATGGCGGTGGCGGACCTGGTGTGCGCAGCAGATCTCGGCGTGTATCTGCCGGCCGGGGACGCGCCGCAGGAGAGCGTGCTGGCGGCGATGGCGGCGGAGTGTCCGTTGGTGGTGTCGGATGTCCCGGCGATGCGGGAGCTACTCACGGCGGGGCGATCCGCGTGGTTCTGTGGGGCGAATGATCCGGAGGCGGCGGCACGCTGCATGCTGCGGGCGCTGGAATGTGATGAGCAGTCGCGGCGGCAGGCAGCGGAGGCGCGCGGAGTTGCCGCGGTGATCGGTGGGCGTGACCGCATGGTGCGGCAATACGCCGAGCTGTATGCAAACTTGGCTTCTCGGCGGCCGGCGGTGCGCGTGGCGGGGGCATATTAAGTCCAGCACAGTATAGTTGACACTCCTTGTGGTTTGGGGCATACAGAAGTTCCAGCACTTTGAAGTCATACCCCGGATTATTCATACGGCTCCGTGATTTGGTGTGGAGGGTGGCGCAACGGCGTCGGCGGGTGTCGTGCGCGGGTGGCGGACGTGGCGGGCGCAAAACACCCCCTACCCCCAACTGGCGAACCGGGTTGTACGGTGGTCAGAACGGCGCGGGCCACGGGGGGCGCCAGGCCCGAATCCGTTCACAGACATGCCGGAAGTAGTGCAGATACGGCCAGTGGGCCGGCACGCGCACCAGGATCCGGCGGGCCGACTGGAGCACCTGGCCGGCGACCTTGATCAGCAGCATCTGCCAGGTCGGCAGGTGGCCCTGATCGAATTGCGCGACGTGCTGTGACACCTTACGATGGCGCGGAACGACTGCATGTGCGCGTCACAGGCCATCCTGAGCAACCAATCTTCCCCGGAGGCGAAGGTCGCGCTGTTCCGCTCGCTCTTTCGGGGTCGCGATGATGTCTATCCGCGGCGTTTCGAGAGTCGCAAGACCGGTAAAACCGGTTATCAACCGGCGTGTGGCAACGAATGGGCACGGGGCCTGTGCGAGAAGCCCAGAATCAAATGCGCCGAATACCCGAACCGGCACTTCCTGCCCGTTACGGACGAGGCGATCCGCTGGCATCTTTCCGGCCGCGATAACAACGGTCGCGATTTCGTCATGGGCGTCTATCCGATGCTTCTGGATGAAAGTTGCTTCTTCCTGGCGGCCGATTTCGACAAGGCCCACTGGCGCGAGGATGTGACCGCGTTCCTGGAGACATGCCGCAGGATGAGCGTCCCAGCCGCTCTGGAAAGGTCGCGCTCTGGCGAGGGTGGGCATATCTGGCTGTTTTTCGACGAGGCTGTCCCGGCGGCCGTCGCCCGAAAGGTGGCTCTTCGGCAGAATTCGTGGGTTGCTAGTTGATGCTGGGGGAACCAGCTCCGCAGTTTCCCCCAGGCCCCGTCCTTGGGCTTCTTCCCCTCCGCGGTGAGGACGGCGGCGGGACAGCGCGGCCGGGCCGTCGCCGGGGAACGCGGCGAAGCGCGCGCTGGGCGTGGCCGGCCGGCGCGGGGGTTGCCGTAAACAACGCATCGTCCGGAGTTCCGGTAGGTTGGTGCTGGTGAAGGTACCAACCCGAGCGGAGCTGCCGAACGATGCGCGTCAAGACCGTCCTCAATCGCGTCCACCCCGTCAAGGGCTTCGTCTACGAAAAAGCCCGCCTCGTCGACGACGAGATCGAGATCACCGTGCGGCCGCATCGCCGCTCCCGCCCCGTCTGTGCCGGCTGCGGCCGCCGCGGACCGGGCTACGACACGCTGCCGGTGCGGCGGTTCGCGTTCGTCCCGCTGTGGGGCCTGGCCGTGTTCCTGCTCTACGCCCGCCGGCGGGTAGACTGCCCGCGCTGCGGCGTGACGGCCGAGCTTCTGCCCTGGGCGGACGGCAAGCACCACCTGACCACCGCCTACGCGGTCTTCTTGGCGCGCTGGGCCCGGCGGCTGAGCTGGCGCGAGGTGGCCGGCATCTTCCGCACCAGTTGGGAGAGCGTGTTCCGCGCCGTGGCCTGGGTGGTTGAATACGGCCTGGCGCACCGGGATTTGAGCGGGATTACGGCCATCGGCGTGGACGAGGTGCAGTTCCAGAAGGGCCACCGCTACCTGACCGTGGTCTACCAGATCGACAGCGCTTGCCGCCGATTGCTGTGGCTCGGGCCGGAACGTACGGCCAAGACGCTGCTGCGGTTCTTCCGCATGCTGGGTCGCGAACGGACGGCGGCGCTGCAATTCGTCTGCAGCGACATGTGGCAGCCGTACCTGAAGGTGATCGCCAAGAAGGCCGGGCAAGCCCTGCACATCTTGGACCGCTACCACATCGTCGCCCGGCTCAACAAGGCGATCGACGACGTGCGGGCGGCCGAGGCCAGCCTACCACTGAACCATCCGTGGCCCGCCTACTGGCGGTTTTCTGGCGGGTCGCATGTAACTAACCGCCTGAAACCGCATCCAACGGGAGCTAACTGCCTGAACGTGATCTTGACGGGTGGAGCGCAACCCTCGATAATGCCCGGCGTTGAGGTTTTTATCGCCTGCGGGCGTAATTCAGTGGTAGAATGCCAGCTTCCCAAGCTGGACGTCGTGGGTTCGAATCCCATCGCCCGCTTTTGACGTAAAGGACGCTGACGTCGCTAGTTGCGACGACCCGCCCGCAAGGCGGAGCGGCCGTAACCCGAGGCGCGATTCGTGTAGTGTACACGATCGCTTTTGGGAGACGGTCGTGACCGCGAAATCCCAACGGCTGCCCAAGTTCCGCATCCACAAGTTCACGCAGCAGGCGTACGTCGAGCTTTCCGGCCGGCGCTTTTACCTGGGCCTGCACCACACGCCCGAGGCCCGCCAGCGCTACAACGCGCTGGTCGCCGACTGGCTGGCCAACGGCCGCAAGCTCCGTGTCTCGCCGCAGGAGATCACCGTCAAGGAGCTGATCGCCCGCTACTGGCTGTTCGCCGAGAAGTACTACCGCGACCCCGACGGCAACGTGTCGCGCGAGCTCGACAACATCCGCGACGCGATGCGCCCGGTGAAGGAGCTGTACGGCGAAACGCTCGCGAAGGACTTCGGCCC